>CAYOLR010000199.1:0-5257 GCA_964404815.1 uncultured Halobacteriales archaeon
GCTACGATAATCCGTTGTTCCTACTCCGGGGCGATTCAGTCCCGGTTCCCGAGGGAGAAGGGGAGTTGCACCGCCGGTTCGACGAGCTTCGCCCGGTCGCGATACCGCTCGAATAGCTGGCGGCTCCACTCGACGAAGGTGGACTCCGCCGACCCGACACAGGCACGGAGTTGACCGTCGTCGTCGTAGGCGCCCATGAGCACTCTCGAATCGCCAATGGTTAGCCCGAACGCGACATCGTCGGGGTAGCGGTAGATGTCGAGAACGTCGACGCTGCTGGTGATGTCGAACTCCCGCGGATTCAGCTCCTTGGCGCGGTCAACGGTCTGTGTGTCCATCACGAGGTCCGTGTGCACGCCCTGCAACGCCAGCTCGGCGTGGGCTTTCTGGAACAGGCGACTGAGCACCGGCGAGATCATGCGGATGTGATCCGTCTCGAACGAGCGAACATGTTCGAGATAGTGCTGGACCGGTGCCTGGGGGTTCTCCGGTGCAGCTGTGGCGACGGTCGCCGTATCCAACCACTCTGGGTCCGGGGTATGATCCCGATCCGGAAGGTGACTGAAAAATTCGGCGAGGTCATCGATCCGGCCAAGTGTATCCAGATAGCGCTCGTGTTCCTCCGCGACGAGTTCGCCGGTCACCGTGAGCTCGTAGTGACCGTCGGTCTTCCGGACCCATCCGCGCTCGGCGAACTGACGCAGATGTCGTTGCACGCTTCGCCTAGAGAGCGAGAGGGTCTCCGCCAACGTGGCCGGAGCCCCGGAGGAATCGACGAGGTGGCGGAGGAGTCGCTGCCGGTCCGGGGAGTCTGCCAGAAACTGGGCGGCCTCTTCTGCCGGCATAGACATACGTCCTTATTTCACGCCCGAAGATAACCGCTTTCCTACACGATGTCCGACGCCCCCCAGGGCAGGGGTGTGGACCGTCGTTCCCGGCGCTCTACGAGCTTCGATCGGACAGGGGATTACGCCCTGAAAGATCGGAGCCGTCGATTTGGTAGGACTATTCGGCCGTTCAACCGGGCGCACTGGGGCCTCTCTCGGCCTCCATTAATCCGGGCCGGTACCGACATAGGAAATTGCCGATGCTGAATTTCAATCGAACCGAAAGAACGTAAGTGCGGTCTCACCGAAGATCGTTTCGATGAGCGGGGATGCGCCGGTCCTCGTCTATGACGACGACTGCGGGATATGCGCGCGGTCGGCGCTGTGGCTCGCAAAACGCGGACCGATCGATCTGGTGGGCTTTTCCGATCTCGATCCCGATGATGTCCGACGCCTGCCGGACGACTGGGAACGATGTGCGCATCTGTTGGTCGACGACACCGTCCACTCGTGTGGCGAAGCGATGGAGGAGGCTTTCCGGTTGACTAACCATCGCGCAACCAAGCTCCTCCGAATCCTTCGCTACCTCCCGGGCTATGGCCGGATGAGGGACCTCGGGTACCGACTGTTCGGTGAGTACCGCGGACCAATCGGCGGACTGCTCGAGCATTGATATTCCGGTCATTCAGTCATTCACCTCCCGGCGGGGCTAATCCGGCTGGATTGGGGCTGAACGGTGTAAGCGTGGCTTGCCAGAGCGCGGAGCGGCCGAATCCACCGACGACCATTCATGGACTGGCACAAGAATACCCCTTGCCGCCGCCCCGAACCAGACCATAAAACTCCCCACGTACATGGGCACAGACCCCAACGTGTTCCGCTTGGTACACATGAAGCACGTGAACGCTACCGACCATTCAGTGCAGGTTTTGGCCCCGACGAACCGTTGCGAGCCGACCACCACCCGGGAAGACATCTCGTTGGCCGTCGACGATTGGGATGGACTCGGATTCGTCGTCCCGAACGGCGCTGGCAAGACGGAGCTGTGTAATCGAACCACCCTCCCCCGGCGTAAGTTAGACGATACGTCTGGCAGCGGGTCTCAAACGAGCTCCACATGGAGGGAGACTCGCGAGCCTCCGGTCCAGCGGGGGGTAATGAAATGACCCGGAACTCGCGGACCAGTGCCGAACGGACCGGCTCCGACGCCGCGATCGATATCGACGGCCTGTCGTTCACGTATCCAGATGGCACGGAAGCCGTCACGGACGTCTCGTTGAGCGTTCCCGAAGGCGAGTTCTTCGGGTTCCTGGGCCCGAACGGGGCGGGAAAGACCACCGCGATCAAAACCATCGCGACGCTCTTGCGACCGACCAGCGGACGAGTCGAGGTCTTCGGGCGCGACGTCGAGACGGAATCACACGCGGTGCGCGAGCGCATCGGCTACATGGCCCAGGAGACGAGCATCGATCCGCACCTGACCGCCCGCGAGAACGTCGAGTTCGCCGCCGAGATGCACCACGTCCCTCGGGGCAAACGGAACGACCGAATCGATGAGTTACTCGATCTCGTCGGGCTCGCCGACGTGGCGGACAAGCGGGCGGGGGCGTTCTCCGGCGGGATGAAAAAGCGCCTCGACGCCGCCACTGCCCTGGTCCACGATCCGCCATTGGTGTTCCTCGACGAGCCGACCACCGGCCTCGATCCACGCGCCCGGAACCGGCTCCACGAGTACTTCCGCAAAATCAGCGATCGCGGGACCACGGTGTTCCTCACGACCCAATACCTCGAGGAGGCCGACGAACTCGCCGATCGAATCGGGATCATCGCCGACGGTGACATCGTCGCCACCGGATCGCCCGCCGACCTCAAGGCGACCGTCGGCGGGAACGTCCTGGAAATCGTCACCGAGGATGCCTCCGAATCGGCCCGCGAGCATGCCAGGGCCGTCGTTGCGGATGCGGGCATCCTCCACGACGACGAGTCCGTGACGGTCACCGATGATGGTATCACCGTCGCCTCGCCACGCGCGAGCGAGTTGAGCCCCGACGTCCTCGGGTTACTCCACGACGCGAGTGTGCGGGTCAGGAGCTTGCACATGCGTTCGCCGACGCTCGACGAGGTGTTCCTCGCAATCACCGGTGAACGACTACAGGAGGGCGAACCAGCCGACAGCCCGACTTTGTCGGCTGCGGCCGACCAACCCACACCGGGGGTCGACTGAGATGCGTCCGGCGGCCGATACGGATATAACGGCGTCGACCGGGTGGCAGCCCCCTCGCGGGAGTTTCCTCGGCGATACGTGGGCGAACGTCAAGCGCTGGACGCGCAAGCTCGCCCGCCAGCCCACGGTGATCGCAGGCATGGTCTTCCAGCCGGTCGCCTGGGTCGTGCTGTTCACGGAGGTGTTCCAGAACGTCGTCCGGCTGCCGGGCTTCGAGTCCGAGAGCTACCTCGCGTTCTTCCTGCCCGCGGTGCTCCTCTTCCTGGCCCCCTTCGCGGCGATCGCGGCGGGGATCAACCTCGTCGAGGACATCGAGAGCGGGATGTTCGAGAAGGTCCTGACGACGCCCGCGAGCCGGACGGCGGTGTTCCTCGGGAAGTCGATCGCGGATCTGCTGCGAGTCGTCGTCCAATCGCTCATCATCCTCGTGCTGGGGTATGCGATCGGCGCCCGAGTCGAGTCGGGACTCCTCGGCGCGATCGGGATGATCGGCGTCGCACTGCTGATCGCCGTGTTTTTCATCGGGTGCTCGACGATCATCGGTCTCTACACCCAGAACAGCGACGCCCTTCAGACCGCCATGCAGGCCATCTTGTTCCCGCTGTTGTTCCTGAGCAGCGCGTTCATGCCACTGGAGCTGCTGCCCGGCTGGGTGCAGCTGTTCGCGACGATCAACCCGATCACCTATGGGATCGACGCGGCCCGCGCCATCATGCTCCAGGGCTGGGTGTGGGACGTCATCCTGCCCCCGGTCGGCGTGTTGGTCGCACTCGACATCATTTTTGGAACCGCCGCTGTGATCATGCTCGGCCGGGCCACGAAGGCCCGTTAACAGCTCCCCCATGGATGGTTCCTCGGCCCCACCGATCGCCACTAATCAACTACTTATAAATGAGCCCACGCACGGGGGAGAAAGATACTGGGTGCAACAATTCTTACCCAGCCCAAGGGCAATGCGCGAAGCCACGATCCATATTCCTCACGGAGAGTTCGACGACCACGGGTTCGGCACGTTCTTGTCTCGATGCCGCGACGTCGGTCTTCGAAACCTGACTGAACTCGCCTGTAATGGCGAGGGGTGTCTCCTCGTCGTCACACTGGAGTCTTCGCTTCCCGTGTCGGTGTGGTCGAACCTCTCCGAACTGGAGTGGTGGGAGACGCTTTCGTCGGGCGACGGACGGGTGGTCTACTTGTGTAAGGTGAGGACTCCCGAACAGTCGGGAACCTACGTGGCAGATGACGAGTTCGCCGTCTCAAACAGTGACATCCAGGTCGACGACACAGGCGTCGGTGTCTCGATCGTGGGGACACGGTCGGCGTTGACGAGAAGCATCGAACAGTACGACGACCTCGGAGTCGACGTCGTTCTCGAGCGAATCACCGATTACGGAGGCCCAGGTTCCTCGCTCGACGCTATCACGGATCGTCAGCGCGATATCTTGTTGACGGCCTTCGAGTTAGGCTATTTTGAGGTTCCGCGGGAGGCAAGTGCAGCGGATGTCGCTGCCGAATTCGATCTCGACCAGTCGACCGTCACCGAGCACCTCCGGCGGGCCGAACGAAACCTCCTCGCAGAGCTGCTCCCCACATCAGATCTATAGTCGAGTCAAGGATACCAGTACCAAGAATGGTTCAGCCATGACTGTCGGAGACTCCCCCGGTGGACAGACATCCAGGCCACCGACCCCGAAAGGAGTCCCTGTCCTCGGGAACGGACTCGCATTCTCCCGGGATCCCGTCGGTGCGATGGATCAATGGGCCGACCTCGGTGACGTCGTCCGACTCAAGACGCCAGGTCAAACCACGTACATGGTGACACACCCGGACCTGGTCAAGCGAATCCTCGTCGACGATCACGAGAAGTTCACGATCAGCGATGCCCAGCGTGAGACCTTTGAGGGTGTCGAGGATAACGCGGTGACGACGACCACCGGGGAGCGATGGTCCAAGCTGCGGAAGGCCCTCCAGCCAGCGTTTACCCGTGAGACGCTGGATCGCTACGGCGACCGCATCACGGAAACGACGGCAACGTACGTGGATGAGTGGGACGATGGCGAGCGGATCAACCTCTATCTGGAGATGCGGCTATTGATGGTGAACCTCCTAGGGGAGACTCTCCTCGATGTCGACGCCCGGGGGCGCGAAGAGGTAGTCATGAATGCTGCGGACGCACTCGTCGATCGGGCGAACTTCCGCCGACCGGGGC
>CAYOLR010000200.1:0-5231 GCA_964404815.1 uncultured Halobacteriales archaeon
ACCACCAGTACCTCGACCCCGGCATCGCGGAGGGCTTCAAGTTCATCGCGATGACCAACACGATGTTCCTCCTCCTCCCGAGCCTGCTGACGGCGTTCACTGTCGTGGCCAGCATCGAGCACGGCGCGCGGCAGCGCGGGGGTGAGGGCCGACTGGGCTGGCTCAGGTCGTTGCCGTGGGACGAGCCTGCATTCGTCGGGATCACCCTTTCGGGCCTGATGTTCGCGGCCGGCGGGTTCTCCGGGATGGTCAACGCCGGGATGAACCTCAACTACCTCATCCACAACACGATCTGGGTCCCCGGCCACTTCCACCTCACCGTCGGAACCGCCTTCGCACTGACGGCGATGGCGATCACCTACTGGCTCCTCCCACAGATCACCGGAAAGCGCCTCCGGTTCAAGACCCTCGCGCTGATCCAGCCCTACCTCTGGTTCATCGGCATGACGCTCATGTCCAACGCGATGCACCGGGCGGGGTTGGCGGGCCTCCCCCGGAGGACGGCCGAACCGCTCTACCAGGATTCCGGTGCGGCCCTCTTCGATCCGGTCATCGGCTCGGTTGTGGAGATGCAGCTCCAGATCGGGATCGGTGGCATCCTGTTGTTCACGTCACTCACCCTCTTCCTGATTGTCGTTACCGGGACCTGGCTCGGAGCTCGCGGCGGGACGCTCGGCGTGGACGGCCACATCCCCGCCCCACTCTCCGGGCCCGAGAACGGCCCCGTGATCCTGGACAATCTGAAGGTGTGGACAGTCATCGCGATCCTCCTGGTGGCCCTGACGTACTTCCTCCCGCTCTGGGGGATGCTGGCCGACGGCGTACTCATCCCCGGGAGCCCCGCCTTCCCCGTCTAACTGCGCCCACCGATTGTGAAACGCCGTAACCTGGTCCGACTGCTGATCGCCTTGGGGATCGGCATCCCGATCCTCGTTGAAGGGCTGACCTTCCTCGGCCTGATCGAAAGCCACCTGTTCGGCGGACGCAGGCGCGGCGATGACGGGGACACCCCCACGCCCGGCCGACGGGTGGGCGTGGGCGACGAACTCCTGCCCGACACGCCCCAACCGGAGACCGTCAGGGAGATGCTGATCCTGGCGGCCGACGAACCTTGGCAGTTCACTATCAGCGTCGCCGTCGAGAACACTGGCGATGTTCCATACGAACTCAGGCTCGGGGAGGTGACGTTGAGCGACGGATCAACGGTCAAGGGTGGGGGTAGTACGGGCCGCGTGCCAGCCGGCGAATCGGGGACTGCGGCCGCGCAGTGGTCGATCCCGGCCGGATCGACGCCCCAAACGGTCGTGGCAACCGGCACCAGCTACGGCGACGCCACGCCCTCGGTTTCGTCCGAGGTTGTCCGGCTGTCCAAGGTGCCGGTCCAGGGCGGTTGACCGGCATTCCCAGGTCCCGAGAACCAGCTACCTGGTTTTTCCCCGTCGCTCACGGAGTTCACGACATGTCGGAATTACTCCGCAAAGCGACCGAACCGACCGTCCACCGGGGGTTGGAAGGTGTCGTCGTCGACGAATCCGAGCTGAGTTACATCGACGGCAATATCGGCCGGCTGATCTATCGGGGGTTCGCCATCGAGGATCTCGCCCGTGAGGCGAGCTTCGAGGAGGTCTGTTACCTCCTCTGGAACCGGGATCTCCCGACGGCGGACGAACTAGACGCCTTCGTGGGGTCGATGGCCGATGACCGGTCGATCTCGGCCGCCCTCGTCGACCTGCTTCGCGAGCTGGCAGCGTCCGGGGACACACCGATGGCCGCACTGAGGACGGCGACATCCATGCTGTCGGCCGCGGACCCGGAGCCTGACGCCGAGCCGGAGGACCTCGAGGCCACCCAGCGTAAGGGGCGACGGATCACCGCAAAGCTCCCGACGATCGTCGCAGCCTACGAACGGTTGCGGAACGGCGACGAGCCGATCGAGCCCGATCCGTCGCTGTCTCACGCCACCAACTTCCTGTACATGCTGACAGGGGATGTCCCAGACGAGGTGGCCGCCGAGACGTTCGACATGGCGCTTACCCTGCACGCCGATCACGGGTTGAACGCGTCGACCTTCACCACCCTCGTGATCGTCAGCACCTATGCCGACGTCTATAACGCGATTCCGGGTGGAATCGGCGCGCTGGCGGGACCCTGGCACGGTGGTGCGAACCAGGACGTCATGCACGCGCTCATGGACCTCGACGAGAGCGATCAGGCCCCGATCGACTGGGTCGAGGACATGATCGAATCCGGCGAACGGATCCCCGGCTGGGGCCATCGGGTCTACAACGTCAAGGACCCGCGGGCCGTGATCCTTCAGGACCGAAGCGAGAAGCTCGCGGAGTCGACGGGTGTGACGAAGTGGTACGAGTACACGACGGCCATCGAGGACTACCTCACCGAAGAGAAGGGTCTCCCCGAGAAGGGGATCGCGCCGAACGTGGACTTCTACTCCGGCACCGTCTACTACCAGCTCGATATTCCGATCGACCTCTACACGCCCATCTTCGCGATGAGTCGGGTGGCCGGCTGGCTCGGCCACATTTTAGAATACCAGCAGGATAACCGCCTCATCCGTCCTCGCGCGAAATACGTCGGCCCGATGGAGGCTCAATGGGTTCCCGTCGAGGATCGGTAGTCTCTCGTCGACGACCGACCGGTGTGGTATCCCGCCGCGCAGTGGGTTGAAATAGCGCCGGCGCGGATAGTGTCTATGGAACTGTCGGAGGCGGCGACACCGAATCGCCCGGTTCGCCTCGCTGATGGCGACGAGTTCGACAGACTGATCGAGGAAGAACCGGTCGTTCTCGTGGAATTCTATACGTCGGGCTGTGGGATCTGTCAGCGGATGGAGCCGGTACTGGGCCTCGTCGCCAAGGCAACCGAGGCGACGGTGGCGATGATCAACGCCGGCGATGATCTCGACCTCTCCGGCCGGTTTACGATCCGGAGCGTTCCGACCCTCCTGCTTTTCACGGACGGCGAGGTGGTGGGGCGCCTGGACGACGGTTACCAGGACGCCGAATCCCTCGTCGCGTTCGTCGAAGCGTCGCTGTAAGAAACGACCGGCCCGATTTAGGCCACCGCGTCCTCGGGAACGGTGCCGTCGTCGTTCCAGCCGTGGGCGTCGTAATACTCGTCGAGTGCCGCTTCGAAGCCGGGGAGTTCGTAGGGCAGGGTGTCGTCCGAGCGATCGAAGCCGCGCTGGTTGTTGAAGTGTCGTTCGAGGGTGACGATCTCCTCGCCGATCTCGAGGAGGGTGTCGTAGTCCGTATCGAACATGGCTTCGAGCCGTTCGACCGACTGTTCGCCGCGGGAGAACCGACAGAGGACGCCGCAGTCCTCGATCGCCCGTCGCCCCTCCTGCTCGACGATGCTCGGTGCCTTGCCCTCGAGTCCATCCGGCGGGAAGGCGTCGTCCTTGCCGACCAAGGGGTACTCCCAGGCGTAGAAGGTCGAATACATGTGATCGGCGCCCCGGTTGGCCGTCGCGAACGATAGCCCCTGCCCGTTGAGGGTGCGGCCGTCGTGAGCGGAGAAGGACATCCCCTTGACGGTCCAGTCCTCCACGCCGAGCTCATCGGCGAACCGGTGGATGCCCTCTGCGAGGAGGTCACCGTCGCCCTCGCGGTGGGCGATCTTCTCTACCATCTCGTGGACGAGGTCTGAATCGCTGAAGGCGTCGTTCGCCTTCAGGTAAGCGGCCACGGCGTTCCCACAGCTGATCGTGTCCATCCCGAGCTCGTCACAGAGGTCGTTGGACTTCATGATCGACACGATGTCGTCGACCTCGCAGTTCCCGCCGAACGCCATGAGCGTCTCGAACTCGGGCCCCTCCGTCTCCACCCCGGAGGCCTCGTCCTTGGTCGGCAGTTTACAGGCGAACGCACAGTTCGAACACGTCCCTTTCTTGTACTTTTTCGACTCGACGACATCGCCGTTGATGGACTCGTACTTCTCGAAGGAGACGTCCTCGAAGTACCGGGTGGGGAACGTCCCCATCTCGTTCGAGAGGTCGGTGACGCTGGTCGTCCCCTGACGTTTCATGATGTGATCGCTCTGAGCGGCCGAGCGATGGATGTCCATCGTGACGTCGGACAGCTCGATCTCTGGCCGGGAGTCGCCCGCGAACGTTACGGCCTTGACGTTCTTCGAGCCGAGCACGGCCCCGAGTCCGCCCCGGCCGAAGGCGCGCGACTCGGTCGTCATGATCGAGGCGAACCGGACCAGGTTCTCGCCCGCCGGGCCGATGGCAGCGATGTGTTCGGGATCGAGGCCGTGGTGCTCGTCCATGTAGTCAGAAACGGCCGACACTTCCGCCTCGGCGAGTTCGGGGACGGGTTCGAACTCGACGCCGTCGTCACGGACATGGATGGCCACGAGCTCGTCGCTTTCGCCCGTGATCTCGACGGCGGAGTGGCCGGTGTCGGCGAAGTTCCGGGACATGAAGCCGCCGGCGTTGGTGGACGAGAGACCGGACGAGAGTGGCGAGAGCGCCGTGGCGTTCATCCGCCCGGTGAAGCTCATGTTCGCGATCTGGAGCGGCCCGGTTGAGAAGTAGAGGCGGTTCTCCGGGCCGAAAGGGTCGGCATCGAAGGGGATGCGGTCGTGTGCCAGGCGGGTCGCGACCCCTCGCCCGCCGATATAGGAGGCCAGGACGTCATCGATGTCTTCCGTCGCTGTGTCGCGGTTCGTCAGGTCGATCGAGAGGAGAGTACCCTCCGCGTGCAGCATAGCTGGCCCTTCGGTTCGCGAGGTAATGAAAGGCCCGACAACAATCGGTTACGAGTGGATCGACTGTAACCGCGCACGCTTAAAAAACCGTCATGATTTATGTGGTTGTCCAACGCACTAGCATATGTTATCTCATGACAGAACTCGGCGGCTTCCAAGACCACGTAGCCCGGATAGACCTGAGTTCGGGCTCGGTATCGTACGAGGGCATCGACGAGGAGGATGCCAAGAAATACATCGGCGCACGCGGGCTCGGTGTCAAATACGTCTTCGACCAGGGTCACGACGTCGACCCGCTGGGGCCGGACAACCTGTTGGCGTTCATGAACGGGCCGTTGACCGGGACGCAGGTGACCATGAGCGGCCGGATCGCGGTCTGTACGAAATCACCGCTCACGAACACGGTCACGGATTCCCACCACGGCGGCTGGTCGGGCGCCCGGCTGAAATGGGCCGGCTTCGATGGCCTCCTGTTCGAGGGCGAAGCCGACGAGCCGGTC
>CAYOLR010000201.1:0-5227 GCA_964404815.1 uncultured Halobacteriales archaeon
GGTTGGCTGGAACCACGAGGCGGACTACCGCGGTGAAACCGCCTACCGACACCGCGTTCGGGACGTCGACAGGATCTACGCCGGCAACCGAACCGTCCGCGCCGATCTCCTCCGGACCTACAACGTGACCTTCATTTGGGTCGGCGAGGCCGAACGGAGCCGCTATCGAGTCATCGACTACGGCCGCGACCCCGGCATCAAACGGGCATTTCAGGCGGGCAATATTACGGTCTATCGGGTCGTCGGCGATGACCTTTACGCGCCCTGACTCCTTCCCGTCGATTCGGCATCCGTCCGTGCTCGTCTCGGCTTCACGGGCTCGCCCAGGCGGCCGCAGAAGGGTGGCTGTCAATGTGTTACCCTGGCTTTCGAACTGGCCGGTGAGCACCGCGTCGCCGAGCCACACGATGTCACGCAAACCCGGGCCGGTGGCGTGGGCGTAGCGGCGGCTACGAGGGGCTGGATTCCTGGGCCGGCATGGGCGACGAACGCACTTCTCTGCAAGCCGGGCACCGTGACACGCATCGGTCCGACACTGACGAACAGCCCAAGGTCGAAAACCTCGCCAGCGACCCCGCTTGTTACCGCCCCCGTGAGCCCGAGCCTTTACCACGACGACCGGCGATCATCCGTTCGATGGCCGGGAGGGTTTGGCGGCCCGCTGTGAATCTCGACCGGGAATCCTTCCACGCTTGGGTGCAGGCCGTTCTGTGGTTTGGCCTGGGCGACCTGGCCACGTCTTGGATCGGCATTCACACTAACCTGGCCCGCGAATCCGTCCCGATTATCGCGGCCGCCATCGCCGATTTTGGGCTGGCGGTGATGCTCCCCTTCAAGCTGCTCGGCTTTGTGATCGCCCTGGCGGGATGGAAACTCGCCCCGCAGCCGTACGCTCTCGGTATCCCGATCTGCCTGGCAATCGTTGGTATCTACCTCACCGGCTGGAATGCCTACGTGATCCTGTCGGTGCTCGGGGTTGTTTGACCGACCAGTATTGTCGGCATCGGTCCAACCCGGCGTGGCCTCAGTCGGGACCATCACCTGAATCGAGCCGGGCAAATGTGAGGTTGTACCGGCCGTCCCGATGCCGTCGAAGGAGCTCGTCGGCGGCCGCCTCCCCGGCCGGCGTGAGCCTGATGGCGGTTCGCTTTGGGCGTCGACCGCCCTCCCCGAGCGAGGAGTCCACCAGCTCCCGACGTTCAAGGCTATCCACAGCCCGGGAGAACGAGGACGAATGGTTCGACGTTATCTGGATAGCCTGTCGCTCCCGACCGTCAGCGTCGGGATCCTCGACAAACTGGGCGCTGAAATCCACATCGGCAGCCTGGGCAGCTCCAGGATCCCTTGGCTGCAATCGATCACCACCACGATCGAGTTCCCTGGCCGTAGCGAGTGAGACGGTTTGGAAAGGGACCGCTCGATCGTCGACCCCCTCGCGGTTGCGGATCCAGTGCCGAACGAACGCGAGGATAAACCGCTGTTGGGAAGACAGCTGACGGGGGAGCTCGCCGCCCATGGGCCGACGAGAATGGCCGGCCTCTAAACTCCCCCGACCAGACATCCGAACTACCCTTTGGGGGGTTTACTATCATCTTTGAAAATTTGACCAGTACGGTTATTATTGTCCTCCAAGATAGTTGGCCGGATGCAGCGACGCGCCTTCCTCGTCGCCTTCGGGGCCACGCTGGCCGGCTGTGGGGGCTCGGAGGCGGGTGGGACACCGTCGGTCTCCCCCAGTCCAACCGCCACGACATCGCCCACACCCACCGATCAGCCCACCCCGATCGACTACCTCCGACGGTTTCGCGAGGCGTTAATGGCTCGCGACGTGGCAGTGGCCCGGCTGGTGAGCGGCGGTGTCCAGGCGTCACTGACCTACACGCTTGCCGACGCCTCGACGGCGGCCGTCGAGGGCTCACTCCGTGACGTCGCCATGGCGATGCTGGTGCCCATCGAACTGGGCTGGTCGGTCGAGGGTGTCAACGTCTCGATCGTCCATCGACCGACCGACCAGGCCTTTGCAACCTACCGTATCGAGTCCCGGTGGGCACGAAAGCACCTGGAGGGGTCCATCGAAAGTGCCGGCTACACGAACCGAATCCTCGAGACGCTCAGAGTCAATCCCGGGGCCATCCCGACCCCGACGGCCACGCCGTCCCCCACCCCCGAACCGCAGGAAACCGCGGCCGGGATCGATCTCGGTGGCGAGGACACGGCGCCATCCGATGCCTTCGCCTCACTCGCCGTCGACTATCACTCGAGGACCGTGGAGACGATCGATCCCCCGAGTGACGATCACACCTATGAGGCCTGGACGAGTCACGAAATCCTCGCCGTCCAGCTCCGGATAACAAACGAAGGGGGTGCCATCTTCCACGTCTATCCGTCGGCCTTCGACGTCAGAACGGCCGAGAAAACCATCGCCTTCTTCCAACTCGAGCATACCTCGAACCCGCTCGATGGGGTGAGCCTCTCGCCGGGCGACACCACCGAAGGCTGGATCCCCTACCAGGTCTACGAGGCCGTCACGGCCGCCGACCTGGTGTTCGACCAGTCGGTCTACTTCGGGAGTGTCGCGTGCACCTTCGATCGAGATCCTTCACTCGAGGTCGAGCTGTAAAGTGCAGGCCCCCGTCTGGTGACCCGCAGGTATTCCGGGTCGAATCGGTCGATGGGCCCACTCGTCCCTGGACCCTGCCGTACATGCTCACGATAACACGGACCGGGTTCAAGACGTGCGAAAACCGGAGTCGTAGACCGGCTCGACTAACCTGACGACCATCTGGCGAGCCGACCGAGGGGTTCAGCAACTCCGTGGTACCAAAGTAGGATCACTTCTGTTCGGCCCGTGAGATATAATGCGTGCGTTCATCAGAGCGAATCCATCAAGTGAACCGAATAGTGATCAAAACATCCGATCATGGGATGGCTCACGACCACACTCTGAGGTTTCGACCCAGCTAATCCAGGCAATACCGTTATCATATAACGCGAATTGGTACATTCATATGGTTGATCCGTCGTCCAAAACGTCGCGGCGACGATTTCTCACGGGTGTTGTCGGAGGCGGGGTTGCAGTCGGCGTCGGCGTGGTTGCCACTACGACCCTTGGGTCCATGACGGAAACTCCCAATGGTGGTGGCCCGGTTACCTATCGTGGCATTTCCAATCGGGACGGCCCAGCTACCAGAGCACTCCCTCAGGTCCCCATAAGGGTCGATGCCGAAGGGTACCTTCATGGCGTGTGGCCGGAACAGCCCGGTCAGGACGGCATCGTCCCGACGAAGGAGTTCGGTGATGTACGCTACTCCGCGAATTGGTTTCGCTACTGTGACTTCGCGGACTATCCAGGATTTCGACCGGATTCGGACGCCGATACCTACCTCCGGTCGGCCCCTGATCCACCGTACGATTGGCAGGCCCGAACTTATCATCCCGGGGAGCCGCTCAATATATCGGATTTCAACGACTACGAGACCTGGGATAATGACATCGGAAAAGCCGGACTCGGCAAGCCGGCGCTGACGGTGTGGCGCTGGGCAGGCAGCGATGTCCCTGCCGGTACGATAAACGAGGACGGATACTGGCAAGGTTCAGGACCGACGCCGTTCCACGTCCAGGTCCTCCGGAGTCCAAAGGTACACCAACTCCGGGATCAGGGTGGCGCATGGACCCGAGCCAGCACGAGCGCGACGGGCTTTACGGCCTGGTCCGCATCCTGCACATTGAACTGCGCCATGACGGGCTTCAAAGCGACGCGGGACAGCGAGAAGTTCGAAGCTGGTGATGTCGTGTACTGTCCGCACTGTCAATCGACGTTCTCCCCGTTCGAGATTGTCACGGTTCAGTTCGTTGCCCCGAAGTGGAATCGCGGAAATAGAGACGCGTAGGAAACGCAGCTACCTATTCTTCCTCTTCCTCAACGGAGATAACGGGGCAGTTGACTGCCGCGCCTAGCGCCCGGATGTTCCCGAGCAGCGTGTTGACGGGCCCATCCTCGGCGAAGCTGCTGATGTCGCCCTCAAGGACCAGGTCGATGATCTCCTCGTGGTCCTCCAGGATGAACCGGTCCTCCTCGGGAACCTCCCACCATAGCGGATGGAGGTCCCAGAGCGGGCTGTAGAAGAGCGAGCAGTCGGTCGGGTCGCTCGGGTCCGCACATACCTGCTCGGACCGGGTGATGTTGTGCGGGCCGCCCTGCCCTTGGAGGGCCGACTGGAGGCCCTGTCCCGGCG
Organism: uncultured Halobacteriales archaeon; assembly: GCA_964404815.1. Classification (GTDB taxonomy): domain Archaea; phylum Halobacteriota; class Halobacteria; order Halobacteriales; family Hikarchaeaceae; genus CAYOLR01. Next base: position 4,236 of record CAYOLR010000201.1, read on the forward strand.
GGCCGTTCACCACCGGGAAGATGGCCTCGCGAGCGGAGCTTTCGAGGTCGCGGTCCCCCACAGCCGGTGCCTCGCTCAGGTTCGGCACAAGCGTGCCACCCTCGAGCGCGGCCACGAGGCCGGGGTACGCGTCGGTTGTCAGGTAGTAAATCTCCCGGAACTCGTAGAACCCCTGCACGAGCCCGAGGGTCGCCGTCATCTCGTCCGTGTCCATCTCAATGAGTTGGTCGTGCTCCCCGGAGTCATTCGCCACGTGAGGGGCGTTGTAGACGACCTCCTCGTTCGACGTGGTGATAAACGGGCTGTAGGTACCGTCGCCCTCGGCACCCGGCTCGGCCACGTCTGGCGGAAATCCAGTATCGTCGTTCGGGACGACGTTCCGGGTCGGAGAGAAATCGACCGTCCCCTGGAACTCGTTGTTGGGGTTGTTGGGGTTGAACTGACCGGAACTCCCCATCGCCACCTCCTGGACGGCGTCGGTGCCGATGACGTGCTTGAGCTTCACGGCCCAGTTGAGGCCGAACTGGTTTGCCTTGCCGATATCGGAGGCCTCCGTGAGGACGTAGTACACGACCCCATCGTCCGGCCCCCGCCCCTTGTAAAGCGGGAGTGTGACCTCGAGGTTTTCCTCGTCGATTTCGATCGCGCTCGGCAGTTCGGTCGGGATGCCGGCGTGCTTCCCGCCTGTGGATGTGGCCCGTGCCGGTCGGCTACTACCCAGCATGCCGAGGGCGGCGAGTCCGGTTCCGGCGCCGATCGCTCCGAGAAAAGTTCGGCGGCTCGCTCCATCGAAACGCGGTCTGGCGGTGTGGTTGCTTCTCGATTGTTTGGCTGGTTCTTCTTCCGTCATTGTTTTGGGGGTGTTCCCCGCCGGATAAACACCGAAAACTATCATAGTTATTTTTCAAAGACTGTCGCACTTTCTCGCAAATTCATTCTAGCGTTCCCCCAAACTCGTTCTAGAATTGTTCAATCTGGTCAGTCATCACTGC
>CAYOLR010000202.1:0-5224 GCA_964404815.1 uncultured Halobacteriales archaeon
CGACATCGGGGGCATGACCCGCGGCCACGACCAGGTGGCCTCGACCAACCGGTACGAGGACGGCCTCTACGCCACCTGCGAGAAGATCGGCGAGGACGACAAGCTCTACCAGGACTGGCTCGACCGGGGCCAGCGCGGAACCCGGACGCCGATGTATTGGGACTTAGACGAGAAATGTCGGCTCGCTGGCTGTCACATGATCCGCGAGGCGGTCCACGACATGATCGACGATGTCGGGCTGGACACGTTCAAGCAGTTCGTCTACGAAGCCGTCGAGGAGGGCCGCCGGACGATGGAGTCTCGTGTGACGGAGCTACTCTTCCCCGGGACCTACCGGGAGGCGTCGTTCATGCCGGTCCCGTGGAAGGACGAGGCCTGGCAACCCGGCTCCCAGCAGGACATGATGAACCACCTCCCGGTCGAGATCACCGTCGAGGGCGACGGCGGGTTCAGCCTCGACATGGAGGGCGCCAGCCCGCCCGGTCCCCATGCGTTCAACTGTGCCGAAGGTTCGATGGAGGGCGGCATGTGGGTCGCGCTCACGCAGTGCCTCCTTCACGACGGGAAGGTGAACGACGGGTCGTACTTCGCCATCGAGACCAACTACCCCGAGGGGTCGATCACGAATCCGCAGGATCCCAGCCTCTCCTATCACACGCCCTGGGCGACGATCATGCCGACCTATCAGGCGGTCTGGAAGTCGATCTCGCGGGCATTCTTCTCCCGCGGCTTCCGGGAGGAGGTGGTCACCGGGTACTCGGAGACCAGCGACGCAGTCCAGGGCGGCGGGAAGCTGATGCCGTCGCTGGCCGATACGATCCCCGACGCGGTCGGCGACTACTTCCCGGTCGGGCCGTTCGAGCTGTCCTGCCAGGGGCTGGGCGCCTCCGCCGTTCGCGACGGCCTCGACTGGGGCTATGCCATGTGGAACCCCGAGTCGGACCTCGGGGACGTCGAGGAGTGGGAACAGATTCAGTGGGGGCTTATCCAGCTCGCCCGGTCGGTCAAGCCCAACACCGCCGGGCACGGCAAGTACCGCGGCGGCTCGGGATGGGAGGGGATCTACACGGTCTTGGGGAGCGAGGACGTCTCCCTCTACAACCTCACGCTGCCCGACGTGACGTTCACGACGTCGGGGATGTCCGGTGGCTACCCGGGCGGAACGAAGTATTCGGTCCGCGCCCACGATACCGACCTGGCTCGGCGGACCGTAATGGACGAACCGTATCCGGTGGGGGACTCGCCCGTGGGCGCCTTCGAGGCGAACATCGACGGCGACGTCACGCGGACTCACCGGGGGAACTTCTGGCCGGAGCAGTTCGACAACTACGACCTGCTCCACTACAAGATGGGCGGCGGCCCCGGGTTTGGGGATCCCCTTGAGCGCCCGCCGGCGAAACTCGCCGCCGACGTGGAGGGCGATATCTTCACGCCCGATGTCGCCGAGTCCGTCTACGGGGTCGTCGGCGAGTACGACGAGGACGAGCGCGACTTCAGCGTCGATCCGGAGGCGACGGCGGACCGGCGCGAGGCGATCCGGGAGCGGCGGCGCCGGGAGTCCCGGTCCTTCGAGGAGTTCTACGAGGACGAACGACAGCGCGTCAAGCAGGGTGATTGGAGCGATGGCGTCCAGTGGATGTACGAGGGCGTCTTCGACCAGTCCGAGGACTGGGCCGACGAGTTCCGGGCGTTCTGGGATCTCGGCGACGGCTATTCCCCATAAGCGATCCACAATGACTGAACTCGACAAAGACCGCGTTCGGCGGCTCATCGACGGCGAACTGACCTGGGAGGAACTCCGCAACGAGATCCTCCCGGATCCGAAAGATACGAACCGCTTCGAGAAGGTACTTGCAGTCCTCCAGGAGCGGGTCGACTGGGACGATCCGATTCTCGTCCCCCTGAACGACCATCTGTACGTCGTCGGAACGGCCGACGGGCGCGTGGTCCGCGGTGCGTGTGGCGAGGACCTCTGCACCGCCGGCGAGAACTGGAAGCGCGCCTGCGACGTCCGGGTCCGGGAGGACGAGGCGGAGTTCGACGACCTCTATCCCGAGTACATGAGCGTCGCTCCGGACTGGTCGTTCCAACTCCGGGAATGGTTCTGTCCGGGGTGTTACGCGCTCGTGGACGTCGACGCCGTTCCCGTGGGGTACCCCGTGGTCACGCCGTTCGAGCCCGATATCGACACGTTTTACGAGGAGTGGCAGGGCCGGCCCGCCCCGGACGTGGCGGACGGCGGCGACGGGGTGGCCGACTGAGCGGGTCCGGGCCGATGATCGTTTCCGAACTGAGGTGCCCGCGTTGCGGCCGACCAGTTCGTCGACGCCAGTCTCGTCGCCGACAGGGAAACTGGGGGGTGGGGTATCTCTACGCGGTCACCAATGGTTTCGATAGCGTGGATGACGTATCTCGGTTGCAAACGCCAGTAAATCCCTACGAGCCAGGTTCCGACTAACGGGCGGTGAAACCGATGTCTTGGGAACGATGTCTTGCGGCCATTCCGTCGAGCGGTCGGAAACGCAACCAACGCGGAACCGAGGATAGTAATTTCGAGAACTCCGGACGGGTAAACCGAGGGCGGACGGCTTCCCCTCGAATGAGCCACTAACCTTTTGGAGCAAACAGGTTCTGTTCTCTCAGTAACGAGGGGCGAGCGCCGTTCGATTCGGCGGACCGGGCACCGGTTCCCACGATATACATAAATTATTTTATCTGAGAACTGTCGCTAAACCGTTATAGGCCCGCGCCCGGGATCCGCCTTTCACACGGCAATGCTCACCAGGGGGGGATCTCGGGATGGCCTACCTGTTCGGCGCGAGCTTCGGGCTCTTCACGAGCCTCACGGGCTACTATACCCTGGTCCACAACCAGCTCATCATCACCGCGATCGGGACCGGAACGGCGATCGTCCTCTCCGGCGCGCTCGCCTACGTCGGGGCCTGGCTCTACGTCAACGATTTCGAAGGGGAGTCGGTGTGGGAGGTCGCCCAGTGGACCGCGATCGGGTTGGCCATCCCGACGGTCATCGGCGTCCTCCTGACGGTGGTCCGGATCGACGCGCCGCTCAAATCGCTCGCCGGCCTCCTGTTGATCAACCTGACGGTGACCGGGGGGCTCGCCGGCGTGCTGGTCGGGACCGTGCTCGAACTCAGGAAACAGCATCACTCGGTGCAATCGTTGAACCGGCGCAACCTGGTCCTCAACCGGATCCTCCGGCATAACATCCGGAACGACATGAACGTCCTCCACGGCTACGTCGACCGCCTCGCCGAGGCGGCCACGCCCAGGACGACCTCGCCGAACGCGCCAGGGAGAAGATCTCGACCGTGGTGGACATCAGCCGGAAGGCCCGGACGGTCGAACAGCTCGAACGCGTGAGCGATCCGGTCGCGACCGACGTCGTCGAGGTGGCCCGCGATCGGGTCGACGCGGCCGCCGCGAGCGCGCCCGGAGCGGCGATCTCGTTGACGGCGCCCGACGAAGCCTGGATCGAGGCCGACCCCCTGATCGAGGCCATCTTCGATACCTTGCTCGAGAACGCGATCGAGCACAACGACCGCGAGCCGCGGATCGACGTCACGATAACGACCGACGACCGGGTCGTCACCATCGCAGTCGCCGACAACGGCCCCGGTATCCCCGAGGATCAGCGCGCAATCGTCCAGGGGCGGGACGAAACGGAGCTCCGCCACGGGAACGGGCTCGGGCTGTGGCTCGTCAAGTGGTTCGTGGACCTCCACGACGGCACCTTGGCAATCGAGGATAACGAGCCCCGGGGGGCAACGGTTCGGGTGTCGCTCCCGCGCGGCGACACCGAGCGGGGCGTCGCGTGGTCGACCGATGTCCTGTCACCCGGCCATATCGATGGGCCGTTGTCGGTGTTGCGGTCGGTGAGGGGGAATAACGACTGAGCCGGACCGCCAGCGATTGCCCTCACCGACACGACGGGCGATCAGAAAATCACTGTCCAGCTAAACACGCCGTTGCCCCGGTCAACCGATCACGCCAATTCTAGAGGATCGGCATCGGCGCGATAGTCCTCATAGAGCGACTCCGCCCAGTCGAGGATGGTGGGGTTCTCGCTCACGAGGAGCCCCATCACGTCGCCGCGGTCGCGGCCCAGCCAGACCAGCACCGTGCCGTCCACGAGGTGGAGGTTGATCGGAACGACGCCCTCGTACACGTACACCCGGTCGGCGATCGGGACCCAGCGCTCGCGTCGCTCCGGGTCGTCCCGGATGGTCTCGATGAACGAGCGTTCGAACACGTGTTCGAACTCGAGGTCGCCGGCGAGCGTGCGCTCCTGAAGGACGGCCGCGTGGTCCGGCAGCGAGGTATGGGTGAGGCCGCGGTGGGTCGAAGCGGTCTCGAACGCGTCAAGTGCCCTGGTGAACGGGGCGGCCGGGTTGTCCGGTTCGGACTTGATGACCTCGGCGTCTCTGAGGGCCGCCAAATCGACGGTTCGCAGCGGCGGCGGCAGGTGATTGACCGCGTCGTCGAGCCGGTGAACGCCCTCGACCGAGGCGAGATAGGCCAGAAAGTCCGTCACGATGGCCTCGCCCAGCGGCGTGAGCCGGTAGTCATCGCCTGCCGACGCGACCCACCCGCGGTCTTGGGTTTCGCTGAGGATGCGAGCCACGGTCGACCGGGAGGCGGCCGTGGCCGTCTGAAGCTCCCGTCGGGTGGCCGGGCCATCCGACAGCGTCGAAAGGACCTGGACACGGTTCTCGGAGGCGGCTAGATATTCGACCGTCCCGAGTGGCCCCGCCATGGGCGGAGCTAATCCGGCCGTTCCTGAAAAACCTGTGTGCGGGACGGTTCTCGTCCCACGCCGTGGGACGCGTCCAGTGATGTGCCCACAATCCTATCAAGTACGTTAACAGTAATGGCCGCCGTGGTTGCTAACACCGATGGCCCAGACCACCGAACCGCCGAAGTACGAATCATTGCTCATCGACTACGTCGACCTCTGGAACGGTGATTACGACAAGATCGACGTGGTCGCTGAGACGTTCTCCTTCTACGACCCAGCCCACCCCGACGGGGAAGTCCACGGCCGCGACGAGTTCGAGGCGTTCGTCCGCCACGTTCACACGGCCTTTCCGGACTGGACGCTGACGAAGGACATCGACGGAATGCTCTCGGACGGGGAGACGGTCATGCTCGAATGGACGGCCGCGGGCACCCACAAGGGGGAATTTTACGGGGCGCCACCGTCCGG
>CAYOLR010000203.1:0-5200 GCA_964404815.1 uncultured Halobacteriales archaeon
GCTGGAGACTGATGCCGGGGCCCGCCGGTTGGGTGAGCTCGGGATCGGCATGAACCGCTCGATCGACCGGTTCACCTACAACATGCTCTTCGACGAGAAGATGGGCGATACGGTCCACATGGCCGTGGGCAACGCCTACGCCGACACGATCGGTCCCGGGAACGAACAGAACGAGAGTGCCGTCCACGTGGACATGATCGTTGACATGAGCGAGGACTCCCGGATCGAGGTCGACGGGGAGCTCGTCCAACGGAACGGGACCTTCGCCTTCGAGGACGGGTTCGACGAGGCGTGAAGACCTGCCTCAACTGGAGCGGCGGCAAGGACGCGGCCCTGGCCCTCTCGTATCTGCTCGACGATGCCGATCACGAGGTGGTCCGCCTCCTGACCACCGTCTCCGCCGAGTACGACCGGAGCACTATTCACGGCGTGCGCCGCGAGTTGTACGACGACCAATCGGCGGCCATCGGGCTCCCGCTCCAAATCGTCGAACTGCCCGAAGGGGTCACCGACGAGGTGTATGCCGAGCGGATGGCGGCGGCCCATCGTGAGCTCGCCGAGGCGGGTATCGGGGCCGTCGCCTTCGGCGACATCAACCTCGAGGACGTCCGGTCGTATCGCGAGGACCGCCTCGAAGGAGTCCCGGTCGAGGGGGTCTGGCCGATCTGGGGTTCAGATACGACGGCGGTGGCGACCGAGTTCATCGATCGGGGGTTCGCCGCGACGGTCGTCTGTGTCGACGGTGCGGTTCTGGATGAGCCCTACGCCGGCCGGTCGTTTGACCGGGCGTTCCTTGCGGATCTCCCCGACGACGTGGACCCGGCGGGGGAGAACGGCGAGTTCCATACCTTCGTCACCGACGGGCCGATATTCGACGACCCGGTTTCCGTGGTCCCCGGCGAGCGCGTCACCCGCGACGCCCGTGGCGGAACGTTCCACTATTTTGATCTCGAGCCGACGGATTGAGCATACCTCTAAACGGGCCACCAACCAAGCGGTCGCTATGGATCCGACGACATCTGGGCCGTGGGCCCGCCCGATCGGTCGCCCGACCGAACCGGTCGACGGGCTGTCACCGGCGGAAGCCGATATCCCGTGGATCGACATCCACCAGCACACGCAATCGCTCACCTGGAACGATCGCGAGGCGTTCGATATCAGCGGCTGCCGGGCCGCCGTCATGATCGCGGCGGGTTACTACTGGACGCCGTACCGGCCGATCGCCCCGGATGACATCCGGTTCCTGTGGGATGACGCATTGCGCCGGGCGGAGACCTTTCGCCGGAACCACGTATACGACCAGTACGTCGCGATCGGCGTCCACACTTGGGCGCGAGTCGAGGACCCTGAATCGCTGTTCGCCGTCCTCCCTGACTACTGCGAGCTCGACGAGGTGGTCGCCATCGGTGAGACCGGGATCGAGTCGACCCAGCATACCGCCGCGTGGGACCTCCAAGGCCAGCGGGCCGTCCTCAGGGAACAGTGTCATATCGCTCGGGAAACCGGCCTGCCGATCCTCGTCCATACGCCGGGCTCGGCGAAGGGCGACATGCCCGCCTGGTACGCCGACCGGTACGAAGAGGCCGACGAGAGCTTCACCCAGGCCGTTCTCGACCCGGCGACCGCCAAAACGGACGCCGTCGAGATCGACCTCGAGGTGATCGAGGAGGCCGGCCTGCCACACGAGCAGGTCGTCATCGACCACGCCAGTCCAGCGATCGCACCGCGGATCCTTGAGGAAACGGGTTGCTACCTCTCCTTCACGGTCGGTGCCGAGTGGCTCCGGGGCGTGTCGGCGGGGGACGTGGCCGAGGTGATCGATCGCTACGGGCCGGAACGCATCCTGCTCGATACGGACCTCTTCGGCGCGATGCGGACCGATCACTTCGCCATGCGTCGGACCATCTTGGCGTTGCTCCGTCTCGGGGTCGATCCTGCTGACGTGCGTCGTGTGGTGTACGACAACCCGGGATCGATCCTCGACATCGAATCCTGATCCGGCCCCTTCCCCGAGCGAATGTAATCGAATTTAAGTGCATGGGTCTGCATACCATAGACATGCCGAAGCTGGTCTGTCCTGACTGCACACGTGACGTCGCTATGCACGAACTCGACACCCAGACCGTGGCTCAGCGGAGCGGCTTTCAGACTACCTACCGCTGTCCCTTCTGCCGTACGAACTTCGAGGACGTGAAGGACCTCCTCAACGCGTAACCGCCGTTTTTCGACGGGATCGTAGTTCCGACCGGATAGCCGTCTGGCACGCCACTAGGGTGCCGAAATATGACGCGGGAATGGGACGGGCACGACGGGATTCGAACCCGCGGCCGTCGGATCGCTCCCACCGACCGGGGTCGCCGATCGACGTTAGAAGTCCGACGCTCTGTCCGAACTGAGCTACGTGCCCTTACGCCGGGGATTGAGGTCGCGGTCGTATAAAGCCGTCCGGGTCGACGCCCGGTTCACCACCCTTAAACGCCGGTCAGCAGTAGAAGTCGTCGATGACGGTCATCGGTATCGTCGGCCTGCCGGGGAGCGGCAAGAGTGAGGCGGCAGCAGTGGCGAGCGAGCTCGACATCCCGGTCGTGACGATGGGCGACGTGATCCGCCAGGCGTGTCGCGATCGCGGCCTCGACCCGGAGGAGCACCACGGCGAAGTCGCCCAGGCCCTCCGCGACGAAAACGGCCCGGGCGCGATCGCCGAGCGATCGCTCCCGACGATCGAAGACGCCCTGGCCCAGTCGGAAACCGTCGTCGTCGACGGCATCCGGTCGGACGTCGAGGTCGACCGGTTCGAGGCGGCGTTTGGCGACGATTTCACCCTAGTGAGCATCGAGGCCCCGTTCGACCTCCGCCAGGAGCGGATCGACATTCGCGGGCGCGACGACCCCGAGGCCGAGTCGCTCGCCGAACGCGAAGACAGGGAGCTGGGGTTCGGTATGGGTGAGGCCATGGATCGAGCGGACGTCGTCGTCGACAACACGGGATCGCTCGAGGCGTTCCGGCAGCGGATCCGAAGCCTCCTGACTGAGCAATGATCTACCGGATCGACGTCCAAATCACGGTCCCGATTAAGGCCACTGAGGTGAGCGATCGGGTCGAGGACGCGATCACGAACCTCTTCCCGAACGCCGAGGTCCGCGAGTCCCACGGCGAGTTGATCGCCGAGACCCACTCCATGGACCACTTCGCTGACCGGCTCCGTGAACAGTCCATCCAGACGACGGCCCGCGATCTGTTCCGCTCCCGGATCGACGGCGACACGTTCGATTTCGAACTGAAGAAACAGGCCGCCTTCGAGGGCGTCGTCAATTTCGCGGTCGGCAACCCCGACGAACTCGGCGAGCTGCACGTCCGCGTCCGGGTCGACGAGCCCGCCATCGAGGCGATCATCGACCACATCGCGCCGGCCGACGACGCCTGAGGCGGTCAGACCACGACCGCGACGACGACGAACAGGACGACGACGCCGAGGACGTCACAGGTGTTCGTCACGATGGGGATGACGACGTCGTCCGGGTCGAGCTCGAGGCGGTAGGCGGCGTAGGTCGCGATGACGGTAACGACGATAGCGAGAACGGCGAGCACCACGCCGCTGAGCCAGGCCACCAGGACCACCGTCTCGACGCTGAGCATCGCTCCGCCGGTGACCGTGCTTAGTGCCCAAGCGCCGATTCCAACGGCCGGGAAGATGGTGGCGGCGAGCCCGGCGATTGCCAGGGCATTACCGGTGAGGTGATCGTCAGCCGGACTGAACTCGAGGAGCCCGAGGTGGAACGAGGTCGACAACCTGGCCGCGAGGATGCTCCCGAGGTTGCCGGCCGTCCCGATGGTGACGGGCACGAGCACGAGGAGGCTCGGATACCGGAGCAGCGTGGCCTCGAAGGATCCGAGCACGAGTCCGGACCCGATCTCGATCAGCGTCAACCCGAGCAGGAGCGGTAACATGGTCCGCGTGATCCCCCGGGCGGTCCAGACCATTTACCCACCACCCCCGACGATCACCCTGACCGCCAGCAGCAGGAACGCGAGCCCGAACACGTCCCCGGTGGTCGTGACGATCGGGCCTACCAGCGTGTCGGGGTTGTACCCCCGCCGGAACCCGATGAAAACGACCGTTACGACGGCGACGGTGAGCGCGATACCAGATAAAAGTCCGGCCACCAGTGCGATGGCGACCAGCGTGCCAACCGGGGCGACACGCGCGCCGAGGAGCACCAATGCCGAGTACGCGGCGACCGCCGCGAACGCGCTCGCGGCCAACCCGTTCGTGATGGCAGCGGCGATCGCCGCCCGCAGCCGCTCGTTTCCGAGGTCGAACCGGGGCACGACGATACCCTGGTGGAGGCCGCTCGCGAGTCGAGCGCCGAGCGATCCGTAGACGTTACCCCGGGTGGCCAGCAGGGCGGGGACGAGGACGAGGAGTCCGGGGACGATCCTGAGTTCGGTTCGCATCCCACCGAGCACCAAACCTGCGATCAACCCGCCGACTGCGCTCGCCGCGAGCGCCGGCAACGCCTCCCGATAGGCCCGCCCGGCGACCTCGCGGAGCGCCATACGCGCATGTCAGCCGGCGTCGTTAAAACCGCCGCGGGTCCGACGGACCCATCACCCGAAGGGACCCATGCCGCCCATGTCGCCACCCATCCGCTGCATCATCCGCTGCATGTCGCCCTGGCCCATGCCCTGCAGCTGCTTGATGGTGCGATTCATCATGCGGTGCTGCTCGAGGAGTTCACGGACCGCCTCCTCGTCGGTCCCCGAGCCGCGGGCGATTCGCTCGATCCGGCTGGCCCCGATCACGCGGGGGTTCTCAAGCTCCTCCTCGGTCATCGAGTCCATGACGACGTCGAACGTTCGCATGCGGTCCTGAGTGACGTCCATGGCGTCGTCCGGAAGCTGATCCATCATACCGCCCCCGAGGCCGGGGATCATGTCCATCACCTGATCCAGGGGGCCCATCCGGTTCATCGCCTGCATCTGTTTGCGCATATCCTTGAGGGTGAAGTCGCCGGAGAGGAGGTCTTCGGGGTCCCAGTCCTCCTCCTCGGCCTCCGTCTCGTGCATGGCCCGCTCGACCCGCTCGGCGAGCTGCTGAAGGTCGCCCATCCCGAGCAAGCGGGAGATGAACCCAGAGGGTTCGAACCGCTCGACATCCTGGACGGTTTCGCCGGTTCCCAGGAAGGCGATCGACGAGCCG
>CAYOLR010000204.1:0-1175 GCA_964404815.1 uncultured Halobacteriales archaeon
TCTTCTGGAGCGTCGCATCGGAGATTCGGATCGCCTTGACGACGTCGAGGGGGTCGTCCCGCATCAGCGTCACGTCGGCCGCCTCGATGGCGACGTCGGTGCCCGACCCGATCGCCGTGCCGACGTGGGCGACCGCCAGGGCCGGGGCGTCGTTGATCCCATCCCCCACCATCATGGCCTTCCGGCCCTGCGCTTGGATCGCCTCGACGGCATCGGATTTGTCCTCGGGGAGCACCTCCGCTCTGACGTTGTCCGGATCGATCCCGACCTGCTCGGCGACCGCCCGGGCGGTCCGCTCGTTGTCGCCAGTGATCAGCATCACGTCGATCCCTCGGTCCTCCAGGGCGACGACGGCTGCCTCGGCGGTCTCCTTGATCGTATCGGCCGTCGCGACGACGCCGGCGAGGGCACCGTCGACGGCGACGAGCATCGCCGTCTTACCCTCGGCTTCCAGGCGTTCCATGGTGTCGTCGGCCGGCGAGGGATCGATCCCGTTGTTCGCGAGCAGCTTCCGGTTGCCCACGATCACGTCACGGTCCTCGACCGTCGCCGTGATCCCGTGGCCGGGAACATTCTCGAAGTCGGTCGGTTCGATCACGTCGAGGTCCCGTTCCGCTGCCCCATCGACGATCGCCGCCGCCAGCGGATGTTCACTTCCGCTTTCGGCGCTCGCCGCCAATCGAAGGACGGCCGTGTCCTCGAGCCGTTCGCGCTCGGCCAACTGGCCGCCATCGGTGGCGGGTTCGCCGCCGTCAGCGACCGGCTGCCCTTCGGCATCCAGGGCGACGACGTCGGTCAGAGCCATCTCGCCCTTCGTGAGCGTCCCGGTCTGTTCGAGGACGTCACCGCCCCTGAACAGGACACCGTTCTGAGCGCCCAGCGTCGTGCCGACCATCGTCGCGGCGGGCGTGGCGAGGCCGAGCGCGCAGGGACACGCGATCAACACCGCACTCGCGAACACGATGACCGCGAACTCGAACGTCGAGAGGATCGCCGGGCCACCCCCGACGAGGCCCCACAGTGGCAGCGCGCCGACGAGTCCAGCGAGCGCCTCCGGGAAGGTGAACCAGACGATCGCCCAGAAGGCCGCGTTCAGGATGACGGCCGGCACGAAGTACGCCGAGATCCGGTCGGCGAGGTTCTGGATCTCCGGCTGGCGGGACTGTGCCTCCTTG
>CAYOLR010000204.1:1185-5189 GCA_964404815.1 uncultured Halobacteriales archaeon
GACGACGAGCCCGCCGTTCTCGTTGATGGTCGAGCCCCCGACCTCATCGCCGCCGGCCTTTTCGACCGGAACGGATTCGCCGGTAACCATCGACTCGTCGACCGCGCTCTGACCGTCGACGACCACCCCGTCAGTCGGGATCTTCTCACCGGGTCTGACCTTCATCTGATCGCCGACCTCGACCGCGTCGACGGGGACCTCCCGCTCGGTCCCGTCATCGTCGATGAGGGTCGCGGTATCGGCCTCCATCTCGAGGAGTTTCCGGAGGGCCTCCGATGCCTGACCCTTCGAGCGGGCCTCGAGATAGTTGCCGAGGGTGATGAACACGAGGATCAGTGCGGCCGTGTCGAAGTAGAGCCCGCCGGCGATGAGCCCGAGCAGGACGGTGACGGAATAGAAGTACGCAGTGGACGAGCCCAGAGCGATGAGCACGTCCATGTTGGCGGTTCGATTCCTGACGAGTGCCTTGTAGGAATTCCGGTAGAACTGCCAGCCCAGGGCGATTTGAACGGGTGTCGCCAGGAGGAACTCCACCCAGCCGAACTCGAGGCCAAGAATCGTCTCCGGGAGGATGGTGCCGCCCAGCACGAGCTTCTCCACCAGGAAGAACAGCATCGGCGTCGCCAGCGCGGCGCCGAACAGAGTCAACCGGAGTTGTTTCCGGATCTCGCCCTCTCTGGCGGCGTCACGCCGCCCCTGATCGGTTTCCGAGGCGTCATCCTCGTCACGGACCGGCGTATAGCCCGCCTCTTCGATGGCCCGATAAAGGCGTTCTCGCGAGACGTCGGCCGGGTTGTATTCGACCTGGGCTTCGTCAGTTGCGTAGTTGGCGTCCGCCCGAATCACGCCCGGCACGTCCTCGAGCGCCGTCTCGTTGGTGGTGGCACAGTTCGCACAGGTCATGTCGGCCACGCCGATGGTAATGGTGGCGCGTTGGGCCTGATAGCCGGCGTCCTCGATGGCCTGATAGATCGCCGTGAGTGTCACGACCTCGGGGTCATATTCCACCGTGCCCTCGTCGGTCGCGTAGTTGACGTTCGCCGCCGACACCCCCTCGAGATCCAGGAGGGCCTCGCTCACCGTTTGTGAGCAGTTCGCACAACTCATGCCCTGGATCTCGAGTTGTGATTTCCGCGTTGTCATTGGTAACTAGATGGGGCGCCTTGTTCAAGCGGTTTGTCCTTCAGAACCTTAAGATATTTCACGACGAGAATTTAGAATACAAACCTTATCCCGGTTCGTCTGTCCGACTTCGAAGCAATCCATCACGGGCGGTACCCGGAACTGGAGGGGTCGAAGGGAAATCGTTCGATCGGGCGGCCGGGTCGGCGGCTAGCGCGGACAGCATGGCGAGGTCCCCTCCAGCGACCGTCTCCAAGCGCTTATAAATCTGAAGTCGGCGCCGCAGCCGTCCACGGAATCCCAACGGAAACGGGCAAAAAGCCGGACGCCCAAAATGTTACCATGTCACTCCAGATCACCGTAGAGGGAATGAGCTGTGAGGGGTGCGAAGAGGCCGTTGTCGAGGCGCTCGAAGGCGTCGACGGCGTCGTCGCTGCCACGGCCGACCGGACCACTGATTCGGCCACCGTCGACGGCGAGGCCGACGTTGACGACCTGATCGCCGTGGTTTCGGACGCCGGCTACACCGTAAACGCGTAGATTCCGGCCGAGTTCGACGCCCGAAGGGACGAGGCTTATGCCGCTCCCTGTCGTCGGCATACAGCATGAACCGTCGGCAGGCCCTGTGTACCGTTGGCTCCGCGGCCGTGACGGTTGCGACCGCGGGCTGTATCGGCTTCCTCACCGGGAGCGAACCGCTCGAGTTCTCGGCGACAGCGGCGACGATCTCTCAGTCGGCTCTCGACGAAACGGGCTACGAGGAGGGCGATGTCCGAGAGGACGTGATCACCCGGTCCTTCTCGGCCGCCGGCCAAGAGCGCGAGGTCGAAGTCACGAACTCGATCGCGACCTACGAGCGGACGATCGACCTCGGTCCCCTCGGCGAACAGAAGGCCGCCATCTTCGCCGTCCTCTCGACGCCGCAGGTCAAGATCCTCGACCGGACGTTCAATCCGGTCGGCGAGATGTCCAATCGCGAACTGCTCCAGCAGCTCCAAGGCCGGTACGAGGGCTTCTCCGTTGGGAGCCGGGTCGATACCCGCTCCCAGACCGTCCTTGGGAAGGACGCCGATATCGAGAAATTCGAGGCAAGCGCCACCTTCAACGGCCAGGAGATCGACCTCTTCGTCCACATCACCAACGTCGCCCACGAGGACGATTTCGTCGTCCCGATCGGCATCTATCCACAGCGGCTCCCGGGCGAGTCCGAACGGGTGTTCCGCCTCTACAACGGCATCCAACACTGAACCGGCACTTCCGCGGTCGCCGCCGTGGCCGAGGACGTGCCGGTCGTGTGTGACGAGGGTAGCGACCGGCTCTCTGCCGAACGGCGTCGATTTCCCCCCGATAGGGCGGCAGCCGATTACGCCACCCGGCCGTTGGGTCGGGGGCGGTGGTCGAGGTAGAGCAGGACGGCGCCGAAGATCGCGGTCGTTCCGGCCACTCCGAGGACGATCGGTACGGTCGCGACGCCGATGACACGGTCCAAGCCGGTCCATAACATCCCGCTCAGGATGAAGGAAATAACCGTGGCTTCGATCGCATCCATCGTCGAAAACGGGAACGAATTCATGAACGACTCCGAACGTGTTTCAGTAGCGGGGACGGTTGATTCCAGGGCATATCGGCAGTTCCGGATCGAGGAAAGTAACCCTAGCGATCCGCCCGCAGATGGCACAATCGACCGGGATGATTGATTACCTTGTCCGACGTTGGTCACAGGCATGAGCAAGGATCCTGATACGGCGGATCTGGGGGATCTCTTCGAGGAACTGGAGGAGCTCGAAACACTGGTGAAATCGGACCAGGCCCGCGACCAAGTCCGCGAAACCATGCGCGTCGCCGTGGAGGCGACAGCCCAAGCACGGACCTTCGGCCGCATCGTTCGTGGCTTCGATCGCGGTGACCTTGCCGAGGCGTTGCTCGGGAGCATACTTTTCGGGATCCCCATGGCCGTCGAGGGTGGTACCCAAGAGGTCGCAAGCTTCGTCTGGCAATATCCCGTGTTTATGCTCGGGAGTTTCCTGTTCTCGCTGGCGATGGTCATCGGTATCCTCTACGTCGCGGATATCCAGGACGTCCGCATCCACAACCCGATCCTCGGCGTCATTCCGCGACGGCTGGTCGGGGTGACCGGCGTCGCCTTCCTTTCAGCGGCGGTCATTCTGACGGCATGGGGCCGGGTCAACTGGGCCACGCCCGGCCCGGCACTCGCGACCGTGATCGTGGCGTTCGTTCCCATGAGTATCGGGGCGGCACTGGGTGACATCATCCCCGGCAGTTAGGCACCTCAATAAACATAGCCCGAAGGTCCAGCGGTCCCACTGAGCTCGGCCCCGTCGACATCAGCCCTCGCAGCCGTATTCTCCCTCTCGTCGGCGTCGTCCACTCGACCATTCCGCCGTCACTGCCGCTCCATGAACGGGGCAATCAGTCGCTCTCGGTCAAATCGACAATCGCCGTGGCCGGTGTGCCAAAACGGCGGCAGACGAACGGGTCATGGCCCCCGATACACCTCAGAACAGGCCCTCCGGTTCAGGTTATTCTGAATCACCGATCGCGGTTCACAACCTCGCCGCTCGCCCGGCAATCGTCGGCACAAGGTGACCTCCAACGGTCGGATCCAGGGTTACGGGTTCACGCTCGAAGTCGTTCGAATCTGAATATCCTTCACCGGTATCGCCACGGGTGGGTGATTCGGCCCGGGGCCCGTGGAGTCACCCTTCGGGAATTCACCTCGCTCCGCACTCAATCGGCCATCCCCGCGGCCGTCGGCGGTTCGAGGGCATCCACGAGGATGCGGTACTGATACGATCCCCCGTAGCCGCGGGTCCACTGTTCGAGATACGACCGGCTCTCGCAGAACACCCCGAAAAGCTGTG
>CAYOLR010000205.1:0-5159 GCA_964404815.1 uncultured Halobacteriales archaeon
GCTCCGCCGCGTAGTCGACCGACCAGTTGACCGCCGAATCGTGCTCGCCCATCCACAGGTTCGACGTGCCGTTGACCTTGGCGACGAGGTTCACGTCCTCCTCGTAGGAGGGATAGTACGCCTCGGCCACCCCTTTTTGCACCGCGAGGCCGGTGACGGCCTCGTGGGTGGCGATGTCGAACACCGTCGACGGATCCATCGTCGCCGGCACCGGATCGAAATCGGTCGGCCCGTGCTCCAGGCCGTGGTCGTAAGCGAGGATCAACACCTTCCCGTCGCGGGCAATGGCGGTGTCGGTGAGCGGTCGCATATCAGGCAGAACTGGTGCAGGCGGGATAATAGTTCATTCCTTCCGCCAAGGCCCGCCGGACCACCCGCGGAGTCGAGCGCTATCGCCGAAATTTGCACAGAAAAAACCATTAGCGATGCTTAACAACCACCACACGCTATGCCTGGCGGAACCGATATGACGCTTCGACCGTTCCTCTGGCGGTCGGAGCGGATGTATCCGGAGACGGAGATCGTCTCCCGGACGGCCTCGGGGATCGAACGGTACAACTACCGCGCCTACGGGGATCGAGTCGGCCAGTTGGCCAACGCCCTCGCCACCATCGGTATCGGCGACGGTGACCGGGTGGCCACGTTCTGTTGGAACCACCACCGCCACTTCGAGACCTACTTCGGTGTCCCGAACATCGGGGGCCAACTCCACACGATCAACCCCTTACTGCCGGACCGACACATTGACTTCATCGTCGACAACGCCGACGACCGGGTCATCTTCGTCGATCCGTCGATGCTCGACAAGCTCGAGTCGGCGGAAGCCTCGGGCGACGGGTTCGACTCCGTCGAGCAGTACGTCCTCATGGGCGAGACCGTCCCTGACAGTTCGCTCGAGCCCCTGATCGACTACGAGTCGTTCATCGATGGCCACGATTCCGCGTTCGACTGGCCCGACCTCGACGAGGACCAGCCCGCCGGGATGTGTTACACGTCGGGGACAACGGGGAAACCGAAAGGGGTGGAATACACCCATCAGATGCTCTGGGCGCACACGATGGCGACGCTGACCCCCCAGGGCATCCCGGTCCGCGACGACGACGTGGTCATGCCGGTCGTCCCGATGTTCCACGTCAACGCCTGGGGATTGCCCTTCACGACGACGGCGGCCGGCGCCAAACACGTGTTCCCGGGGCCAGCCCCCGACCCGGCCGACATCGCTGGACTGATCGAAAACGAGGGGGTCACCGTGACCGCGGGCGTGCCAACCGTCTTCCTCGGCCTCTTCGACTATATGGAGGACCACGACGTGGACCTCTCCGCGCTCGACCGCGTCATTGTCGGGGGCAGCGCCGCCCCGGAGGCGATGATACGGCGCTTCGACGATCTCGACGTCACCCTGATGCACGCCTGGGGAATGACGGAGATGTCGCCGATCGGGTCCGTGGCCCACCTGACTGCCGACCTCCGCGGGGCCGATTACGAGGCCCAGATCGAGAAACGCTCCAAGCAGGGCCTGATGGTTCCCGGCCTGGAGTTCAAGGTGGTCGACGACGATGGCGAGGAAGTCCCGTGGAACGGGGAGGACTTCGGCGAGCTCTGGGTCAAGGGACCCTGGGTCACGAAGGAATACTTCAAACGCCCGGAGGCCAACCAGACCGACTTCGAGGACGGCTACCTGAAAACCGGCGACGTCGTCACGGTCGACGATGACGGCTACATCAAGATCGTCGACCGCGCCAAGGACGTCATCAAGAGCGGCGGGGAGTGGATCTCCTCGGTCGAGCTCGAGAACCTGATCATGGCCCACGACGACGTCACCGAGGCGACCGTCATCGGGGTCCCCCACGAACGCTGGCAGGAGCGCCCGCTCGCGTTCGTCGTCCCGAAGGACGACGCGGTCGATCGGGAGACGCTCCAAGAGGAAGTGCTCGGGATGATCCAGGAGGAATACCCCAAGTGGTGGGTACCCGACGACGTGTTGTTCATCGACGAGGTCCCGAAGACCGCCACCGGCAAGTTCGACAAGAAGGTGCTCCGGGACGAGTACGCCGACGAATCGCTCGTCGAGGGGCAGGTGCCCGAGGAAGCCGCCCCAGACGACGATTGAGGCCGATCCCGCGACGTTTTACCGCCGCTCCGCCGTAGGGTGCAGTATGGTATCCCTTTCTGACATCGAACGCATCGGCGTGGTGGGCGCGGGCACCATGGGTGCCGGGATCGCCCAGGTCGCCGCCACTTCCGGCTACGACGTCGTCATGCGGGACATCGAACAGGACTTCGTCGATTCCGGGTTCGACAGTATCGAGACCAGCCTCGGTCGGCTGGTCGACCGCGGCGATCTCGACCAAGCGACCGCCGACGCCGCCCGGGACCGGCTCACGGGAACGACCGACCTTTCCGAGTTAACCGACTGCGATTACGTCATCGAGGCGGTCATCGAGAAGCTCGAGATAAAGAAGGATGTCTTCGCCGACCTCGACGAACTGATGCCCGAGGGGGTCCCGCTCGCGACCAACACGAGTACCCTGTCGATCACCGAGATCGCCAGCGCGACCGACCGCGAATCGCTCGTCGTCGGGCTTCACTTCATGAACCCCGTTCCGATCATGGACGGGGTCGAGGTCGTCATCGGCGAGAAGACCGCCACCGAGACCGTCGAGTTGGCCCACGATCTCTCGGCGGACCTCGGCAAAACGACCTGGGAGGCCGATGACAAGCCCGGCTTCGTGGTCAACCGCATCCTGATGCCGTGGATCAACGAAGGGGTCCGGGCGCTCGACGAAGGGGTTGCCTCGAAGGAAGACATCGATTCGGGCATGAAGCTCGGGACGAACGTCCCGATGGGCCCCCTGGAACTGGCGGACCACATCGGCCTCGACATCGTCCTCGATGCGACCGAGACGCTCCACGACGAGCTCGGCGATCGCTACTCCCCGGCGTATCTGCTCAAGCGCAAGGTGGCCGCGGGGGCCCTCGGCAAGAAGTCCGGCCGGGGCTTCTACGAGTATGACTGATCAGACCGTCGAATAGGTACGCCCCGCCTCGGTGGTGACCGTCGCGTGTCGGGGCGCGGAATCGCCGTTCCGGGGTATTCTGACCAGCAGCGTTTCGACCGTTATGTCAGCCGTGCCACCTTCGCTTGCGTCGGTTACGTGAAGGTGGATGTCGTCCGTGATCCGCTCGATCCGCTCGACCCGGTAGTCGGGGTGGCTCGACGCGGGTAAGGCCTGGAACCCGACGAGATAGGCCGATTCGAAATCGGTTCCCCGGACGAAATCTGCCGCCGACCGGTCGATCGATTCGAGGGTGTCCAGATCAAACCGATCGATATCGGCTTCCGATTCGAACAGTTCGACATCGTGACGGTTCACTCGGGCGTCGTCGAACTCGACACCGCCGTCGAAGATCGGCCTGCCGATGTCGGCGTGATCGAACACCACCGACTCATATTCCTCAATAACGAGCGGTTCAGCCGCCAACCCGGCCGTGAACGCCACGGCGAGGGCCCGGCGGCCGCCGGTCAGTCCCCAGTACACGAACCGGTACACCCCGGCGGACAGGTCGGTGCAGACCCGGTAAGGATCGATCGATAGACCCTCCACGGTAAACGGGAACGACCATTCGAGCCCCTCGCCCGGCTGGTGGACGAGGGCCTCCTCCGTCCACGCCCAGTTCTCCGGCGCCCAGAGGATAGTTTCCCACCCGCTTTCGGTCGCCCGCTGAATTGCGAACAGCGTCTCGTTACCCGTGGTCCGTTCCGAATCGGTGGTGTTCCGGAGGGTGATCGTGATCGCGTCGCCCATCGGGACCTGACCCGTCGAGGCCGTGAGTTCAAACCCCTCCCCGTAGGTGCTGAACGAATACGTCGAGAGGTTGACCGGGTGGGGCCGAAACCCCTCACAGCCATCGACAGGAGTCGGCGACGACGTCGATGTCGGGGACCGCCCCGCGGGCGCGCCCAGACAGCCCGCCATGCTCAACCCCCCAAGGCCGCCAACCGTCCGGAGGAACCGTCGTCGTCTCATGAGGGTTCCTACACTCGGGAGCGGAAAGAGCGTTCCTGACGGTGAAAGGCCCATTTCACAGTGGGATGCTAACAATCAAGTCCGCTCCCGCGCCACCTCCGGTCATGGATTTCAGCCCCTCGCCCGAACAGCAACAGATCCGGGAAATGGTCCGGGAATTCGTCGACGAGGAGGTGGTGCCCAGAGCCGATCTCATTGACGAGTCGGACGAGTTCCCCTGGAAGGTGGTCGAACAGATGGGCGAGCTGGGGCTGATGGGCATGCCGTTTCCCGAGGAATACGACGGTGCCGACCTCGATTATCACTCCTACGCCCTCGCCCTCGAGGAGATCAGCCGCGGGAGCGGCGGGCTCGGGACCATCGTCGCCGCCCATACCAGCCTCGCGGGGAACATGATCAATGCCTACGGCACCGAATCCCAGAAACAGCAGTTCCTGGCCCCATTGAACCGGGGAGCGGACATCGGTGCCTTCGCCCTTTCCGAGGCGGGCGCCGGGAGCGACGTCCCCGCGATGGACACGGTCGCCGAGCAGGACGGCGACACCTACGTCATCAACGGTGGGAAGCTCTGGATCTCGAACGGATCGGTGGCGGATACGGTCACGCTGTTCGCCAAGACCGACCCGGATGCCGGGAACAAAGGGATCTCGTCGTTTATCGTGCGACCGGACGAGGACGACGGGTTCCACGTCGAAGGCACGGAGGACAAGCTGGGCGACAAGGGCTGTCCCACCGCGGAGCTACGGTTCGACGACTTGACGGTCCCGGCCGATCGGCTGCTGGGCGAAGAGGGCGACGGCTTCCGCCACGCCCTCGAGACGCTCAACGGCGGCCGGATCACCATCGCGGCCCGCGGGGTCGGGATCGCCCGGGCGGCCCTGGATGCCGCCCTCGACTACGCCCAGGACCGCGAGCAGTTCGGCCAGGCTATCGGCGACTTCCAGGCCATCCAGCACAAGCTCGCGGACATGGACACGAAGGTTCAGGCGGCCCGGATGCTCATGCACCGGGCCGCCGACCGGAAGATCCGGGACGAGCGCTTCATCAAGGAAGCCGCCCAGGCGAAGCTCTACGCCAGCGAGGTCTCACGCGAGGTGGCCAACGAGGGGATCCAGATCCACGGGGGTTACG
>CAYOLR010000206.1:0-5153 GCA_964404815.1 uncultured Halobacteriales archaeon
CTTCCCTCGCACGTAGATACCGGGTGACCGGGTGAGCGACCCCGTACGGGACGATCTTGCCCTCGCGCCATTCGATGACCGAAGAGCGAATGCGATAACCATCACGTAGACGGCTCGTGTGAGGATAGCCGTCGTCGGATTCTCGTCACGGTGGAATAGCTATCCAGCCGGGCATCCAATCGGTTGCTCAGCATGGCGTCCAACGGCTCATCCCCAAACAGGGACAACAAGGAACTGACGAGGCGGATATTCGAGGCGCTCAACGACCGTGACGTGGCGACCATTACAGATCTCGTTCACGAGGATCTCGTCCACCACGCCCTCGGCACCGACAACACGACGACAGGGCGCGACGAGTGGATCGAGCGGATCGCGGAGTTCGGCGTCGCCTTCCCGGACAGCCAGCTGAGCCTCGAGGAGGTGGTCGGCGAGGGCGATCGGGTGATGTGCCGGGTTACGATGAGCGGCACGTTCACCGACACCTTCGACGGGCAGGCCCCGTCCGGACGCTCGGCGGCCGTTGCTGGCTTCCATGAGCTTCGCTTCGAGGACGGCCAAATCGTCGAATGGTGGCGGCTTAACAACGTCTTCGGGTGGGGGAAGCAACTCGACGCGCTGCCGCTGGGGCCGCGGTCGCTAGCCCGGATCGCCCTCCGACAGCTGCGTTGGAAACTCGCCGGGAACTGTCCGGCTAGTCAGCCTCGTGGACGGTCACGTCGATCGCGTCGGTCTCGACCTCGACAGTCATCATCGTCGTGCGTGTCGCCGGGGCGGCCCCGGTAACGCTCCCCGGATTGAGTAGCCGGACGCCGTCGACTTTCGCGTCCAACACTTCGTGGGTATGGCCGGCGATCCCGATCGCGTCGGCGTCGGCCTCGTCCTGGACGATCCCCGCGACACGCTCCTCGTAGGTCTCGAGATCGCCGGTCCCGTGGGTGACGACGAAGGTCCGGTCCTCGATATCGAACGTGGCCACGGCCGGGAGATCGAGGTTCCGGGGGTCCATGTTCCCGTAGACGGCCGTCACGTCGCCGGACGCCAAGGATCGAACCTCTTCGAACACGTCCGGCGTCGTGAAATCACCGGCGTGGACCGTGTGATCAGCGGCGTCGATGCGCTCTTCGAATTCCGACGGAATGTCGTCGGCCCGTTCGGGAATGTGCGTATCGCTGATGACGGCCAAGCGTTGCATATCCACGGCCTATGCTCCGGTGACTGGAAAGTGTTCCCCGTGGGTCTCGCCGGCCGGATCGGGATACGCACCCCGCCAATGGCGGCGTTCAACGTCTCGTTAAATCCGATTGGGCCCGTGAACAGTCCCGGTCGTGGTTCGTGAACGGTCTGAACCGTCTGGAGGGTGTTCACCCCTCATTATGGGCCCAGGTCATGACGGCAGTAGATGACGCCGGCCGGCTCGATCCCCGAACCACCATCGCCCGAAGAGATCCCTCGCTGTGACTGCGGGATGAACGACTGGACGGTCGAACACGCTTCGACCGGAAGGGACCGAGAGATCCGCATCGTCCGCTGTGGAAACTGCGATCAGCTCGGCGTCGTCACCGGCTACCACACCCGAAGGGTCAACGACTTCGCCGGCTCAATCGAGTTGTAGCCGGGGCGTTCGTCCCGTGCACTTCCTCAGATATCGAGGGTTATCGCGAAGTTCGCGAACTTCGAGGCCGTGCCCGCGGTCGTGACGATTTCCACGATATCCGAATCGGAATACCCCAGCTCCCGGAGGCGGTCGACGTCCTCGTCGGAGACCGCGGTCGGCTCCTCCACGCTCCGAATGGCAAACTCGATGGCGACCCGTTCCTCCTCGGGGAGCTCGTCCTTCCGTTCGTCGAAGTCCGCGGCGATGGCGTACCGTTCCGGGGGGACGTCCTCGATCGCCGCGCTGGTCGTATGCCACGCGATGCAGATGGCGGCCCCACGTCGGTGGGCGATGACAGCTGCCAGCAGTTCCTTGAAGCCGCGGGGGAGGTTCCCCTCGCCGAACGCTTGGCCCTCCTCGGCCCACCAGAGCTTGAACGTCTCAGGGTGATGAGCCAGCGCGCCGGTGAAGGTGAACCCCCATTCGGCCTCCGAGTCGTACTTGTCCGGGACGTCGCCCGCCTCCAACTCGCCGAGGATCGCCTCGGCCCGCTCCATGTTGGCTTTGGCCGCCTCGGGGGCGTCCTCGAGGATGGCTTGGACCTCCTCGGCGCTCTTCGGGTCGATCCTGGGACCGCTTTCGATGGGGTTTTCGATGCTCATACGCACCTGTTGCGAGGGCGGACTCCCCCTTAGTGGATCGCGTA
Organism: uncultured Halobacteriales archaeon; assembly: GCA_964404815.1. Classification (GTDB taxonomy): domain Archaea; phylum Halobacteriota; class Halobacteria; order Halobacteriales; family Hikarchaeaceae; genus CAYOLR01. The sequence goes on from CAYOLR010000206.1 coordinate 2,301, forward strand.
CCCGCCGAGGCTGCCGTCTGCTCTGACGATCCCGTTCAGTCGATTCCGAAGGTTGAGCCCCGGAGAAGACGATATTCACCCATTCGGTGGGTTGCCAGACGTCGTGGATCCCGGCAATCCTCACCGTGACCGTCCCCGGTTCGCGGCTATCCGTCAGTTGGGTGGGTGAACAGGAGAAGCTGCTCCGGGGTCCGGGCTATACAGATCGGGCAGTTCGGCGCGCTCGAGAAGGTCGCGGTGTGATCTTCTGTCACGTACAACCGGTCAAAGGGCCGGCGACATGCCGGGCAGGCGAAGGTGTCTCGATTCTGGAGCTGCCAGGTATCGGCGTCCTGTTTAAGGAGTTTCAAGCCCTCCCGATGGGCGTGGAGGTCGAACCCATCGTCGATGTCCAACCGCTCCATACCTGGCCGGGATCCGGGGATCGGTAATGAAATCACCGGCCGAACCCGTGATAGCCCACCGCCTCGGGCGTCACTCGACCGAACGGGCGGCCGCGAGGACCGTATCGTGGGCCAGCCCGTTCGAGGCGACGAGCTGGCCGCTATCGTGTCGCCACCGCTCGCCGTCGATGTCGGTCACGGTCCCGCCAGCCGCCTCGATCAGGTGGGCGCCCGCGATTGAGTCCCATGGCGTCGGCTGCCGACTGGTGATCGCCGCGTCGAGCTCCCCGCTCGCGACGAACGCGAGGGCGGCCTGCATGCTGCCGAACCGGCGCATGTCGCCGAACCGTTGGATGACCGCCCGACTAAGGTCGACATATCCCGGCCGGTGATCGACGTCGGTGCCGCCCCACCCCAGTACGGCCACGGCGAAGGTTTCGGGATCGGTCCGGTCGCTGACGGAGACCGGCTCGTCGTTTCGGGCCATTCCGTCGGATCCGGCGGTATAGGAATCACCCATGGCAGGGAGGATCGCCGCCGCAGCGATCGGCTCACCGTCTCGGACCGTCGCAACGGCGGTGGTCCAAAGCCGGGTTCCCCGAACGAAGTTGGCGGTCCCGTCGATCGGATCGACGACCCACGCCGGGCCCGAGGCCGGGACGCGCTTCTGCGCATCCGCCTCCTCGCCGACGACTGGCTCGTCCGGGAAGTGGGCGGCAAGGACCTCCTCGACGGCTCGTTGGGCCGCCAGGTCGGCCTCGGTTACGAGATCGTTCTTTGTGGTTTTGGTCTCGATCGACTGCACCTCACGGAACCGGTCCATGGCCGTTGCGGCCCCGCTTCGGGCAGCAGTAATCGTGGTGGAGACCCGCCGCCTCGACTCGTCCGTCACGCACCCGGCTTCGGCACCCGGAGTCAAAGTCGCTCGGTTCGTCGGGCGAGCCGTTGCAAGCAGGATGCATAGAAGGTTCTATAAGGTACTTAAATCGGCTAGAAGGAAGCTTTAAAGCCAAATGTATGGTAGAGGGTGGCACAATGGACGATACCGAACCCACGCTGACCATGAAAGACGTCAGCCATACCCCGACAGAAGGCGATTCCGTCACGAACGTCTGGCACCGCGGTAACGAGTAACGCCGGTTCCGGTTACTGGGTCTCCGTTTTCGGTCCGAAGTTCGGATAGAACTTGGAGAAGGCTTAATCGACGGTTTCCGTAAGCCGGTCTATGCGGATCGCCGGCCTCCCTGTCTCGACGCTCGTTTTCGGGCTGCTTGTCGTGATCGTCATGGCCGTTCCCGTCGCCGCCCACGGTAACCTGTTGGCGGTCGACTCGCAGGTCTCAGCGGATGGAACGGTCCGGATCGAAGGGGCGTATCTCATAACGACAGGCTGGATCGTCCTCCACGCCGACGATAACGGCAACATCGGGACCGTTATCGGACACAAGGAAGCGGCCAAGAACTCGTATCATGAGAACTTGTCCGTGGCGATCGACCGGACCTATTGGGATACTGTTACCAATCGTACCCCGATCTGGGCCGTTCTCCATTACGATGCCAACGGGAACGGGCAGTTCGATCCGGCAGCGGATCCCCCGACTGGGGGCCAGGCGACCCCCGCGAACGCTCACCTACTGACCGTCGCCAAAGGTGAACAGCCCGCATATGTCCTGGCTGCCACCGAACACGCCCAGAAGACGAACGTCAGTGAGGTTGTGATTCGCCGGGCTGCGCTGCCCGATGATGGCTTTCTCGTGGTTAGAGCAAATGCCAATGGCAGCGCCGGGGAAGTGCTCGGATATTCCTCGCTGCCCGCCGGCCGACATGAGGCGGTCACGGTCCCGATCGAGGACCACGAATACCACCACCGTCCAGAGCACTTCTCCCTCTGGGCGGTCGTCTATGCGGACGACGGCGACGACGCCTTCGACGAGGGTGACCACCCTGTGACCGTCAACAACGCCATGGTCGCCAGCCAGTTCAGCGTCGAACGGACGGGTGACATCGACGCCGACCACCAACACACGGCAACCGTCACTGAAACGGACGAGCAGACCACGGCACAAACGAACACGGACCACGACCAGGACGATCACCAACACGAGGAGTCGACAACGACGTCGCCGAACCCGACCACGATCCCACCGACGTCGACGGAGGTACCCACGCAGCCCGATTCTGCCTCGACGACGGAAACACCCGGACAGCCCGGGTTCGGGGTCTTCCTGGCGATCCTGGCAATGCTCGGATTGGGCACCGTTGGTCGTCGGCTTAGGATATTCTGAGCCACCTTCCAGGGTGACAATACTGTCCGGCCGTAACCAAACTGCGAATTATTCGATTGGCCGGTAAAATGGAATGATTATGCCCGGGGAGGGTTTCGAACCTGAGGTTCAAGTGCCCGCATATATAGTAGGAGTTATGGACAAAGATTACCAGCAATCCATCAGTCGACTGAGAGAACGCTGTCG
>CAYOLR010000207.1:0-5140 GCA_964404815.1 uncultured Halobacteriales archaeon
GCTGTTCATCGCGCTCGCCGGTCCCGCCGTCAGTATCGTCCTCGGGGCGCTCTGTTACGTGGGGTTCGTCGCCCTCCCGGCCGGGCTTGACGTGCTCCGGTTCCTGTTCGGGTACCTCGCGCTCATGAACTTCGTGCTCGCCGCCTTCAACCTCCTGCCGGGGTTCCCGATGGACGGCGGCCGCGTCCTCCGAGCGATCCTCGCCCGCAACCGCCCGTTCGCCCGCGCCACGCAGATCGCCGCCGAGGTGGGCAAGGGCTTCGCCTTCCTGCTCGGGTTGCTCGGCCTCCTCCAGTTCAACATCATCCTCATCGGGATCGCCTTCTTCATTTACATCGGTGCCTCGGGCGAGGCCCAGCAGACCGTCATGAAGGCCGCCTTCGAAGGCGTGGCCGTCCGGGACGTCATGACGCCCGCCGATCAGGTCAACGCCATCACGGCCGACACCTCGGTCGCCGACCTCCTCGACCGCATGTTCCGCGAACGCCACACCGGGTATCCGGTGATGGCTGACGGCCAGCTGGTCGGTCTCGTCACGCTCGAGGACGCCCAGGAGGTCCGCCCGGTCGAACGCGACGCGTTCACCGTCTCCGACATCATGTCGACCGACCTCAAGACCATCCGGGCCGACACCGACGCGATGAACGCCTTCGAGCGAATGCAACAGAACGGCATCGGTCGGCTGGTGGTCGTCGACGCGGCCGACGAGTTCGTCGGCCTCATCACACGGAGCGACCTCATGAAGGCCTTCAACATCATCCAGTCCAGCGGCTCGCTTACCCGCCCCCGGGAGAATTTCGAGGACCGCCTTTCGCCCGATCGTACCCCATGACCTACGCCGTGATCGGCGCGGGCATCGCCGGCGCGAGCATCGCGTTCCACCTCTCGCGGCTTGCCGACCGGCCGGTGACGGTCTACGACCGGGGCGAGGTCGCGGGAGCGACCACCGCCAAATCGGCCGCCTTCTTCGGCTTCTACGGCACCGACACGGAACGCCGGATGAAGCGCGAGGCCATGGCCCAGTACAACGCCTTCCTCGCGAATCCCCGCGCGGAGCCCCGCTACGAGCTCGTGGGCCGTGTCCGACTGGCCACGACGCCCCATGGGGCGACCCGCCTCGAGGACGCCGTCGATCCCTTGCCCGACGAGGACTTCGTCCCGGCCGGCTGCCTCGACGAACACCTCGTTCTCCCCGAGCTCGAGGCGGCGCCGGTGACGGGCGCCATCTACCGCCCCCACGTCGGCTATCACCGCCCCCGGGCGCTCGCCAGGGAGTTCCTGGCACGGGCGGCGGACCGTGGCGCCACGATCGAGACCGACGCTCCGGTCGAACACCTCCTCGTCGAGGACGATCGCCTCGCCGAACTCGTCGTCGATGGGACGTCCATCCAGCCGACGGCGGCCGCCTGCGCGGCCGGCCCCTGGAACCCGGAACTGCTGCGGAACGCCGGGATCGACCTCCCGACGTATCACACCATGGCGCCCATCCTCAAGGTGGATCCGCCGACGACACCCGTCCACCGGCTGCCGATCGTCACCCACGCCGAGTCGGGCGTCTACGTCCGCGGCCACGAGGACGGCACGGTCCTCGTGGGTCACATCCCGCCCGATCCCGACTCCGACCGCGAACTCGACCCCGCCGAGGTCGGCGACGCCGTCCCGGACGACCTTCGCCGGGAGATGTGGCGTGTCCTCGAGGAGCTCTTGCCCACCCTGGCCGAGGGCGAGGTCGTCGACGAATGGGTGGGCGTCCGATCCCACACGCCCGACGGCAACCCCATCGCCGGCTGGACGCCGGTCGGGGGCCTGGCGATCGCCGCCTTCGACTCCTCGGGCATCCAGCTCGCCCCGGCCGTCGGCCGGATCGTCGCCACACAGCTCGCCACGGGCGAACCGACGGATTACTACGACGACGTCACGCTCTCGCGATTCGACGGCTTCGACGACAGCCGGTAGCCCCTACGCCTCCGGATAGCCCTGTCGGATGCGGTCCATCCGCGCCGCCATCACGAAGTCCGTCTTGTGGAGTCCGTCGATCTTGTGGGTCCACATCTCCACCCTGACTTCGCCCCAGCTCGTGTGGAGGTCGGGGTGGTGCCACTCCTCCTCGGCGAGCTCGCCCACCTCGTAGGTGAACTCGAGCGCATCCCGGAAGTCCTCAAACGTGTAGGTCCCTTCGAGGTGATGGCCGTCGACCACCTCCCAGACTTCGTCGTTCAGCTCGGCGAGGTACTCGGCGTATTCGGCCTCGGTCAGGGGCTCGTCCTCGCTCGTACACGCCACGCACTCCTGGTCGGCCAGCGCGCTGCTCATGGGTGACGTATGGGTCCGACACGGCTTGTAGGTTGGCCCGGGCTCACTCGACCGGGATGAGCGCCCGGAGCTCCGCCTCGGGGATGTTCCCGACGTCGGCGTTCCGGTGGCAGGTTACACAGAGCGAAATCAGGTTGTCGAGGACGTGGGCGTCCGCGATCTCGGCGTCGTCGGCCTCGGCGAATTCCCGGACCGGGACGATGTGGTGGACGTCGGGGTTTCTTCCGAGCTCGTCCTTGGAAGTGCCACAGACGCGGCAGGAATATTCGTCGCGGTCGAGGGCGGCCAGTTTGGCCTTCCGCCAGCCCTTGCCGTAGTAGATCGACCCACCGCCCTTCCAGTTGGGATGGCCCTCGCCGCTGAATGCCTCGGAGAGCCAGACATTGTGACACTCTTTGCTACAAAGAACTGCATCACCGTTGAATTGGCCGGGGGTACGTCGAATCGCTTTTCCACATATATCACAGTTGCAGGAGACCTTCTCTCGCCACCGGGGGTTATCGGATCCCGTCAATCCGGGTGGGGTTTGCCACGTTTCGTTTTCGACACAATCGGGGCAGAAATGGCCTCGTTTATCGGAAGGATAAAACTCGAACTTCTCACCGCAGATTCTACATTCCGCTTCTGACTTTCCACCCTTGTAATTCGGATTGTTCTCCCCTACGAAGGAATCGCTATCCAAGAGGCACTTTTTTGAACAGTATTTCTTTGCGGTGTCTGAATAGAACCTTTTTTCACAGTAATCGCAGGTTCGGTTAGGGAGTCTTTCGTTATGGACATGAACATGGTGAACCCCAAGGCCTCGTTGGGTATCAAAGGATCTTGAGCAGCTCGGGCAGCTGTATTCGCTCATACAGGTGGATGGTTCCATTAAGCTATTTTAACCCGCTTCTAATAACATAAGAATAAAATCATATTCTCTCCACTACCGACAATAAACGCAATACGTAACGTCGTTAACTCGATAATATGATATGTAGTCCGGGTGCGAGAATTGAACCCGCTTCTCAGCCTCCACAAGGCTGAAGGATAACCATTACCCCAACCCGGACACGCAGTAAAACCTACACTACGATTCTTGAAATACGTGTCGGATCCCGATACCCGAACCCGACGCGTTTTTCCGAACTACCCGGTTAGAGTGGTCAACGCGTGGCCATCACGGACAAGATCTACGTCAAGAACCACCGGCAGCTCGCCGCTCAGCTCGAGCGGAGCTTCCCGAAGCGGGCCTTCGCCGGCGCGACGCTCGACCTGCTGTTCACCGGCGAAAACCTGGCGAAACTCGACGACACTACCCAGGAGCGAGTGCTCGACTTCGCCGAGGACTTCCTGGATTGCGACTGCGATTCGAACCCGTACTGTGGCCATCCCGAGGAGAAGTTCATCCGGTACTTGCTTGAGCTCCGGGCGCAGGGTCTGGGCCCCGATGCGATCGTCGACGTGATGACCGACGATTACATGGTCTACGCCTATTCCGGCGATGTCCTTTCATTCCTCGATAGCGGCGTTCGGACCCTCGAGGCGGCCGAATCGCTCGCGGAGGTCGACGGTCGCGAGGCTGTCCAGGGTCGGATCCGGGCCGCGAAGGAGGACCTCCTCTAGCCGAGTTGGAACGGCTCGTCGTCGGCGATCTCCTCGTCGAGGTCCTCGAGGTAGATGACGTCCTCGTCGTCCTCCTCCTCGAGCCGCTCGCGAAGGGCGTTGATGTAGCGTTTGTGTTCCTCGAGCTGGTCCCGGAGGTGTTCGGCCTCGAGCTCGAGGCGCTCGTGTTCGCGGATGAAGCTGGTGGGCACCTCGACCTTCGGCGGGAAGTCGCCGTCGGGGTCGTCGAAGCTGTCCTCAGGGACGATCCGGACCTGGCCCTCGTGGGCCACGAACATGTCGACGTAGTCGCGGAAGACCGCCGAGAGCGAGAGGTCGCGTGACTCGGCGATATCGCGAAGGGCTTGGAACGTCTCCTCGTTGACGCGGAAGGAGACCGTCTTGTTCTTGTTGCCCATCGGATCCGGAGAAACGGGGGAGAGGTACTTAACGATTCGTCAGACGCGCGGCATCGGGGTCAGGCAACGGCCTCGGGCTCGAGCTCGGCCTCCTCGAGGGCGGCAATGACCATCTCGCGGTAGGTCGCGAGGTCAGTGCCGTACTCGTCGGCGGCCATGGCGGCATACTCGCTCGTCCCGTCGTCGAAGGCCTCGATGCGATCGAGGGTGCGTTCGGCCGTTTCGACGACCCAGCGGTCGCGGACGGCCTCGTCGACCGGCGTGATCGACTCCGGGCGGATGGAGACGTTGACCGAGCCGTCGTCCGTTTCGTACGTTCGGGGCTTTCCCGCGATCGCGACGTAGACGGGCGGGTCGAGGTCGCGAAGGGCGCTAGCCGCCTCCGGCTGGTACTGGCCGGCGTAGACGAAGAACGTGCCCGTCGCGCCGACCACTCGGCCCCGCCAGTACTCCGAGTCGCCGCCGACGTCTTCCGTCTCGGTGAGCGTCCCGACGACGAACACCCGGTTGGCGCGTTCGCCGGTCGGCAGCAGCAGGTAGACCGGGGCGCGGTCGTCGTCCGATTCCTTGAACGTGTAGCTTGCGTCGTTGAACTCACGGGCGAAGACACGCCGGGCCACTTCTCGGGTTGGGGTGCTCATGCCATCGACCTCGCTTTGATAAGGACGGCGTCGGGGTCAGTCGGCGCGCCGAGGCGTTCGACCGTCTCTGCCAGCAGGTAGCGGTTGAACCGGGGGCCGGCGATCCGATAGTACTGGCCGAGGGTGCGATCGCGCATCTCGTCGGCGACGATCGACGTGTCGAGGGCGTCCATGGCCATGTCC
>CAYOLR010000208.1:0-3246 GCA_964404815.1 uncultured Halobacteriales archaeon
CGCGAAGCTTGAGGCCGATCTCGCTCGGGCTGTGGCCCTGCTCGGCCAGTTCGACGACGCGCTCCTCGATCGCTTCGGCGTCGACGTCGCTCCATTCGGGTGGGTCGTCGGCCACGGGTTTGTCCGAGCTGGACGCCCCGCGGCGGCGGGTATGCATTCGTGCCATGGGTCGCTGATTGGAACTGCACGAGCCGCTGCGGTGTGGCGTCGGGACGACGCCAGCACGGCCGCATTCCCAAGCCGCGCAAGCGCGCGGCGCGTCGGATCTACGGCTGTGCCGTTCCCTACCGTTCGGGAGCCGTGGGACAGGCAAAAGGGTTACGTCATTGAGGGGAACGCCGGGATGAGACCGGGGGGACACCGCCCTCGTATCCCCCGGAAGGTTCGGTACAGCAGCTGTTTAGGCCAACACAAAGCCCTTGATCTGCACTCCCGATTCCATCGTATGCGCCGTCGGACGGTGCTCTCGTCGCTCGTCGGGGCGTGTACGCTGACGGTGGGCTGTACAAGCGGCTGTAACGGCGTGGCGATCGCCATCGAGCTCAACCCCCCACTGACTGAGGGTGCGGACGACGTACTGGACTTCGACGAGCTGGACCTTTCCGAGGCGGAGCGGGACATCCTAACCCGGGCGACGGACGAACGGGTCGTCGGATGTACTCGAGACGACATCTCCGCGCTGGAGCACCTCGTCGAGGTCATCGCCGACCACGCGGGCGTGAGCGTACACGACCTGTACTATTCGCAGGGCAACGCGTCGACCCCGGCACGGTTTCGGGGTGATCGGTACCGAGCCGTCATTATCTTCGATACGGCGGAAACCAGTGGTGGGCCGCTCGGTGCGTAAGCGACACCGGATCGAGTGGGGATGTGTTCTTCCTCAGTCGCTGCCCGAATCGTCCGGAAACACTGCTGTTTGCACTCCTTGCGTCGTCACGGCGGCGACCGCGTTGCCGACGCCATTCCCAAGTTTTACTCGGGACTCGATTCTGGCCGTGACGGCGATCGAACCCGCCGATGGAGTCGGTGACTGATCACGCCGACGAGAAAGCCGACGGTCCCGACCGGGATTCCGAAGAGGAGCGAAACCCCGAGCGCGTAGACCGGGGGATTGGCCGGCGCCGGGGAGAGCGTGGCACCGAGTTGGAGGGCGAGGAACACGCCGAACAGCGGCGCAACCGCGAGGAGCCATGAGACGAGCAGCCCGCGGTTTCTGATCGCGACCACCGTGGCCGGCACCGCCATGACGACGATCAATGCGGCTATGCCTGCCGGGCCGCCCATGCCGAACCCGAACGGCAGGACGCCGAACCACGTCCCCAGGAAGACCACCGCGAACTCGCCCGTCGCGCCGGCGACCCACCGGCCGCTCGTGTGCCGGTCACGGCCGATGAACAAGCGTGGAAGGACCGCCGCGGATGGTTCGTATTCCCGCTCACTACCGCGGTCACGCCGGCGTCGGAGCCACCAGCCGAGGACGAATCCGATTGTCCCGAGGGCGACCGCGACCGCCGCGGCCGTCGCGACCGCGATCGGGACGGTGGCGAGCGTGACGGCAAACGTCGGGCCCCGGGGCGGATAGAACACGAAGGCCGGCAGGATCACGGCGAACCCCAGCAGCCAGGAGACGGGGATGGCGTCGTTGACGTATGCCGCCGTGGCCGCCACGGCGACGACGAACAGGCCGCCCGTGACGGCCACCGGATCGGGCCACCACGTGTTGACGTCTGTGTAATAGACGGTCGAGCTGAGCGCCAGGAGGCCGATCGCAACCACGACGAGTTGTCGGGACAACGCGGGATTCCGGCCATAGAGGATGCGTGTACGGTAGTCCATCGCCATGCGGGCTCGCCTCAATGGTACTGGATCCGGACGGATGAACTCCGTGGATGTCCCGGGAACCCCGGATCACCGGACCGAGACTACTTGGGCTGACGGTCAAACATCGATTGCAGTGTCGGCCACCATTAACACGGCCTGCGGGCAACGGCTCACCCGTGTTACGAGCGCCCGTCCTCCTCGTCCTCGTTGCGGTCCTACTCGCTGGGTGTACCGCTGGGGCACCGGATGCGACGGATCCCTCCCCCGCCGAGACAGCCGCACCGACGGCCGCGAACGGGTCCGATAGTCCCATCATCGAGTATGTGATCCGCCCTCGGAAGCTCCCCGACGAGTTCTCCTCGGTGACGATGACAGTTCGGATCGTGTTCGTCGATCAGCCTGGTGATCTCGGTCCCTGCTACCCCGAGGTGTTCTCGGGCCCGTATAAACCGACGATCACCCCGCTCAGGACACTAGCCGGGGAGTGCCATCGCTCGGCGCCGCAAACGATCGATCTCGTCGGCCTGACCGGCGAGGTCTCCCTCGAGAATGTCACCGTCCCGGCAACGGCTGAAGGACACGCCCTGCTGGTCACGGACCTCGACGTTACGAGAGAAAACGGGACATCGGTCACTTCGATCAAGGAAATCGGCGGGGCCGAACTCATCAGGTCACCGACCCCACCCGACGGCCGGTACGGCGTCGAGGTCGGGATCGAATCTGTGACCGACCGTCGGTACGATTACTGGCTCGTGTGGGAGCGGTTCGACCCCGGCGAGTGACACCGGAGGTCACGATTCGTATTGAGCGCGAGCATGAAAATACCGGGGTGAAGCCCCGTTCCTCCCCTGGTGAACGGCCCCGGGGAATTATGATCAGGTAATTGAATTGATAGCGCATGTATCGCCGGCGATTCCTCGGGGTTGCCACCCTGGGCGCCGGTATATCGGGGATTCCCCGGTTGGCGGGGTCACAGTGGCAAGGTGAACCGGAACACCACCCAACCATCGGGCCGCCGGATGCGGTCGAGCCAGCTGACTGGTATCCACACTACGAATTCGACATCCAAAAGAACGGCCTCGCGACGGTCACGCTCACCGCCCACGGGAGCGAGGCCCCGGATTCACTCTCTCTCTCAGTAATCATTTCGTAGCTGGTGAGCGGTTCCTCACCGGCGAGACGGCCATCTCAAAGCGACAGCATGGATACAACTGGCGTCCGGCCACCGCGAACCCGAATCAGGTACGAGGTCCAACTCGGCGAGGGCTACGGGAAATCGGGCTACTTCCAGAGTGTCGTTCTCGATCAGTCCATTGTCAGCATCATCCACGAAGTGCTAGCGGTGAGTAACTGGAAAGGCACGCCGCAATCGGAGACCCTCCCGAAGACGCATCGGTTCACGTTCAAGCCTCCGGATGGGTGGGT
>CAYOLR010000208.1:3346-5106 GCA_964404815.1 uncultured Halobacteriales archaeon
CGGAGACCCTCCCGAAGACGCATCGGTTCACGTTCAAGCCTCCGGATGGGTGGGTGTCGGTCGCCCCGGGGAAACAGGTCGACACCAACACCTATGACCTCTATCCGAACCGAAACCAGTTCCAGCGGCCGTTCGATATGTTCATCCTCGGGGATATCGACGTCCGCCACGTCACTGACGTCGATCCCGAGATCAGGTTCGTGGAACTTCCGTCGGCGGACGGCCCCGATCAGGACGAACTCATCCACGTTCTGGTGCAGGGCCAGCAGTTATTGGAGGACTATTACGGTATCGACACGCAATCCTCCCGGTTAGCCTTCGTGCCTCCACCGGAGGTCGAACCAAGCGGGGCCACCATGGGTGGTGATGCCATCGCGATCCACGCCAACCAGGCGCTCGACGACGCCAAGCAAGGCTTCCTCTCAGAACAGGTCCACACCTACGAACGGTTCAGGGAGCCAAACTGGCAGTTCGAGGGTCAGACGACGTGGTTGATGATGCTGCTGATGTACGATATGGGGGAGTTCACCAAGCAACAACTCCTTGACGAGTTTCATAACGATGTACGGACACACGAGGTGACCGTCCCGGCAGCTGACTCGGTCTACGACAAGGGCCGTGCGATCATGGGGGCAATCGACGTCGACATCAGGGCGAGAACCGATAAGAACGCTGATATCGGGAACTACCTGCGACGGACGAACGACCAGCGGCTCGTCAGGGACAACCTGCTCAGTCGGTCCAAACAGCTCGCGGCGTTGTTCGATATCACCGGCGTCGACTACACTGATTTCTACGAGCGCTTCGTCGGCGGGACCGACTACCCGCAGGAAGTGTTCAGTGACGCGTTCTCGGTGACCGACCCGGAACCCATCGAATCGTTTGCTGCCTTCGAATATCCGGCGATCGAAGAAACGACGGAGGAAGTTATACTTGGTGAATCGTGGGGTCTCGATCTCGAGGTCAACAACATTGGAAACAAAGCAGGTGGTCAGACGATTGAGCTGTTCGTCGGGCAGACATCGGTCGATTCAACCGAGGTAAACCTCCAGCCGGGCGAATCAACGACCGTCACGTTCGAGCACACCTTCGACGATATCAGTGACCACGAAATCCGTGTTCCACCGGCCTATCGTGAGACGATCACCGTCGAGCGGGCGGTGGTCTTCGATACCATCGAGTTACAATCTGATTCGGTCGAAGTCGGCGAACCAGTTACCGTACGAGTCAACCTGACGAACCGCCGGGAGTCGAACGCGACCAAGGAGGTAGTGCTCAAACTCGACGAGTTTCCGAACGATCGGCTCACCGACAGGGAGATCGAGATCGCCGGGAGGACGACGAAACCGGTCGAGATCTCCTATACGTTCGAGAAACCGGGCGAGTACCCCCTCGAATTGAATGGCAACGCCATTGGTACCGTGACGATTACCGAAACCACCCCAACCCCCTCTCCGACACCGAGTCCAACGCCGAATCCGCCATCGACACAGACGTCGACGAAAACCGAGGCCGAGACGCCCGGGTTGGGAGTCCTCTCCGCGCTGGCTGGGATCGGAATTGCGATCGGGTACGCGAAGTATCGCGGTAACCAGGAGGATTGACCGTAGACAGATCCGAGTTATGTGGGTGAACGCACGGAGTATATCCGAGGGAGTTATGAGCGCGGATGCGATATTCTGGGATGCGGGCTCGTAGATCAGCGGTAGATCACCCCCTTGGCATGGGGGAGGCCCCGGGTTCAAATCCCGGCGAGTCCA
>CAYOLR010000209.1:0-5073 GCA_964404815.1 uncultured Halobacteriales archaeon
CAGCATGGTTTACTACGGCGTCCGCCGTACCTCGTCCCATGGCGTCAAAGAAAACCATGCTCCTGGCCCTTGCTGCGGTCGCAACCGTCTTCGTTCTCCGTCGACGGTAAGTGAGACATCATCAGCGATACGACCGGCCGAAGGGAAAGCCCCTGAAGCGGACCGGCTGAACGATCGCTGAACACGTTCGGGACAACGACTTCCATGCCATCCCGCCTAGAGTAGCCTGCATGCCCGCAGATACCCTCGATCTCCGTGAAATGCCGCCACCCGAACGTCATCCGAAGATCTTCGAGGCCTTCGATCAGGTGCCAAGCGGTGAGGCCTTGCAGATCATCAACGACCACGACCCGAAACCCCTGTACTACCAGATGGCCGCTGAGATCGACGAGTTCGACGCCGAAGCCTACCAGGTCGAACGCGAAGCCGAGGGGAAGTTCGTCGCTACACTGCCGAAAAAATGACATCCTCCCCGGATCTATCGACCGATCCGGCGATGAAGATGTTCGGCCTTGTGGCTTTCCCCGCCTAGTCCCTTGCAACCAATAATGACCACGACGAAAGAGGACCATCCCCATGCCGATGGCGACCGAGCCCTGGACCGCGTTCATCGAAACTCCTGGTCGGCGAACCTCGAAACGGAGGCCCATGCCGCCGACCGGGACCGGATCGTGGACGACGCCCTGACAGCCGTTCGAAACACGGCGGCGGGCTATCACGTCAACCTCGTCACCCACGGCGAGCACGGGCATCCCCGTGAGTACCTCTTCCCCGTGCTGGCCGACCGGTTCGACGAGACACAGATCGACTGGGAATACGTGGATCAGTGTGGGTGTGGCGGCCACGTGACGCGAATTCACCTTCCGATGGAGGATGGGTGACCACGATGCGAGGCAACAGCCCATGAGCGGGTTCCTCGGCGGCTTCCGCCGCGAGGATGGAGACCTGTTCGACGATCCTGACGCCTTCGTCCCGGCGCACCTTCCCGATCCAGGCCCGTTCCTCGAGGGCCACTCGGTGCTCGAGGGCGACGAGCACCTGGCGTTCCACGAGATCACCCGGGCGGTGTTCGAGGAACGATCGGTCTACGACATGACATTCGGCTACAACCTGGCCCGGTTAAACCGGGATACCCGGCATCCCTCGGCCGGGTATCGGTACGCCGAAGAGGCCGACGATCCGGCCGTCCTCCGGGCTGAGTTTACGCCGACGACACCGTTCTGTCCCCAGGCGCACACCCTCACGATCGGTTCGTTCCGAGCGTGGAACGGCCTCACCGACCGTCACCGTTATGACATCGTCCGGGTCCGGGTGGCCCCGATGCACAATCAACACGAGGCCATCAACGATCGGCTCCACTCGCTCGAGGACGAGTTCCGAGCGACGGGCGAGGTCCCGGGGGAGGACGACGCTATCGAGTCCACGGACCCGACCGGCCGGCAGGAACCCGACGCACCGTTCTGAACACTCGATCCACCGGTATCCGTGATCACCGCCCGGACAAAGCCGGCCTATTTCGAACCCGCCGTCGACCACGGTACCCGACCGAGTATGAGATTTCTGGGGGCGTGCCGTCTGATGACCAGGAAAATATTCGCCGCAAATAAGGTGGCTCCGAGGAGCAAGACCATCGCACCAATCCATTCCATCCCTCGGAGACCGCCGACGAGATCCACAGCCACGATCCCCGCGGTCCCGACAAGGAAGCACGTCAGATCAGCCGTCGCGATCCGGTCGGAGTAGAGGTCGTCGATCATCGGCACGGATTCGTAACCCAGTCGGTCGCTATAGCGGTGCACCCAGATGATGAACGGCACCACATGATAGAGCGTGCCCAGCACCACGAATCCGATCACCCCCAGTCCGAGGATGTGGACCACCCCGGGTGCGCCGAACGTCGTCGTCGGGGACAGCGGACGGGAGAACCAGGCAGGTACCGTCAGCAGCCCCCAGAGGGCGAGCGCCGGGGCCGCTACCGCGTAGCGTGACAGCATCGGCGTCCATGGGACCTGCGCCTCGTACAACCGCCGTCCGAGGATCACGCTGAACCCGAGGAGCGACAGTACGACGAGCAGACCGCCGATTCGTGCCACCGGGACAGACCCCCACAACCGCCCCGCTGCCAGAAGGACGACCCCGACCGGATATCCCACCTCCTCGAGCCGGCGGAACCAGTGGTCGATCCCGTGGAGGTCCGTCTGGGTGAACATGGTGGCGAGCTGATAGAGGGCCCCGATGACCGTCGTCAAGACGGCACCGAAGACCGCAAGCGTGGCATGGGCCTGGATAACGGCGACTCGCGTGACGGGCAACGAGGCGAACACCGGGAGGGCGAAATCGAGCGCCAGGCCGAATCCCAGCGCCGTCACGAGAAGGAAGAACCCGATGGCCAGCCCGAAATGCCGCTCGGTAACGTCGTAGGACGGAAGCGGCTGGAGGGTCCGACCGATATTGTAGACGAAGGTCCAGAACCCGGCCAGCATGGCCGCGCCGAAGGGCACGGTCCAAGCGGGGCGACCGATGATAAGACTCGTCGAGAACCCGAGCAACCCCCCGGTGACGAGCCAGAGCTGCCAGTGCGAGAGCCGTCGGGAGTGAAGTCCCGTTCCCGACCAGACCGGAACGAACTGGGTCATGGCCCCCATGATCGTCACGCAGATCCACCCCGCGAGGAGTAGGTGGACGTGGGCCAGGCGAGCGAATCCGGTCAGGAGGTCCAACGCGAGCGCGGCCGCAACCGCGGTGCCCAGGACGAGAAACCCGAGGGCAACGACGAAATGGCGGAGGGGCACCGCCATCGGCGGTTGGTGGGCCGTATCGATCTCGCCCGGAATGGCGGCCATGTTCCCGTTAAGGGGCGCGTCAACCCTGCCAGTACCCCCGAACACGTTCGGGCGGATTCCCGCCCGGCGGCTGAACATCTTCGGGACAACCGTCTGGGTGATCGAAACCGTAGCCGATGATATGCCCGACCCGTCCCGATTGCTGACGGTCACCGGCGCTCCCAAGGGCCGACCGGTCGAGGTGCTCGACGTTCGGGACCTCCCCCCACCGGAGCCGTTGACCGAGACCCTCGAACGGCTGGCAGCCCTCGATGACGCGACGGTTCTGGTCCAACTCAACGACCGGGCTCCGCAGCACCTCTACCCCAAACTCGGCGATCGGGGATTCACGTTTTCGACCGAAGAGACCGATGAGGCGACCGTAACGGCGATCTGGTGGGAATAACGCACCACCGGCCGTTTACTGCGGTGTGATGGCGATGTGCCACTCGTCGTCGCCGACCCGGTTCGTCTGGTACTCGTACCCTCGTTCCTCGAGGACCTGATACAGCGGAACCGGTTCGAAGCTGTTGATCAGCCTGAGCGTACCGTCATCGGATAGTCCACGGAGGGCGTCCATGATGTCCGTAAACGGTTCACCGTCGATTTCCCGGGCATCGAGTTCACGAACATCCTCCTCGTTGGGCGGGCTCTGCATGCGAGCAGTTTCGGCGGACGGGAGGATACCCATTCTCCCGATGATGTTCGGGTCGAATGAACTCCGAGGCCGAGGCATTCCCCTCGATATCGGCCAAGCGTTGTCGAAAATCCAGCCTCACGTAAGACCGACGACCCCCAAGCAGATTCCCAGGTCCCGATAATCCACCCGCGGTTACTAATGGTCCGCGATAGCATACGACGGTATGAGCGCAGGGGCCACGCCGATGGATGCCGTCGAGATCGCCGACTTCCTCCAGGCCAACGAAGCCGGTGTCTTGGGACTCGCAAAGGCGAACACGGGGTACGCCATCCCGGTTTCCTACACCTACGACGATGCCGAGCAAGCGATCTATTTCCGCCTCGGGTACGCCCCCGACAGCCGGAAGCTGGACTTCATCGAATCGAGCGAACTCGTTACCTTCGTCGTGTTCGCCAAAACCGATGGTGGATGGACCAGCGTCATGGCGCAGGGGAACCTCTCCGAGCTCTCGACGACAGACCTGGATTCCGCGATCGTCCAATCGGTCAGGTCCCTCGACATCCCGTTCTTTCAGGTCCACGACCGGCCGGCCGCGGACCTGGAGTTCGGCATCGTGGAACTCGCGATCAGCAGTCTCGATGGGTTCGTGAGCGGTTAGCCGGCGATATCGGTCGAAGGCCTCTCGGAGTGTTTTGGCCAAGTGTCGTTGCGCGATCCGACACGAAGGAGTGTCAGATCGGAACCCGCCGCATCAACCCCGGAAGCCCGTTCAAGAGCCGGCGTTTCAGCCCCGGCTGCCGTTCATGGATCTCGGCCACCTCCGCCTCCGTCAATGAAAAATCGAACACGTCGAGGTTCTCCTCCAAGTGTTCACGGCTCGTGGCTTTCGGAATCGCGACGACACCTGGCTGTTGGAGTAGCCACCTGAGGGCGACCTGGGCGGCACTCTTGCCGTATCGGTCGCCGATCGTCCCAAGTCTGTCGTCACCGATGACCCCGCCACGCGCAAGCGGGCTATAGGCCGTCAGGGCGATTCCAGCGTCCTCGCAATACCGCCGTAGGGCGGACTGGTCCTTCAGGGGATGGTAGAGGACCTGATCGGTCACGAGCGGGTCATCAGCGATGCGCACAGCCGCCCGCACCTGGTCCACCGTGAAGTTGGCGACACCGAGATGGGACACCGCCCCATCATCCCGGAGCTCCGACATCGCGTTCAGGGTGGGCTCGACGGGTCGACGGGGATGGGGCCAGTGGATCAACAACAAATCGACGTAATCGGTCCCGAGTCGATCGAGACTATCCTTAACGGATTCCAGAACGTCGTCATAACGGAGGTTCGATCGCCAGACCTTCGTCGTCAGAAACACGTCCTCACGATCGACATCGGCGTCGGCGATCCCCTGGCCGACCTCGGCCTCGTTGCCGTAGGCCTGGGCAGTATCGATGTGTCGGTAGCCGAGTTCGAGAGCGGTCTGAACACTGCGAGTACAGGAGGCGCCGGTATTCTGCCAGGTCCCCAATCCCAGTTTGGGGATGCTCGCGCCGCCAGCCTCGATCGTCGCATCGGGCGAGTCCACCGCTACCATGGAACCAGGAAATGGACTCCTCGCA
>CAYOLR010000210.1:0-3751 GCA_964404815.1 uncultured Halobacteriales archaeon
CACCGTCTACCTAATCGGCCGCAGCCACATCCTATGGCGCCGGGGCCTTTCACGCTCCCGGCATTCCAGCGGAGGAGCGCTATCCCGGATTAGCCTCAGTTTCCCGAGGTTGTCCGGGTCCATAGGGTAGTTTGGCCACGTGTTACTGAGCTGTTCGCCAGGGGGCTGAACCCCTGCGACTAGCATGGCTTAGTCGGACTCCGATAGCAATGGCCTCCGGCAGGATCAACCGGAATGGGTCCCTGGGCGCTGGGCCCAGGGGGGATGGCGGGTTGACACTCGTGAAGAGTGTCGCTCCGTTATGTGGTATCGACGATCTAACCGAGAGACCGATCGGATCTCACCAAACTGTTGGGGCTCACATCAGATCCCGTCTTACGGCGGACCGCAGGGTTGGGATCCTCATGTCCTTTCTTCGGACCTTAACATACCTTCGGACGGGTATTAAACCCATCGAAGGCCGCCGGTCCGATGACGGCACCGGCCGGGGATTTTCCGGTCGGGCCGGCGCCCGGGAAGGGCCCGGACGACGTTCGCAATAGAACCGAAGGCGAGTCCTCCTTTTAACCCCGTCGGATCGAGGGCACACCGGTACGTGATACCATACCCGTGGCGATCGCGCGAGACCCGCCGCTCGGCGGGCGGTGTCACGCGGGAGGAGGGCGGCCGGTCATCCCTCGCTCGCACGGTCGGTACGGCCGGGTGAGCCCGCGCACACGTGGTTAGGGGGATGGCGGTGCTAAGGATTCCGAACGATCACGGGCGCGTCGGGCAGGGTTATTCTTCCAGGTGCTCGATACCCTTCTTCGAGACGTTGGCTTCCGTGATGTTGCTCGGCATCCAGTCGGGTTTATCGCTCGGGGCGTCGCTCTGCCAAGCCCAGGCGTCGTAGATGTGAACCTTGTCGGTCCCTTTCTCACGGAGCCTGATCTCTGTGCGGGGAGCGCTCTCCTCGCTTGACCCCACGTCTTCGAGCCGTCTGGCAGCCTTCAAGGCGGCCTGGCGTGGCGTGTTCCCGCTGAACACGCTCTCCTCGTCGCCCGACTCGTCCCGCAGTGCAAAGTTCCGCTTACCGTCCTCTCGTACCATGGTTTGCGCCTCCATGGGAACCGTGAACAGGGTCTGTTATAAATATATCGGCAAAATGGGACGAACACTTAAATAAGACGCAGCGGCCCCCCGGCGCCATCGGCGAAATCTAACGCGGTCCGGCCGCCCGGTTTTCGGGATCCGTCTCCCGGGTGGGAACGTTTAAGTAGGTCGTGCGGCGAACCCCGGGTAGGCTCAGCGAAATGGTCCGGAAAAAGAAGCTCAGCCCCAGTGGGGCGAAAGGCGAAGACGGCGAATACCACAACGCCCACATCAATCTCCACGAGGATGAACTCGCCGTCGCAGGGATGCAGATCGGCGACGAAGTGCTCGTCAGGGTACGGGAGGACAAGATCATTATTCAGCGGGCCGATCAGGACGAAGTGGAACACGACTTCTGACCCGGCACCCGGGCATGAACCTCTATGGAGCGGTCAAACCGCTGCTCTTCGCCCTGCCGCCGGAAACCGTTCACAGGGCCGTAACCGCCGGCCTCCGGACCATCCAGGGGACCCCCCTCGAACCCTTTCTCGCCCGTCGGTACACCGTTGCCGACCAGCGGCTGTCGGTCGAGGCGTTCGGGCTCGACTTCCCGAACCCAGTGGGGCTCGCTGCCGGCTTCGACAAGAACGCCCGCCTGCCCTCGATGCTCGCCAGCCTGGGCTTCGGCCACGTCGAGATCGGGGGCGTCACGGCCGACCGGCAGCCCGGCAACCCCCGGCCCCGACTGTTCCGCCTTCCCGACGACCGGGCCCTCATCAACCGCATGGGATTCAACAACGACGGCGCCGACCGCGTGAGCGATCGGCTGGCCCGGTCGACGCTGCCGGACGTTCCCCTGGGGGTCAACATCGGCAAGTCGAAATCGACGCCGCTCGAGGCGGCCGACGACGACTACCGGTATACCTACGAACGGCTCGCCCCCTACGGCGACTACTTCGTCGTCAACGTCTCCAGCCCGAACACGCCCGGCCTCCGCGAGCTCCAGGACCGGGAACCACTGGAACGTATCCTCACGGCCCTCCAAGACGCGGGGGCTGCCCCGCTCCTGGTGAAGCTCTCGCCAGACCTCGCCGAGCCGGCGATCGCCTCGGCGGTCGAGCTCGCGACCACCCTCGACCTCGACGGGATCATCGCCACGAACACCACGGTGGAGCGGCCCGATTCCCTCCAGGGCCGCCACCGCGACGAGACGGGTGGCCTGTCCGGCAAACCCCTCGAGGCCCGGGCGACGGCGTCCGTGCGACTCGTCGCCGAGCGGACCGACCTGCCGGTGATTGGCGTCGGCGGCGTGTTCACCGCCGAGGACGCCTACGAGAAGATCCGGGCAGGGGCCTCGCTGGTCCAGCTCTACACCGGCTTCGTCTATCGGGGCCCCGGGATCGCCCGTGACATCAATCAGGGGCTGCTCCGACTGCTCGACCGGGACGGCTTCGACACCGTCGCCGAGGCCGTCGGCGCGGATCTCGGGTGAACCCATCAACTGTGGTTTCAAGGACGGGCCGGGCGTTCGTGCGGCCATGAGCGAGGAGGAGACACGGACGCTGCACCTGGCGAAGTGGTCGACCCGGTTGTGGGCCTGGCTGATCGATATCATCATCGTCGGGGCGATCGTGAACGTCTTGTTCGGGGTTATCGGCGGGCCGTTCTACGGCCCGGAACCGGTCTTCTTCGGCCGGAACGGTGTCGGCCTGTTCGTCTACTGGTGGCTCTTCGACGGCTATCGGGGGCAGTCGCCGGGCAAAATGGTCCTCAATCTGAAGGTGGTGGACAAGGCCGGTGAGGAGATCGACCTCACGGCCGCCGCCATCGAGGCCTTCGGGAAGGCGTTCCTGCTGCCGCTCGACTGCCTCATCGGGTGGCTCGCCATGCCGGGCCGGAAACTCCGGCTGTTCAACCGGCTCTCGGACACGATCGTGATCAAGGTCGAGCCCAAGGACGACGTCCCCGAGGGCGTCGAGTACGTGGTCCCCGAGGAGTAATCAGCGGAGCGCCGACAGTCGGAACTCGAAGGCCGCGACGGGCAGCTCCAGGTCGTGTTCGACCAAGACCGACGGGTGGAGCTCGCCGATCACCCCGACCGGATCGCCCTCGATGACGACGGCTGCGGCGCGGCCGTCGATGAAGCTCGGGTGGTCGGTCGGTGGCGTCTCGAGATCGCACTGGAAGCGTCGACAGACGGCCTGCAGCCGCGCTCTGGCGTCCTCGTATGAGGCGTCGGTTCTGGCGATGACGGCCGCCACCGTGCGCCACTCCTCGACGCCGGTCACCTCGGCCGGGTCGACCCGGGCGGCCACGCCGATCTCCGCGAGGTCCTGCGGGTAGGCCCGGTGGGTGTTGTTCTCGAGCACCATCATGAGCGACGGCAACGCCCAGGTCCGGAAGATGGCGTACTCCTCGCTGTAGGGCTCCTCGATGACCGCCGGGTCGCCTCCGCCGACGGCGTCGGCCCCGTGGTCGATGTTCAAGCGATCGTAGTTTGCGGTCTCGCTGATGAGGTGGAAGTTGAGGAGGTCCTCGAAGCCGAGCCCCACGAGCACGTCCCGGACGGCCCGCTCGTGTCGCGAGCGTTCGTGCCGGCCGCCGACGGTCGAAACGTCAGGATACCGGGGGGCCAGCTCGTTGAACCCGTAGGCCCGCCCGAGGTCGTCGATGACGTCCA
>CAYOLR010000210.1:3761-5071 GCA_964404815.1 uncultured Halobacteriales archaeon
CGGTAGGGTGGGACGTCCACGGCGTAGGCCAGCTCGTCGTCGCCGACCGGCGTGACCTCCGCGTCCAGGCCCGACCGCTCGGCGAGGTCGACGATTTCCTGCTCGTCCAGGTCGACGCCGATGATCTCCTCGATCCGGCCGTGAGTCACCCGCTTGGTGTCGACCTCGAAGTCGGGTCGGTGGATCTTTCGATCGGGATACTCCACGATCATCTCCTCGATGGTGGCGCCCCGGGCGTCAAGGGCGTAGCAGACGATATTGAGCATCCGGTCGATCGTCCATTGGTCGGTTCCGGTCATCTCGACGAGGAGATCACGGGAGTCGGTCGAGACCTCCGTCCGCCTTCCGTTGATGACCGGCGGGAACGAGAACAGGCCGATGTCGTCGTAGATGGCAGGGTAGCGGTCGTAATCGGCGACGATCGGGGCGTACTTGTCGCCGACCGGGTGGTCGGACAGCACCTCGGCGGGCGTCATTTCCCGGTCGCTATCGAGCGGGACGAACGAGTCCGCCTCGGGCTCGATCCCGGTGTAGGTGATCGATTGTTCGGCCGGCGCGTCGGTCGCCGTCGCCCCCTTGAGCATCGTGAGGTCGTGAATGCCGATGGCGCCCTTGACCCGGTCCCGGCCCATCGTGGCATGGAGCTTCTCCTGGAGCTGGAGGACCGACTCGAGGGCCGTCTCGTCGAAGCTGACGCCGCGGACGATCGCCCCCGTCACAAAGGGCCGCTCGTCGGGGACGGCCTCCTCGACGACGATGCTCCAGTCCGGATCGTTCGTGCTCGGGATGTGGACGCCACGATCGTCCCCATACTGATACCTGAGCGACCGGGCCACGCCCTCGACCGAAAGTCGGTCAAGTCGGTCGGGGGCGAACTCGAGTTCGAACCAGCCCTCCTCCGTTTCGCCCTCGTACTCCAGGCCGAGCCCGAACAGGTCGGACTTCAGCTGGTCGTCGTCCTTGTCCGAATGGCCCGTGAGCCGGCGGAGCTCGTCGGGATTCACGTCGACGGTGGGCATCAGTAGATCACCTCCGCCTCGCGGAGGTAGTCGAGGTCGACGAGCGTCCCATGGACGTCGCGGATGTCCTCCGAGCCGGTGACGAGCATCATGAGCCGCTCAAGGGCGAGCCCCCACGCCATGACGTCGGCCTCGACGCCCAGCGGTCGGAGGACCTCGTCGCGGAAGATGCCCGAGTTGCCGATCTCGACCAATTCGCCCGTCGTGGGGTGGGTCCCGAAGAGCTCGAAACTCGGTTCGGTATACGGGTTGTAGTGGGGCTTGAACTCCAGGTCGGTGATGCCGAAGTGC
>CAYOLR010000211.1:0-5057 GCA_964404815.1 uncultured Halobacteriales archaeon
CGCGTCGAAGGGGGCCTGTTGGTTGCCGAGGTCGCGAAGGCCCCGGGTGCGGGCGGCGTAAGCGAAGGCCGCGTCGCCGAAGGCCTCCTTGAAGTTGACGCCGTGGTAAGCGGGGTTGTCGGCCGCCACCTCTGGATGACGGTCGGGGTCCCAGTCGAAGGTCCCGCCGTCGATCAGGATGCCGCCGATCGTCGAGCCGGCCCCGTGGATCCACTTCGTCGTGGAGTGCCAGACGAGGTCGGCACCATGTTCGATCGGGTTGCAGAGATACGGTGTCGCGAAGGTGTTGTCGACGAAGACCGGCGCGCCGTAGTCATGGGCGATATCGGCGATCCGTGCGATGTCGGGTGTGTCGAGGGCTGGGTTCCCGATCGTCTCGAAGTGGACGTAGGCGGTGTTTTCGTCGATGGCGTCGGCGTAGGCGTCGTAGTCCAACGTGTCCACGAACCGGGTCTCGATCCCTCGACGGGTCACAGTGTGGGTGAAGTAGGTGTACGTGCCCCCGTAGAGCGACGACGCAGTCACGATGTTGTCACCGGCCTCGGCGAGAATGAAAGTCGTCAGGTCGAGGGCGGCCATCCCGCTCGAGGTGGCGAGCCCGGCCACCCCACCTTCGAGGGTCGCCAACCGCTCCTCGAGCATGGCGTTGGTCGGGTTCATGATCCGGCTATAGATGTTGCCGGCCTGCCGGAGGGCGAAGAGATCGGCGGCGTGCTCGGCGTCCTCGAACTCGTAGGATGTGGTCTGGTAGATCGGCGGCGCCCGCGCCCCGGTGGTCGGGTCGGCGTCCTGCCCGGCGTGAATGCTGTTCGTCTCGAAGCCGTGATCGTCGTCTGCCATAAGCGCTAGGCCGCCGGGCGTACCTTTAGCGGCAGCGGTCTCCACAAAAACTGACCGGGGTCGCAGATAGCGGCAATCCTTACGGAGGTTCCCAGGGGAAAACTTCGGCCGACCGGGCGAGGGATGTCACGTCAGATGTAGGTGAACCACTCGTCGTACGCGTCGGTCCTTCGCTCGACGACGTCGAAGAACCGCGACTGGATCTCCTCGGTGACCGGGCCGCGCGTGCCCTCGCCGATGACGACGTTGTCGACCTGCCGGATCGGGGTGACCTCGGCGGCCGTCCCGGAGAAGAAGAGCTCGTCTGCCGTGTTGAGCTCGCCGCGACTGATCGTGGCCTGGTCGTGGACCGTGTACCCGAGATCCCGGGCGATCCGGATGACGGCCCGTCGAGTGATTCCATCGAGGATGCCCTCGGCGAGGCCCGGCGTGTAGATCTCGCCGTCGCGAACCAGGAAGAGGTTCTCGCCCGGTCCCTCGGCGACGTTGCCCTCCTTGTTCAGGACCAGCGCCTCCACGAAGCCGTTCCGGCGGGCCTCCTCGCCCGCAAGGACGCTGTTGACGTACGGGCCAGTGGTCTTGGAGTTGGTAGGGATCTGGCTGGAGGCGTGTTTTCGCCACGACGACACCATGACCTCGACGCCCTCCTCGAGGGCCTCCTCGCCGAGGTAGGCGCCCCACGGCCAGCAGGCGATCGCGACCTGGACCGGGACCTCCTGTGGACTCAGGCCGAGGCGATCGTACCCGTAAAAGGCGATGGGCCGGATATAACACGACTCCAGGTCCTGTCGGTCGATCAGCTCGACCGTCGCGTCCGTGAGCGTCCCGCGATCGAAGGGAATTTCGAGGTCGTAGGGTTGGGCGGACTGGTAAAGCCGCTCGAGGTGTTCGTCCCACCGGAAGATGGCGGGGCCCTCCTCCGTCGAATAGCACCTGACACCCTCGAAGACGCCGGTCCCGTAGTGAAGCGCGTGTGTAAGCACGTGCACCTGGGCGTCGCCCCAGTCGACGAACTCCCCATCCATCCAGATGGTGTCCACGTCCATATCATCGAAGACTGCCATACCCGGTGCCTCGGCACCCGTTGCCTTAATTTGATAGGAATCCGGCGACCACTTGACACGGATCCGTCCGAACCGCTCCCGAAACGAACCGGGGGACTCCACGTCGATGTCGACGGCCAATGCCCGCTGACACCCGAGAGGTGGCTCGAAACGGGTGAGTGTGGGTCTCGACCGACCGGAAAAGCCGTTGAAATGACCGGAAACGGTGCCGCAGGGTTACTGCAGCGCCTCGATGAGGGCCTCGCCCTCGACGAACGTCAGCCCGTGCCGGTCGGCGTAGTCCCTGGCGGCGTGTTTCGAGAGTGCGCCGCCGGTCGCGTCGTCCAGCATCTCGCATCCGGCGACGGCCGGGGGGCGGTCGGCCGCCTCCGCGAGCGCGATGCCGAACTCGGTGTGGCCACGTCGGTTCGCGAACAGGCCCGGGGCCGCCTTGAGCAGGTGAACGTGGCCGGGCGTCCGGAACGAGTCAGCGAACTCTTCCGGCCCGTAGGATCCATTATCGGCCGCCTGTGCTGCGTCCGCGATCGCCCGAATCGTCAGCGAGCGGTCCTCGTCGGTAACGCCGGTATAGGTGTCCCGGTGGTTGACCGAGATCGAGAACGAGGGTCGGGTATCGTAGCGAAGGTCGGAGTGATCGTTCGAGGGGTGGTCGATGATCTCGTGGAGGAACGGGAGATCGAAGTCGGCCGCGGTTTCGTCGGCGAGGGCCACGAACAGGAGGCCGCCCGCGTCGTTCCGGAGCCGGGCGACGGCGGTGGGGGTGACGTCGCCAGCCGGGTAGAGCAGGTCGGTCTCGCCCTCGCGGTCGTCGAAGTCGTGGACGAGGACCGGCTCGCCCACCCGGAACGCCTCGATCGCCGCCGTGACGTCGGCGGAGAGCCGCTGACTCATTGGCTTTCCTCCACCGACACAGTGAGCGTGTCGCCGTCCTCGAGGTCGAGCTCGTTTCGGAGCTTGTGGGGGGCAATCAGCTCGAGCTGGTCCTCGTCGTGGTGGGTGCGTTCGGGGGCGATCACGTGGGTTTCTCCGTACGTGCCACCGCCAGGCCCCCTGACGGTGGCCGGATAGCAGACGGCGGGCCCGTAGGTCCGGTCGTCGTCCTCCCACCCGTCAATCGGGACCGGGTCGAACCCGGCCAGGCCGGCCCGCGCCCGGACGCTCTCGGTGTCGAGGTCGAGGTTGAGCGTCCCCGGAAACGGTTCGTAGCCGAGGCGTTCCGTGAACTGATCCATGTAGCCGGACAGCGAGATATAGTGGCGGCCCTCGCCCATCCCGCTCGTTACCTCACCCACGAGTTCGATAACGTCGGGCTCCTCGAACACGCGTCTGTAGGACTCGTATTCGCGACGGAGGGTCTGTTCCCCGGCGGTGGTGATGGAGACCCACTGGCCGTCGCCGACGGTCTCGCGTTCGATAAGTCCGGCCTCCTCGAGGTGCTGGAGCCGCCGGGAGGCGGTCTGCGTGGAGACGTCGAGGTCGCCGGCGAGACCCGAACAGGAGAGCTTCGTCTCGCCGGCGAGCCCGCCCGCGAGGGCGATCCGTCGCAGCGTGACGACGGCATCGGCCCCGATGGCGGGTTGCGCTTCTGCCATAGCTCAGTCTAGCGCCCACAATACTGATAAGCATACCGGAATTGGGAACTATCTCAAAATCGTGATGGTTAGGCGGCGTGGGGGTCGTCCGCCCAAAAGGCACTATCCTTCTCCAGGGTCGGCGCCCAAGTATCTTCCTCTTTGGCCAGCAGCGCCACTCGCGAGGGCGGTACGTCCTTGAGTACGTCGTGCTCGGGGAGATGGGCCTGGACGGCCTCGGCAAAGTCGATAACGTCGTCGTGCTCGGGCATCGTCTCCCGGTCCAGACGCCCCCGGGAGTGGCCGACGTGCATGTAGGCCTTTAGCTCGATGAAATCCGGATCGGCCCGTTCATAGAACCCGGCGTACCAGTCGGGGTTAGCCATGTTCTCCCCGTCCATGAGCGTCGTTCGGAGCACCGTTCGGCAGTCCTTCTCGTAAAGGACGTCCATGGTATCGATCAGGTCCGTCCATGCGTCGTCGTCGATCGGGCGCACCACCCGGTCGAACGTCGCCCGCTCGGCGGCGTCGACGCTCACGTAGAGCTGGGTGGGCTCACAATCGGCAAGGACGTCAGGATTGGTGCCGTTGGAGACCAGGAACGTCGTCATGTCCCGGGCGTGGAACTCCTCGATAAGTTCGGGAAGGTACGGATAGAGGGTCGGCTCGCCGTCGAGGCTGATCGCAACGTGGCGCGGTTCCATCGCGGACTCGAACCGGTCGCGGGGCACCTTGTGGCTCCCACCGAATCCGGAAAGGAGCGTCCGTTGGAGCTCGATACTGGCGTCGACGACCGCCTCGGGATCGTCCCACTCGACATCCTCGAGCTCGTAGGCGTGACCCTTGTGATCCCGCCAGCAGAAGACGCAACGCTCGTTGCACTTGACGACGGGTGTCATCTGAATGCAGCGATGGGATTCGATCCCGTAGAATATGTTTTTATAGCACTTTCCCTCACCGTTGAGGGCGTTTTTCGTCCACCCACAGGTCTGGACCGCGGTGTGTTCGACGTTGTGGTAGTCGGGGTCGTCGACCTGTTTGGGCATCCCGACGGCGAGTTGGCCGGCAACGGGGAAAAGCCGCACGGTGCGTTGGCCCATCCCTCGAGGTCTCGTTCGAAGTCCCGGCTGCTCCGGCATGGACCACCCTTTCAGAACGCCTTTATCAGCCCGCCCAGTACCGCGGCCATGTTCCTCGCGTTCCGGGCAGCCGTCGCAGCCGCGCTCGAGGACGCGCTGACGACGCTGGATCTCCCGACCGGTGACCTGGGGCTCGAGGACCCGCCGGGCGACGTCGACGCCGTCCTGGCATCGAGCGTCGCCTTCCGGCTCGCCAACGAGGCAGGCCGGCCGCCCCCCGTCGTTGCCGCCGACATCGCCACCGAAATTGCTCCGTCGGACTACGACTACATCGGGGGAGTCTCCCACGACGGACCGTACCTCAATTTCGTGCCCGACGAGGCCTACTATCGGGGCACGTTGAACGCCGGCATCGAGGGATCGTACGGCGAACTCCCGAACCGGGACGAGACGGTGATCGTCGAACACACGAGTGCCAACCCGACCGGCCCGATCCACGTCGG
>CAYOLR010000212.1:0-5006 GCA_964404815.1 uncultured Halobacteriales archaeon
TCCCACGTACCGGGAACCATGACGGGGCCTTTACCATCGGCGTGACAACCTGGCTGTATGGCGAAAGGAAGGGGTGAAACGATGCGATTTCAGGATCGAACCGACGCTGGCCGTCGGTTGGCGGATGCGCTTCTAGACCGTTCTATCGAGGCGGACATCGTGCTGGCCATTCCACGTGGGGGGCTGCCGTTGGGGCGGGCCGTCGCGGACGCCCTCGGGGTGCCGCTCGATATCGTCGTCGCCTCGAAGATCGGTGCGCCGCACAACCCGGAGTTCGCCATCGGTGCCGTCGCTCGCGACGGCAGCGCCTGGCTCGACCAGGACACCATCGACCGGTTCGGCATTGACGAGGCCTACGTCGAACGCGAGCGTCGACGTGAGGCCGAGAACGCAGACTTGAAAGCCGAGCGTTACCGGGGCGACCGGGGGGCGCCCGACCTCGAGGGGAAGACCGTCGTGGTCGTCGACGACGGCGTCGCGACGGGCTCGACCGCCATCGCCGCGGTCCGCCTCGTCCGTGAACGTGGTGCCGAGCGCGTCGTCCTGGCCATCCCCGTCGGTCCCCCCGACACCGTCGTCGAACTCGAGGGTGAGACAGATGACGTCGTCTGCCTCTCGACCCCGGCTAACTTCGGAGCCGTCGGCCAGTTCTATGACCGGTTCGGGCAGGTCAGTGACGACGAGGCGATTGCCTACCTCCAGGAGGGTGGATGAACGGCCCCAAACCACGTGATACAGTTCGACCGACATGACCACCACCATCGAAATCAGCGACGACCTGCGAACCCGAATCGAGACACATCTCGAAGAGGACGAAACTTACGAGGAGTTCGTCGAGGAGCTCGTCAGCATGTACGAATCCGAAGGCAGGTTCCTCCAGGAAGGGTACTCCGAGTAAGGGGCCGATGCACCGCGGACCCGATCCCGAGGGCGGCGACCCCGCCAGGGACGCCCGACGCCGCGCCAACCCTCCACCAGGGGGGACGCTCATCGGCATCGCTGCGAGTGACGGCGCCATCCTAGCGGCCGACACCCGGACGACCCGGGGGTCGGTCGTTCGGGGCGACGCGGTCGAGAAGCTCGTCCAGGTCCATCCGACCGGAGCCATGGGCTCGACGGACGACCTCGGGCCCGCTCGCGCGTTCGTCCGGCGGGTCCGCGCGCGTGTGAAGCGCGACGAACTCCTTCGAGGTGAGCCGATGTCGCTCGCGGCCCTCGCGACCTTCGCTGCTGAGGCGCTCCGACAGACCCCTCCGGGAGCAGCCGCCTTCGTTCTCGGTGGCGTCGATGACGACGGCTCACAGGTCTACATGCTGGGTCCGGACGAAGGATCGATGGCGGTACCGTACGTCGCGGTGGGGAGCGGCCGGGCCACCGCGTTCGGCGTGCTCGAGGACGCCGATACGGCCTCGCTCTCCCTGGCCGGAACCCGCCGGCTCGCCGAACGGGCCCTCGAGCGGGCGGCGGCCCGTGACGCGCGGACCGGGTCCGAAACCATCGTCGCCGAGATCACGGTCGACGGCGTGGACATACAAGTCTAGAGGTCGAACGAAGGAGGGGACTGCTCGGATTCATTCCAATGGGACCAACGGATTGTTCCCACCGGTTGACTACAGGGGGTCTATCGCGGTCTACCTAAATATGGCTGGACATACGGAACTGGTCGGGTCCTGAGACGTGTTAGAGTTGGGCGCGATGGGCCCTACCGGATTCGAACCGATGACTACTCCGTTATGAGCGGAGCGCTCTACCACTGAGCTAAGGGCCCAGCCGTCGTGCCAGCGACCGCATCTCGCTCGCCCGAATCTCCTCGTAGAGCGGACACCGGCCCTCTGTGGATTCCAGTTCCCGCATGAGGAGCTGCCTGAACGGATGCGAGCAATTGGCGTGGAACTGGTCCACATGTGGACACCGCGCACAGCAGGTCGGCGATGCGGCCGGCATTCCACTCTCTTCGAGGGGAGCCAGGGACTTGAATGTAGTTCTGTCGACCCTGAGCCATCCCTCAACGTCACGCTTCGCCTGACTATTGATACACTGGCCGAGATGCTCCCGCATCCCTTGTTTGATCTCCGTTCCTCCCACATGGTCAAGCCGAACGTCATTATTCCATCAGCCAGTTCCCATACCGTAGGAAACGAAGCCGGGCGAGCAGAGACGCTGGTTGAGGACTAAGTCGCTATCGGACGAGGAGCACGCGCACCGGCGAGCGGAAGACGACAGTCTCGGTCACGCTCCCGAGGAAGAACTGCTCCTCCTCGTCCCGGCCGTGGCTCCCGATGATTATCTGGTCGATGTCGTGCTCGGCGGCGTAGTCAATGATGGCCCGACCCGGTTCGCCGACCAAGGTGTCGATGCTTACGGTGTCGCCATACTCTTTAGCGATCTCATTGACCTCCTCGAAGAGTCGTTCGGCGAGCTCTCTCGAGCGTTCGTACCACTCCTCCGAGCCGTGAAGGGGCTCGTCGGTGGTGTCGTAATCGACGGGGTAGCTGTAGCCGGGCTGGGTTGGGTTGACCACGTGCAGGACCGTCACATCGGCGTCCGGGTATTCATCGAGAGCGACACGGAGCGCGCGTTTCGAGAGCGGTGAGCCGTCCACCGGGACGAGGATCCGTTCGATGGGTTCCATGAGGACCGAGACGACCGTCGTGGAGAAAAATGGGTCACTGGGTTCCTACTTCCCTGGAATGACCGAAACCTTCGGGGAGAGCTGGATAAACTAGTTGCAATTGGGCAGGCCCGGTTAGATGTATTTCGCGTCTCCGTGTTCCAACGTCGCTACTGGTACATGCTCGGCGTGGCTTGCCTCGGAGGCTGCTCGCCCTCCTCGGCCATCTGCTGGTACTGCTCGGCGATCTGCTGCATCCGCTCCTGGATCTCGTCGGACTGCTCCTTGAGTTCGGACGTGTCGATGTCGAAGTCCACGAGCGGTTCAAGGGCGTCCTCGATCACCGCCTGGGCCGCACCGGGGTCCGGGACGAACGGGTGGGCGCCTGTGATGAGGACGGCAGCTGGAACGCCCGAATGGTAGCAGGCACTGACGAGCGCGCCCGTGATATCACCGATGAGCCCCATTCCCTCCGCGAGCTCTATCTCGGCCGCCTCAAGGTCGGCCTCGAGCTCGTCAGTGGTCGCGACGGCGATGACCTTGCCGACGTCAGCCCGCTTCTGGACCGGGGCTCCCGCGAGGAAGATGGCCCGCTCGAACTCTTGGGCCAGGTCCTCGAGGACGGCCTTGCTCAGGGCCTCGAACGAACTCGGTGGGAGGGCAACGTCGCTCTGGAGGGTCATTACCGGCGGGTCCTCCCGCGCGTAGACTCGGACGAGATCCTGGACCCGGCCATCCGCGAACGACGTCACCGGTGGGAAGGCGTCAGAATGGACGTTTCCGTGGTGTTCCAGCTCGAGCTGCCGGGTGATCTGATCGACGGCGATGGCGGCGACGAGGCCGTGGCCGGGCAGCCCTTCGATCAGAGTCATTCCCTCGGTCTCGATCTCCGTGAGCGGCTCGAACGTGGTGGATGAAGTCGCGTCGGCCATGGATGGGTAAATGTCGACGCGAGCGATAAAATAGCCCGCTAGGGTTCCCAAGAGGTGGGAACTCCGTCTCGACGAGTCGGGAGCTGCCGGACTGGGCTTTACTCCCGACCCGGGAAGCGGAGATCACGGGCGGGGTCCTCGACGATGACCCACCAGTGGATGTCTTCCTTCGGATGGCGGCGTTCGACGTGTTCGTCGAGTGCCGACTCGGTATTGCAGTCCCGTCCGCAGAGGTTACAACGGTGTTGGCGTTTTGGGCCATGCGATCAGGGCAATAGTGGGTTGCCACTCACATCGGTGTATCGTTGATTCTCAGCAGACGATATCAAGTCAACGGGTGTCGGGGAACCGACGGCCATCGGGGTACCGAGATTCCTCCGTTTTGGGAACTGGTGGCTGAACTTATGCAGACCCGAGGTACTAGAGAAACACATAGGACTTGACGTCGGACTCCCCGACCATCCCCAGCTCTCGAACCGCGGTCTTCCGAGCGAGTTCGAGTCGGTCGAGGTGGTCGGGGGCGCCGGTGATCTTCGACGCGAAGAACTTGAGACCATCCTCCAATCGGGCGCCTGTTGGCGGCGGCCGTTCGCAGCGTGACCGACGCAATGGACGGGGGACTTGAGCTACGTCCTTGGGAGGGTACCTCTGACCGTGCCGTGTTCGACCATCACCGGAACCGAGTAATTTCATCACCCCACTCGATAACCGAGTGGTCCGCACTACCCCATCGAATCTCTCGAAATCACCCAATGAGGCGATTCGTGCCTAGCGGTTGGTCATGCTGTGTAACGCATACCGGTGTACCCGGCGGTCCGTCTTGATGACGAGATAGTACTGGTCTCGCTCACGCTCGAGCCTGTCGAAATGACCACCGAGGTCCCCGGGGTTCAAGGAGGCGGGTGGAGATTCGAGACCGAACCGGAGGGTAGCCCTGCCGTGTCGGATGTCATCGGACTGTACGGCCTGTACCTCAAGGAGTTCACCAGTGTTCTTTACGTACACTTCGCCGGTGAGTTCCCAGGTACGGTCGGAATAACGGACTTCCTTGCCGGCGAGTTCGGGCCACTCTGATTTCACCATGGTACTGAATACGATCCTCGGTTGCGCGAACTTGGATGGTTACCGGCTATCGAACCGGACGTCATCGCCCCTGGACGGCGATGTGCTACCTTACGCCTCAGGCTGGGGACCGCCGCCAGTCTGGGCCTCCTGGGCGTCACCCCAGCCGCCCGCATCAACGACGGCGAAGAGCTTCCCCCAGTTCTCGTCGTCCTCGCTCTCTGGGAGCCCGTCGCGGAGCTGTCGGAAGTCGGATGGCGGCACCACCGAATGTACGAGATCGATGACGACTTGGGCGTGGTAGGCGGCTTCCGGTGGATCCACGCCTTCGATCTCGCCCACCCGGGAGACGAACTCGCGCCAGTCGAACCGCTCGCCGTGGTCGCGGGGGGCGCCGGTCA
>CAYOLR010000213.1:0-4954 GCA_964404815.1 uncultured Halobacteriales archaeon
CGGCAGGTCGAGCAGGGTGATCACGATGACGCTCTCGGCGACGGCGATCCCGGCGAGGTAGAGGGAGGTGTAGACGAAGCTTTCATAGACCGACCGGGAATAGGCGAGCGCGGAATTTTTGAAGGAATGTGACACGTTGCTAGTGCCGGGGGTTCTTGGGTTGATAAATTAAATATTGCGGTCGGAAAGACAACAGAATCCGGCCGCGGTTTCGGTTTTGCCAGGCGGCATTGGGACTTCCAACCCGAAAATCCGGCCGATGTTGGAAAACCGCGAACGTCATCGAATCCTCCGATTTCGATGGACAGACTTGTAGCCAACCAATCATTTCCGGGATCGGTCCAGGGGGGCGGTCGAGCAGGCGGTGCAGCGCTATACGTCCCGCCAGTAAAATCGCGGCCCCAGGACGAGGTAGGCCAGGCCGAGTGTCAGGAGGGCGTACGGAAACGCCCGCCCGAGCACCGTCGGGACCAGCACCGCCAACCCCTGGATCGTGCCCATGATGAGGGTGTCGCGGGCCAGCAGGTCGGGGTAGTGGATCTGGGTGACCATCAGGACGGTGAACACGCCGGCGGCCACGACGAAGACGCCCGCCGACCCGACCTGCGCTAAGGCGGCGGCCGCGAGGATGGTGGCGGCGAGCGTGCTCGGCACCCCAATGGTGATCGGCTCGTCGCTCTGATCGGCGGTATAGAAACCGAGCCGGATGACGACCGCCCCGAGGAACGTCGCGGACAGGGCGACGGCCACGGCCAGGCGTGGTGACAGCCCATCGAGGGTGACGCCCCATTCGGTCCGAACGACCCCCACGACCAGGAGGCCCGGAGCGACGCCGAAGGCCGCCACGTCGGCCAGTGAATCGAGATACTTGCCGATCGAAGTCGCGCCGAACTTGCGGGCGACCACGCCGTCAAGTCCGTCGCCCATCGACGCCAGAAGGATCAGGCGGGCCGCCAGGCTGGGATCGACCGTAGCGGCGACGGCGGCCATGAACCCGAGCATTCCGTTGGCCACGGTAATCAGGTCGGCGACGCCGAGGCGCCCGATGAATCGTGGCCGCATATCGGCGGGGTCACCCAGTGCGACCTTACCTTTTATGTTCGGCCTCGGAAATCCGGCTGCCTTTATCCGTTCCCACCCGAGATCGGGCATGGATCGACGGGGGTTCCTCACGGCGCTCGGCGTGGCGGTCACGCTGCCGGTCGCGGGGTGTACCGGTGGCGGCCGTGGCGGGACCCCGACCCCCGATTACGATATCGGCATGGCCTCGAGCGCCTTCCAACCGACAGCGTTCGAAATCACGGCCGGGACGACCGTCACGTGGTACAACGGGAACTCGCGGGCGCACACGGTGACGGCGTACGAGCAATCGCTGCCAGACGGCGCCGCCTACTTCGCCTCGGGCGGCTTCGACTCCGAACAGGCCGCCCGGGACGCCTACGCCAACGGCCTCAAAGGCTCGCTCGTCACCGGGGACTATTATTCGCACACGTTCGAGGTGCCCGGGACGTACGGCTACTTCTGCATCCCCCACGAGCGCGCCGGGATGGTCGGCGAGATCGTGGTGACCGAGTGAGGCGCCGTCGGTTCGCCCGTCGAGTCAGCTGCGACGGAAAAGACGGTGTTTGAGAAGTCTATCTTAATGGCGTCGCAAGACGATAAACCCGCGCCGCGAATCCCAGCGGCCGGGAATCGACAGCCGGCTATATCGAATGATAAATCGTTTAACATACCCGGTGCAACCCACCATGGCAACCGCTATTCACAGCCCCGAGCAGATGGAATCGTTCGAGAACGCGTTCGTCGACGAGGTATGGAACGGCCGGAACTACGACTACATCGAGGAGACACACGCCGAGGATTACGTCGGCCATTGGTTCGATCCGGCGGGCGGTGACACCGATCTAGAAGGTCTCGAGATGTTCATCCGTGCGGCCCATGAGGGCTTTTCTGATTTCGAAATGGACATCGAGTTCACGCTCGTCGAGGACGACATGGCCGTGACCGGGTTTACCGTAACTGGCACCCACGATGGCGAGTATATGGGAATTCCCGCCACCGAGGAGTCGGGGAGCTCACCCGGTATCATGGTCCACCGGTTCGCCGGTGACAAAGTGGTGGAAGCCTGGGCGGTTTGGGATGCCCTCGGTCAGCTCCAACAGCTCGGCGTCGTTCCGGAGAACTTCACCCTCGCATCGTTCCTCGAAACCGGGGCAAACCTCGCGAAGAAGGACGTCCTGAAGCTCGCGAAAGGCAGATAACGAGCCTCGCGGACGGAACGGTTTACGATTTTTCCGATAATCGAGCGGTAGGATCGACTTCGGGGGTCACCGAGCGATCGGTTTCAGCCCGATGGACCCGCAGGGCCTGTCCCGGCCTTGCCGTTACCGAGATCGTCGGCGAGCAGGTTGGCGACGTTCCGGCTTCCGATCGCTTCGGCTTCCATCGCCGAGGCGATCGACTCCGCGGCGTTGACGTAGTAGAGCCCGGGGGCGAGTCGGAACGGCGGCATCGGCACGTCAGGGGACAATTCGGGGAACGCCTCCCAGGTGACGGTCCGGTGGTCATCGATTCTCGAAAACACGGTATCTAACCGTTCCTCGTCGCCGGCCCGCCGGCTCCAGAGCTGGTAGATCTCCGTTCCGTCTGCGGTCTCGCCACGCTTCAGCAGGAACATGAAGGGGTCCTCGGCGGCCGCCGTCGTCAGGACGAACCCCGGGATGTCATCGGCCGTCCGGCGATCGAAATAGCCCGGCTCCAGCCGGCCGGCGACGACGGAGACGTGCACCGTGACGTACCGTCGGTCGGTGATATCGTGGGGGAGGTCGACGTTCTCAATATCGAGGTCAGTGGTTTCCAACGGGGTGGCAAGGCAGACGGCATCGAACCGCTCGTCGGTCCCGTCCACCGGTTCGAGTGAATACGCCGTGTCGGTCGCCGTGGGGTCCCGGGTGACACGCCGGACGGGCGTTCCCGTCCGGACCTCGGCCCCGGCCGCTGCGAGGAGGCGGTGGCAGACTTGGGCGTTCCCGCCCTCGACCGCGAACGGTTGGTCAGTCCCGCCCACCGCCGACAGCACGATGAGCGAGACGAAGGCGTTCAACGCTTCGTCCTGGGCGTAGATCGATCGAGCCGCCCCGTCGAAGAATTCCCGGACGAAGGCGGTCGGCACCCCGATCGCCTCGAAGTATTCGGTGCCGGTCCGGTCGGTGAGATGGGTCAGTTCGATGGCCTCGAGCAGTTCCCGTGGCGTTCGGAAACCGTTCGAGGCGAGAGGCTCCTCGTAGACCCGACCGACCCCCTCGATGACCTCGTCGACGGCAGGTTGGACCGCACGGATCCCGAGCCCGTAGCGCCGGAGCATCTTCAGGGCCGTCAGCCAGTCCCATCGCGAGGTTTCGAAGGCAAAATTATCGCCGTGCCAGATCCCGATCCGCTGCGCCGTCAGCTCGGTCGTTTCACGGGTGGGCAGGCCGAACTCGTCGATGAACCCGGCCATGTACCGGTTCCACGGGAGGACGAACTTCGCCCCTGTCTCGACCGTCGTGCCGCCGACCGTAAGTTCGCGGATCCGGCCCCCGATCTCGTCGTCCGCCTCGAACACGACGACCTCCGCCGCCGGATCGACGTACTCGTGCACGAAATACGACAGCGAGGCCCCCGCGATCCCGGCGCCGACGACGGCGATCCTCTGATCGGAACTCATTGGCCCTGATCGTCACCGGGTTCGACGCGCACCCCTATGAGGGTGGGTGGTCGTTCGGCGCCGTCGGCCCGCCCGCGAGGGACCCGGCGTCGACGTCGCTGTCGGCGAAGGATTTGATCTCCCCTATCCGAGCGCGTCGGCCAGTTCGTCGGCATCAGCAACCGTCAGATCCGGGCGCTGCGGCCACCCCCCGAAGGGGTTGTCGTGCCGGTTCAGGAACGCCCCGCGCATGCCGACGGCCTTCGCGCCGACGAGATCGAAGGTGTGCGAAGTGACGAACAGGACCTGATGGGGCGCCACGTCGAACCGCTCGCAGACGAGTTCGTAGGGCGCTGGATGGGGCTTGTACTCCCCCGCCTCGGCGACCGACACCATGCCGTCGAGCTCCACACCGAAGTTCGGCCGCACCGCTGCGAGCATGTCGGGATCGCCGTTCGAGAGGCCGACCAGGGTATACTCGGTTCCGAGCCGATCGATGGCGGCATCGACATCGGGAAACGGCGCAAGCGTCTTCCAGTCGCGGATGACCGACCGGACCGCCTCGTCGGGGACGTCGAGCCCGAGCTGTTCGAGCCGATACGCAAGCGCCCGTCGGCTGATCTCCTTGAACGGCGTGTGCGGGCCGGGGATCAGCGAGTCGATCAACGAATCCCGGAAGTGCATCGCGAGGTACCGGCGGAGGAGGACCGCGGGGTCGTAATCGCTCCCGTGGGTCTCGAGCAGTTCGGCCAGCGCGGGCACGAGCGTCGCCTCGCGGTCCAGCAGGGTGTCCCAGACGTCGAAGGCGAGCACCTCGGTCTCCTCGCGGAGCGTTTCTGCCGCGATCGGGGTGTCCATACGCCGGTCCAGCCGCTCGACGGGTATAACCTCACGCGAAACGGAATCCGGCTTACTCCTCGGCGAGTTCCTCGGCGACCTCGTCCTCGCTGACCGTCGCAGAGGCCTCTTCCTCCTCGTAGACCTCCTCGGGGTGGGCCTCGAGCTCGGCCTTCTCGACCTCCACCCGACGGAGCGGGTAGATCGTCTTGGCCTCGTTGTAGATGGCCGACGAGAGCCGCCCCTGCACGATGGACTCCATGAACTCGGCGTAGGTCCGGTCCTCGGCGGCGTCCTCGACCATGTCGACCATCGTCTCGCGGATGGCCTTCTGTTGGCTGTGGTCGGCCTGCTTGGTCGTGAACGCGACGGGCTGGACCTGCACCCGGTAGTCGTCGTCCGTCCGGACGGTGACGACCGCGTCGATCTTCG
>CAYOLR010000214.1:0-4945 GCA_964404815.1 uncultured Halobacteriales archaeon
CGGGTCCACTGTTCGAGATACGACCGGCTCTCGCAGAACACCCCGAAAAGCTGTGGGGTAAACCGGTCGTCAACGGCATCGCCAACCGCATCGAAGAGGTCGCTTGAGGTTACGAACGGTCCGCGAGTTGCGTGCTCGATGTGGGCGTCATACAGGTGGGCGCGGACGACACGATCGGCGGATTCGAGGTCGAGGTTCTTGATCTGGGTTGGTGGGTCGCTGGACATGATGGGTGGGCAATCCCTGATGCTCCGTTGTCGGCTACGGGACGACCCAGAGCTGCCCACGCATCTCTGGGGGGTGTAGCTCGCACACCATCGGAATGATCCCACTCGTGTCCGCCGTGAACGAGAGACTTGTCTCCGTGCCGGCCTCGACATCGACCTCGACATCGAACTCCTCGATATCCAGGTCGTGGAGCTCCTCACCGGTGTTCTTCAGCTTCACCGAGACCTCCTCGCCTTTCTTGACGACGTTCGTCGACGGGAAGAAGCTCTCACGGTGGGCGACGTCACCCATGACGATCCGGAGCGTCCGTTCATCGCTTCGGGCGATCCGTGAGAAGTCGCCGTCAGCGGGTAAGACGACCAACTGTCCGTACATCCACTCGGGGTGTAGTTCGCATTCCATCTCGTGAATGCCTGGCGTGTCGGCCGTGAACGAGGTCTCGAACTCGGCATCCTGGGCGACCTCCTCCTTTCCGATATCGAAGGCCGGGATCTCGAAATCGTGCGGTTCGTCGCCCGTGTTCTTCGACTTGATCGTGACCTCTTCGCCCTCCACGACGACGTTCGTCGACGGCATGAAGCTGTCCCGGTGGGCGACGTCTCCCATGACGATGCGAAGCGTCCGATCGTCGACCGTCGGAATCTCACCCGAGTCTGGGAGGACTACGAGCTGGCCGAACATCCACTCCGGATGGAGTTCACATTCGATCTCGTGAACGCCTGGCGTCTCGGCCGTGAACGTCCGTGTGACTGCCTTTCCCGTCGTGATCTCCTCGGCTTTGACCTCGAAGGCCGGGAGTTCGAAATCGTGCGGTTCGTCACCCGTGTGCTTCAGGTGGAGCCCCACAGACTCGCCCTGGTTGACGAACAGGGTCGACGGGAAGAAGCTGTCTCGATGGGCCACGTCGCCCATCACCATCCAGAACTCCTGCTCCGTCCCGAGATCTTTCTGCCATGCCTCGGAAGGTTCCCCGTCCTCTGACTCGTCTTCCGGTTCCGTTTCGGTGGGTTCCGGACTGGACGCCCCACCGCCCGGCGAGCCGGTACAGCCGGCAAGCCCGGCCGTTACCCCTACGAGCCCGGTTCCGGCGAGCGCCATGTAGCTCCGTCGGCCAATCCCTTGGTCGGATTCGCTGTCGTCTTGCTGAGACATCACTCGGGGAAGGGAGGGATCGGGCCATAAAGCGTGAATCACGACTTCATCGTGTGAAGTCGCTTCTCAGCATCTGTAACGAACATCTCGACGCACGGTGGGGGGAGCTATTTGAGGGAGAAATACAGCGCAGTGAAGCCGATCAGGAACAGCAGCGTTTCGACCGTATGGACCAACGAAATAGGGAACGTGCCGACCCTGAAGAGTATCGCCTCCGAGGCGAGGCCGCCCAGCAAATGGAGGAACCCGATGAAGGCGAAGCGATACGTCCGGCTCTTCGTCCGCCGGTACGCCCGAAAACTGATGACCGTAATCGCCGCAGCGACACTCATCGCAAGGATATCGAGGGCTATCACGATGGTTTCGATTGCTGTCACCATCCTCCGGTTCCTCCTTCCTCGGTCGTGCAGTCGACGCTTCTGGTCGTGCGTGTCACTATCATTGGTTCCTGAGTCCCTCCCATAAATGGATGAACTGGTCAGTGCTGTAGCGGTAGGTGAGGTCGACTGAAACCTCACCATCCGACGGGTCGATTTCGACCT
This sequence comes from uncultured Halobacteriales archaeon, assembly GCA_964404815.1. Lineage (GTDB taxonomy): Archaea > Halobacteriota > Halobacteria > Halobacteriales > Hikarchaeaceae > CAYOLR01. The sequence goes on from CAYOLR010000214.1 coordinate 1,923, forward strand.
CGATCTGATCGACATTGCTCTCGTAGACAGTATAGTGGTTCCCGTTCGGGTCGATTTCCGTCCCGGACCTGACCAGGTCGAATTCCTCCATCGCGTTCACCCGCCGATACATCGTCGGACCGGACACGTCGCAGCGCTCCGCGAGGTCCTTCGCCGACAGGGGTTCGTCATCGACTGCCACGAGGATTTCCCGAGTCGTCGGTTCGATCAAGAGGTCGAACAACTCCGGAGAATCCCCACCATCAGCATCGGCGTCCCTCGACATGACAACCTCTGACGTACCGTGCCATTCTTGGCCGGCGATATTAATCCAAATATTCGCTTGAGAACGTACTTCATTTCGTGAAGTCGGGCTTCCTCTTTTATACCCCGGTCGGACGAGCCCACCTCCTATGCGCGAATCCACCCGACGCACCGAGGGTGAGGACCGACGAATGATGACGCGACGACAGGCCATGCGGGCGACCGGGGCTCTTCTGGTCTCGGGGTTGGCCCTCCGAGCAGCAGGGCCGGCGGCAGCCCAGTCAGGACCTGACTACGAACGCTGGTTCGAGGATGTCGAGAACTTCGACGGAACGACCGTCGACCGCCGTGGCCAGGATTCAGTCACGGTTCGTGTCGGCACTGAAGGGAACGGCGGTGACTTTGCATTTGCTCCGCCGGCCGTTCGGATCGATCCCAGCACGACCATCGTATTCGAGTGGGCCTCAGACACCCACAACGTCCTCCCCGAATCCGTTCCGGATGGCGCCGACTGGGAGGGACACGAGCCGCTCGAGGACAAGGGTGTCACGTACGAACACACCTTTGACGAAGAGGGTATCTACAGGTACTACTGTGATCCACACCGGTCCCTCGGGATGAAGGGGGCGATCGTGGTCGGAAATCAGGGAGCAAGCAATGCCGGCGGCGGAGGGAGGCCCCCGGCCATCCTGACACCAGGGCTTCCGGGGCTCCTTTTCGGCGGTTTAGGGGTTGCCGTCCTGTCGTTCCTCGGGGGGATGTTCTACGGCGGCCGGCGGAAGGGCGTCCAGCAGCGATCGGCCGCACTGGTGGGTGTCGGCGCGGCCGTCATCGGCGGGCTCTTCGTGCTGGCCGTCGTGGCGAAGCTGATCATCGGCGTCTAGCTCTTTGATCGCTACTCTCCGCCAGCCACCATTGCCAGCGGACCGGCCGGGTATTCCCTGTCAAGAACGAAAGTCTAGTGCCCGGGTTAGACGACCACTGCGAGCTGGATGACGACGTATGCGAGCGACAGGGCCCTCGATAAATCCCCGCCGATGGGCGACTAGTGAGAGGAAGCCCTGTGGATAGAGGCCACTCGACCCGACGGATTAAGGTATAAAGTTACATATAAAGGAACGCGTGTACCTTCGACATCGAACCACCGATGGCCGAGCGGAATCATCGCCGGGATGACTCACCGATCTGGGAGCCGACCGTCATGCTGGTCGGCGACGTTCCTGGACACGTCGACGAAGCGATAGCCGACCGCAGGGCCCGGTGGGCCACGGCCCTCGAGCCGGTCGACACGACGATACGGACCCCCTTCGACACCAGCGGGTTCCACGGCCCTGTCATGGAATGAACGGGTACCACCAATGCAAGACTTGACTGCGCTCCAACGCGATACGCTTGTCGTCATCAACGGACTCTCCGAAATCAGCGGCGTCGAGATCATCGATGAACTCGAAGACTATTACGAGGCGGAGCTCTTCGGTGGCCGGCTCTATCCGAGCCTTGACGACCTCGTCGAGCAGGGCCTAGTCGAAAAGACGAGCCAAGATGGCCGCACCAACGCCTACTCACTCACGGAGAAGGGCGACCGACTGCTCGAATCCCGTCTCTCGTGGCAGCACGCCCACCTCGACGGCACCTGATCCCCTTCAGGGCAGAGAACCCATCGGGGCACCCCCGGAACACGTAATCCGAAATACCCATCTTTTCCTCCCGCGGTAGAATCGATCATGTCGCTCGGCCGGGTGCTCGCGTTCCTCGTTCTCTCCGGCCTCCTGTTCGGGATGTTCGTCCACTACGGTGCCGCAGCCCCTCGCCACGACGATTCCCCCTCGGCAACGGCCCTCGGGAACGCCTATGCCGCCCACGTCGGTGACCATATCTACCGTTGGGCCGAGGTCACCGCGGTTCAGGACGATACGATCGTCGTGCGGTCGGGTTCGCTGACGTTGACTGTCCTCGACCGGCCACCCACAGTGGACGAGGGCGACACCGTCCAAATCGACGGTCGGCTCGCCCCGGATCATCGGGTGATCCCGGATCGTATCGTCGTGTCAGACGCCAGAGGGTTGACAGCAATGTACCTGATTTCCGCACTCGGTGGCCTCTGGGCAGCAGGGTTTTTCTTCCGGCAATGGTCCGTCGATTGGCAGTCGGTTACGTTTACCTTCCGGGAGGATCCGGAATAACATGCCGGACTTGCTGACCCACGTCCTCCTCGTGTATGCCATCCTGACGCCACTCACCTGGTTCGCTCACCGTGTCGATCCCCGGTACGTCGCCGTGGCAATCGTCGGGGCAGTGCTCCCCGATCTGGCGAAGATCGGCCTCATCCTCAACCCCGGTGTGATCGAATCGCTGCTCGGCGTTCCTTTCTCCTGGCTTCCGATTCACCGCCTCGGCGGCGTTATCCTCATCGTCGGGATGTTTGCCCTCCTTTTCGAATCGGGCGACCGGCCTCGGATCGCCGCGTTCGCCCTGTTCGGGGCACTGACACAGTTCCCCCTGGACGGTCTCATCCGACGGGCGAACGACCTCAGCCCCCCGTATCTCTATCCGGTGACCTGGTGGCAGCCGCCCGCCGGAAACCTCTACCTGAGCTCCGACCTCTGGCCCGTGATCCCGGCAATCGCGATCGCCGTGGCTGTCTGGCGACTGGACCGACGCTTCGAAGCCACGTGAGTAGGAAAAACTCAGCGAAGAATTTAGGGACGTTTTCAACTCGAATTACCCTGGCTACTGTCCCATCTCCGTCGGTTGACGAGATATCGATACTTCCGCCCATG
>CAYOLR010000215.1:0-4907 GCA_964404815.1 uncultured Halobacteriales archaeon
CGACACCGAGACGGAGATGCTCATCCAGCGGAGCATCGATCGCCTCACCGAGGACCGCACGACGTTCGCGATCGCCCACCGCCTCTCGACCATCAAGGACGCCGATCAGATCGTCGTCATGGAGGGCGGCAGGGTCGTCGAGCGGGGCAGCCACGACGAGCTTATCGACGATGACGACCTCTACGCCCACCTCTGGGGGGTGCAGGCCGGCGAGATGGAATCGCTCCCAAAGGAGTTAATCGAACGGGCCGCCGAGCGGTCGCCCGAGGTCAAGACCGACGACTAGCCGGATCGGCCAAAACGTGATGTCTCAGTAGCGTGAGACCGACGTATGGGCAGCGCGCACGCATCCGACCCCTCGCCACTTGAGGACGTCGCGTACCTGGCCCGGTCGGCCCACCGGGTCACGGCGTTACGAAGGCTCGCCGACGGGTCTATGACCCGGCAGGAACTCGTGGCGGCGACGGATATTTCCCAGCCAACGCTCGGTCGATTGCTCGATGGCTTCGAGGAGCGGGACTGGGTCACCTGCGACCGCACGAACGGCCGCCGCTACGAACTGACAGCCTTCGGCGAGCTTGTCGCTGACGAGATGGACCAGCTCCTGACGACCGTCGGGACGATGCAGCGCTTCCGGGCCGTTGCCGAAGACCTCCCGCTCGACCGGATGGATTTCGATCTCCGCCGGTTCGCCGACGCGGAGATCACCGTCCCCAGTCCGACCGACGCGACCGCACATATGCGCCGCGAGGACGAACTCATCGCCCAGGCTGACGACGTGCGCTTCCTCTGTAGCTCCTCGTACGGCCCGGGCATCAAGGCGTATCGCGACCGGATCGCCGGGAGCGATATCGACTTCGAGGCGGTCATCACTGCCGACGCACTGGATGCCGCAGTCGCCGACGACGACGCCGCCGAATGGGTCGAAGACCTCGCCCAGGCGGACAACGTCACCATCTACCGGTACGACGGCCCGCTATCGATCATTCTCGGGGTCATCGATCAGATCGTGAGCCTGGTCCCGCTCGACGATACCGGCGTGCCGAAGGCGGTTATCGAGACTGACGATGCGGTTATCCGCGAGTGGGCGGAGGCCGAACTTGCCGAGTTTCGAGAGCGGGCGGAACGGTTCGTGCCCGAGGAATCCCCGGCCTCGGATTTCACACCCTGAAAATTTTTCACAGAATATCGATAACTTCGGGGTCGTTCTACGGGCGGTTGTTATGGCCCAGTCGACGACGGTGAACGGCAAATTCGATCGCGCAGCCGCAGTGACAAACGGCGATGCTGATACTGGAGGGCGTTCCCGATGATCTCCGAACGGGGGTCCACGTTCGGGGTCTCCAGGCTCCGACGGCCGGCGTTCTACGTGGTCGTTTTCGCCGCCCTCGGACTCTTCGTGGTCCTCCTCCGCGAGCAACTCCCGTTGGTCATAACGGCGTGGTATGAGCCCGTCGGTCCGCACCGGATCCACGACCTCAACTTCTTCGCGTTGGTCTGGCTGGGGCTTCTCGGGATCGCGCTCCAGCTGTATCGACCCGGGGAGCGGGTGACCGCGGTGCTCCTGCCGGTTCTTGTGATGGGGCCGCTCGCCCTGATGGCGGTGACCACCGGCTCGCCGATCGCCATGCTGCCGATCCTCTTCACGTCGACCGGGGTGGTGGTCGTGGCGCTCCACCCGGCGGGCCTGTCCGTAGTTCGGGTGGAGCGTATCGAGGTCGTCGACAGAGGGCTCCTCGGGCTGGTCATCGTCGCGGCGATCCCGCTGACCGGCTACGCCACCACCGAACTCTCGAAACAGTACACGATCGGTGACGAGCACGCGGCGCTGGTGCATTACGGCGCGATGGCCCTGCTATCGATTATGATCATCGTCCTGGGACTCCTCGCAACCGTGCGTCGTCGGGACTGGCGGTTTTCGGCCTGGTGCAGCGGCCTGCTGGCCATCTACCTCGGGGCGAGCTCGATGGTGTTCCCCGGATATGCCTCGAGCGTCGGCCCGTTCTGGGGCGGCCTCTCCGTCGTGTGGGGTGTCGGGTTCGTGGCCGCCGCCGAAGCGGCTCGCGGCCAACCTGAACCGACCCGGATTCAACGCTCGACTGTCATCGAAACCGATCGCGACGATCTCTGGGAGCTCGTCAACGACTTCGACCGGATGACCGAGTGGGTGACCTTCGCGGACGAGCTGACCTATCTGAGCGAGGGGGAGATCGGCGAAGGGACCGTCTATCGGGAAGTGGGCGGTGTCGGGCCGATCAGCAGCGAGAGCGAGTGGGAGATCGTGGAGTTCGACCCCCCGAACCGCCAGGTCCACCGCGGGGATCTCGGCATCATGCAACCGGAGTTGGCGATGGCGTTCGAACCCGTCGACAGCGGCACGGAGTTCACCCAGACCATGACCTACCGGGCCTTCCCACGGATGCGACCGGTGGGGTGGCTGTTGGAAAAGCTTCTCATCACCCGATCGCTTCGAGCCGGCCTCCAGGAAACCCAAGCGAACCTCAAGCGACTGGCGGAAGCAGGGGATCACCCGCGCTGAGGTCGGCTTCCGTCGGTTACAAGGCGGCACCGGACGTGCTGGGGGTATGCGCCTGGCCGAGGCCACGTGGACCGACCTCGATGCCCTGGAGACCGATCTCGCGATCCTGCCGGTCGGGAGTGCCGAACAACACGGCCCCCACGCGCCGCTCGAGACGGACACGCTTACCGCGGTCGCCGTTGCTGAGGCCGGGGAGGCGGCCTACAATGGCCCCGTCGCCGTGGCCCCGCCGTTCACGTATGGGATCTCGGAGGAACACCGCGCCTTCAGTGGCACCCTCTGGTTGTCGCCGGACACCTTCCGCGCCGCCGTCAGGGACGTGGCCACGAGCCTCATGGCTCACGGCTGGCGGAAGGTGGTCTTCGTCAACGGTCACGGCGGCAACATCGACGCCCTCCGGGAGGTGGCCGCCGATATCACGCGCCACGAGGACGGCTACGCCACCGCGTTCACGTGGTTCCAGGCCGTCGGCGAGCATACCGCCGAGATGGGCCATGCGGGACCCCTCGAGACGGCGATGCTCCGGGCCCATTACCCGGAACTCGTCAGGGAGGACCGTGTCGAGGCTGCCAAGGCCGACGCGAGCGACCGGTGGGGCGACTGGACCAGCGGGGTGAACCTCGCCGTCGACACGGACGAGTTCACGGAGAACGGCGTCGTTGGCGATCCGACGGCCGGCGATGCGGCTCTCGGCGAGGAACTGACGGAACTGGCCGCGGAGAACCTGGCCGACCTCCTCGATGCGGTAGCGGCCCGTTCGCTCGAGTAACTACTCCCCGTCCGAGCCGGTATCCAGCTCGCTCCGGAGCTCCGGAAGGGTGCTCGCGAGCCCGCTCACCTGGTCGTGGGCGGATTCGATCTTTTCGAACAACGATTCCACGGCCTCGATCTCGGCCTCGAGCCCGTCGGCATCCTCGAAGGCCTCGGCCCGTTCGCCCATCGTGTACCATTTCTTCGCATCGCGGAGATGATCGGCGGCGTCGTCCAGATCGAGGGCCGAGCGGAGGCCGTTGAGGACACCCAGCGTGTTGTCCGCCTGCACCGTCCAGATGTCGTCGGCGTCCGGCAACGCTTCCCGGGCCGAGTCCAGCGCCGCCTCCACGTCGTCCTGCATTTCGGAAGCGGCTTCGCTGAAGAGTTCGTCGTCATCGAGGGTCGCCTGGCTCATGGTCGCCGTTTCGGCGGAATGGGTGTTAAACACCCCCCTGAAAGTGAAAGTAAAGGGTCAGTCCTCGACCGAGACGAGCCGCATCCGGGGGTAGCCGTCCTCCATCACGATATCGGCCGTCGCCCGAACCCCCTCGTAGTCGACCTCGATCTCCGTCTCGAGGTATTTCCCCGTCAGCTCGGTGTAGCCGTGATCGATGTCGGCCGCGAGGACCTCCTCTCGAATCTCCACCCGCACGTCGGTACAGTAGGGTTGGTTCTCGATCGCGCTCTCGATCGCCCGGGCGAGGCTGTCGGCCGATCCCGGGCTCACCGGCGTGCCGGCGAACTGGTGATACAGCGACCCGAACTTGATCCCGAGCTCGAAACACGCCGTCTGAACATCCGTCGGTTGCATGGCCTGGGAAGGGGCCCGCGACCATTTAAAGCCCGACCGGATGCCGGGGGATCCGTATGTTACTTACCGGCTCCCGTCACAGTCGCCGGTGATGGACGACCCGGTACTGTTGACGGGGGCCGGCGGGGCCGTGGGGGGCGCCATCCTCGACGGCATCGGCGAGGACTACGATTGGCAACTGCTCTTTCACAGCCCGCCGGTCGATGAGCCCGATCACCCCTATCTGATCGGCGACGTCGTCGAGGAACACACGATGGCGGAGGCCGTCAGCGGGGTGAACGCCGTGATCCATCTCGCGGGCGACCCTCGTCCGGATGCCCCGTGGGACAGCGTGCTGTCGAACAACATCCATGGCACGAAGGTGACCTACGATGCGGCCGTCGAGGAGGGGGTCGACAAGCTGATCTACGCGTCATCGAACCACGCGGTCGGCCACTACGAGACGGACCGCGCCCCCGGGATCTATCGGCCCTCGGGCGAGCTCATGCTCGACGGCACCGAGCACCCCCGACCGGGCAACTTCTACGGCGTCAGCAAGGCCGCCTCCGAGATCCTCGGTCGGTTTTACCACGACGAGCACGGCCCGAGCGTCGTGAACGTCAGGATCGGCAACCTCACGAAGGGCCACCCGCCGGAGGACTACGAACGGGGCCAGGCGATGTGGCTGTCCCACCGGGATTGCGCCCACCTGTTCGATTGCTGCCTCACGGCCGACTACGACTACGAAATCGTTTACGGTATCTCCGATAACGACCGGAAGTTCTACTCGCTCGAGCGTGCGAAGGAGGTCCTCGGCTACGACCC
>CAYOLR010000216.1:0-4904 GCA_964404815.1 uncultured Halobacteriales archaeon
TTGGAGGGTCCTCCAAAAGTCCAATGTTCACTGGTCGTCATCAATCCATTCCTCCCGATCGGTATCCTGGGCCCAGTCGGCGAGGCCGTGCCGCTCGCTCCACCGCACGAGGCCCCAGTACCCGACGGTCAGGACCAGCAGGCCGGCCAGCAGTCCAGCCCCTTCGAGGAGACTGGCCTCCAACAACGCCGAGACCACCAATGTTACTGCGGTCAGCGGCAGGACCACGAGCATGGCCAGCCCGAGCAGGCCGACCAGCCCCCACAGTATGAGCTTGCTCAGGCGTCGAACCCTGGCGGGGAGGAGGCCCATGGTGACCGTCACGACCGTTATCGGTCAGGATTGTGATTCATAAGCCCTGGCCTGATTGAAGCGGGTCGGGGGGAGGCGGAGTTCATCGAGGTAATCGACGTGTTTTGCGTTGTAAATCACGCTCACCTCCTCAGTGGCGGGGACCCCTACACAGGTGAGCCGGGCGCCCCGTTCGACGGCTTCATCTGGCAGGATCTGTTGCCCGGGCATGGCGACTTCGCCGTCCCATAGAATGACCGCACAGTTTGAACAGGCCCCGCCCCGACAGGCGTACGGCCATTCGTATCCCCGTCGCTCGACGGCCTCGAGGATGGACTCCCCCCGTTCCACCGCCACCCGACCGTAATCCACGTGTTCGAGGTCGGCGTCCGCCGCCTTTTCGAAGAGGTCCTCGTCCTCGAGGCTCCAGCCGTGGTCCTGGACCACCTCGTAATTGAGGAACGTTACCCTGGCTAACCCCGGCTGGCGGACGATCGGTTTGACGCTCCGGCCCGGGAGCTGGAACCGTTCAATATCGTCGATGACTTTGTCGACGCCCTCGTCGGCCAGTTCCTCGAACCACTCCTCGAGGGTTTCGCGATCGAGGTCATACCACTCGGTGAGCTCAGCCACGGAATGGCCCTGGGCGTGGGCGATCGCCGCCATCAACCGTTCCGTGGCGGTCTTCGACTGGACGTCCGCCAAGCGCCGTTGCATCGTCGCCACGGTGTCATCGTCAAAAACCATTGCTACCAGATACTTTCGCTGTTATGCTAATCAATGACACCGGCGATTCCCACGATCTGAAAATCGGCCGCTACTTATCGAGCCGGTTCAACGCTTCGACTTGCCCGCAACTAACGGACAGAGCGGATCGCTTTCGAACGGGTTTCCCGTCGTCGCGTAGGCCCGCGAGCGTGAGCCACCACAGGTCTCGCGGTACCGGCAGCGGCCACATTCGCCGTGGAACCGATCGGTATCCCGCAGGCGGCGGAGCAGCGGGGCCGTTCGATAGAGATGTACGGGATCGACCTCGCGAACGTTGCCCACGCTCACCGGAAGGAAGCCCGACGGGTAGACCTCCCCTGTGTGGCTGACGAAGAGGAACCCCCGACCGGCACGGGTGGACCCAACCGGGTGGGTGTCACCGATTTCCTCCGCTTGGATCTCGGCGGCTACCCGTCGATAGTGCGGCGCCTCGACGGTGATGACCCGGAACGGCGCGCCACGTTGTCGTCGATATAACCATGCCATCACGCGCTCGCTGTGCTCGGGCGGGAGCGACTCGAGGGATCGCCCCCGGCCGATCGGGACCAAGAAAAACACTTCCCACATGACCGCGCCGAGGGCCTCGACGAGGTTGGCGATCCCCGGTAGGTCCGGGGCCGTGGCCGCCGTCACCGTGGTGTTGATTTGGAGGGAAACTCCGAATTCCCTGGCGGCCTCGGCGGCCCGCATGATCGCGTCGTACGATCCGGGCTCACCGCGGAACTCGTCGTGTATGGCGGCCGTGGCGCCGTCGAGGGAAAGGGCCATCCGGCTGATCCCGAGATCGGCGAAGCGCTCAACGGTCGCCGGCTTCAGGTTTCCGGTCGGTGCCGGTGTGATCGCGGTCGGAAGCCCTGAGTCGATCGCGTAGGCGATGAGGTGAAACAGGTCCGGCCGTTCGAGGGGGTCGCCTCCCGAGAGCACGAGGATCGGTGGCTGCTCGAACCCACTGATGGCATCGATCAATCCCTCCGCCTCGGCGGTCGAGAGTTCGTCCGGGTGGCGTTCAGGCTGGGCGTCCGCTCGACAGTGCTCACACGTCAACGCGCAAGCCTGGGTTGTCTCCCAAGTGAGGAGCAACGGCGAGTCACTGTAGTCCCGCCGGTGGGCCGACGACATGGTCATGGGGTACGGGGCGGTGGGCAATGTCGGCGGCGATACATCGTGACAGTTGAGCGCGGAGAGCCACCGGAGCGACCGAACCACATGCTCCAGGGGTTGGGCGACCGACCGTAAGAACGAGCGACCAGTTTCCCACAAGCTGAGAATCTCCCAACACTTGCCTATCGGCTCGGAGGCGCGGGGGTCCTCCTTGAGGTCCGGAGCAACCCGCTCGACCTGCGGCGGGAGCCGTACGCGCACGGCCAAACCGACGGACGCTCAAACGTTTGGGAGTGCTAGTCGGGCCAAAAGGGACAGTTCCCGGGAGACCTCCCGCGAGCGGTAGGCTGGTGACGACGGCGGCCGCCGCGAGCCGAGACGGAAGTGGTTCCCGGAGATCAATCGCGTTCTCGCACTAGATGTGGGCAGATCCCAACGGTGGGACGCCCCCCGGCCATCCCACGGGTCGTTACCGCAACCCGAGGTAGAGATCGACGAGTTCGTCCTCGTCACTGAGATCCCGAGGGCGGCCGTCGAACTCGATACGCCCCTGCGCCAGAATATACGCGTGATCGGCGAGGTCGAGGGCATCTCTGACCTGCTGTTCGACAAGGATCACCTGGGAACCCCGCTCCGAAAGGGCCTCGATCACGCCCATCACGGACTCGACTGCCACCGGGGACAGGCCACTCAAGGGTTCATCGAGGAGGTAGACAGCCGGCTCCGTCATCATGGCCCGCGCCACGCCCAGCATGACTTGCTGCCCGCCCGACAGGGATCGTGCTGCCTCGGAACGCGATCGTTCGAGCGGTGGAAACGTGTCCAGAACCGACTCGAGGCGGTGACGAACGGTCGTCTGGTCCGAGACTGTGGCCCCGCCGAGGAGCAGGTTTTCCCGGACGCTTAACGACCCGAACAGTTCCTCCTCCTGGGGAACCATCGCGATACCCGCGTCGACCCGATCGTGTGCGTTCAGCCCCGTGATCTCCGTGCCACCGAAGGTTATCGTCCCGTCCCATACCTCCAACACGCCGGCGAGCGCGGCCAGCAGAGTCGACTTCCCGGACCCGTTCGGTCCCAGAACGCACGTCACTCCATCATGGCTACGGATCGAGACGCCGTCCAGCACGGTTTGATTTCCGTAACCGGTGACGATGTCGGTCCCCACGAGCCGGTTCGGTTCTGATCCTCCTGATGCCTGATCGGACCGGTCGGTCGGGGCGGCCGATCGATTCCGCCCCGGGGCCGCAGCGGGAGACTCGACCGACCCGGTCGTTGCTTGGAGATCCGAGGGTACATTCTTCGACTCGCCCAGATAGGCTTCACGGACGGTCGGATCGTTTTTCAGGTCAGCCAACGCCCCCTCGGCGATAATCCGGCCTTGGTCGAGCACCGTAATGTGATCGGCCAGGGCGTCGACTACGGCGAGGTCGTGTTCGATGATGACCAGCGTCGTGCCCTGGGCGTTGAGGGTTTCGAGATGGTTCAGGAGGCGGGACTGGATCGTGGGGTTCACCCCCGCGGTCGGTTCGTCCAGCAGGATACAGTCCGGTTCCAGCATAAGCGCCCGCCCGAGTTCCAACAGTCTCCGCTGTCCGCCGGAGATGTCGCTGGCCTTGTGATCCGCCACATGTTCGAGACCGAGTTCGGCAAGGATTGACGCCGCTCGGTCGGTCTTCGCGGCCGGAATCCGCCCCGCCGTCCCGCAGCCATAGCCACCCAGGAGGTTCTGTTTCACGGTGAGGCCTTCGAACGGGGCGACCAGCTGAAACGTCCGTGCCAGCCCCTTTCTCGCCAGTCGATCTGGTTTGTCTGCCGTCACGTCCTCGCCATCGAACCAGACCCGCCCGGCATCCGGCTGGTATACGCCATGGATGAGGTCGAACAACGTGGTCTTTCCCGAGCCATTGGGGCCGATCAGTCCATGACACGCGCCAGTCTCGACGGAAAAGGAGATCCCGTCGTTGGCTACCACCCCATCGAACGACTTGACGAGGTTTTCGGTCCGGAGCAGGGGTTCGGTCATGGATTAATGAAATGCCGATGAAACGATCGGCTAGTCGCCCCCGTTGCCGCTATCCGAGAGCGCCGAGCCGAGGTTCTCGGCCCCCCGCTGGATAGTATCGGTAAGCGTGGGTTCGAGCAGGTCCGGGCTGAGGATGGCGTTGTCCGTCCTCATCGAGATGTCGGCCACATACGACAGCTCGACGATGTCTTCACCCGTCTCTTCTATTCGAATGGCCGCGACCCCGGCCAACTTGCTGCCCGTTCCGGCGTCCTCGGCCGTTCCGCGAATGACAACAGTGGCCGGACCATCCGGCCGATGAACCTCGAACTCGGCCTCCATTGAGAGGGTGAGATGGGTTATGCCACTGAGCGATTGCGTGATCGAACAGGTGTACGTTCCATTGTCCGCCTCCGTCAGCTCGGAGACGCCAGGGATCGCCGCGGCGATCCTGTCGGGATCCGATAGTACTCCTTCGAGCCGTTCTTTCGTCGTTCGAAAGACGAACGCGTCCTCGACGGCGAGTTGGTGGTCGGCGTTCGATGCGTCATTGTCCGTCGCCGGTGGGTTGGAGTGGGGGGTCATGTGTCGTTGATTGATTCAGGTCCGTCGTCAGCATTATCGGTCTCGCCAGTTCGGGTCGCCGTGGTATCCGGGCCAGGATCCGTGGCGGGGTCGGTCTTCCCGCCGGTGCCCCGTCGGTGCACAGTCCCGACGGACTCCCGGATCCGGTCCGCCC
>CAYOLR010000217.1:0-4897 GCA_964404815.1 uncultured Halobacteriales archaeon
GCCTCGTCGGTCGGCGGTCGCAAGCGCGAGCGCATCGAGGACCGCGCCGAGGAGGCGGGGATCCGCGTGCTCAACCCCACCTACGAGGAGGTGACGGTCGAATGACCGACCTCCGCGCCCAGCGCCGGCTCGCCGCCGACGTCCTCGACGTCGGCAAGAGCCGCGTCTGGTTCGACCCCGGCGAACAGGAGGAGATCGCTGACGCGATCACCCGGGACGACATCCGTGACCTCGTCGACCGCGGCGTCATCCAGGCCAAGGAGGCCAAGGGCAACTCCCGTGGTCGAGCCCGCGAGCGTGACGAGAAACGCGCCTACGGTCACCGCAAGGGGCCCGGGTCGCGCCGTGGCCAGGCCGGTGCCCGCCGCGACGGCAAGGAAAACTGGACGGACAACATCCGCGCCCAACGGCGCGTTCTCCGGGAGCTCCGGGACGAGGGCGAGATCACCCGCTCGCAGTATCGCGAGTTGTATGCCAAGGCCAGCGGCGGCGAATTCCGCAGCATACGGTACCTGCGCAACTACATCGACAACCAATATAGAGTACAATAATGGCTTCAGGACCACGGTATAACGTTCCGATGCGACGCCGCCGCGAGGGCCGCACCGATTACCACCAGCGGCTACGCCTGCTCAAGTCGGGCAAGCCACGGCTGGTGGCCCGGACGAGCAATCAGCACGCCCAGGTGCAGCTGATCGTGCCCGGCCCCAGCGGCGATCAGACGACAGCGAGCGCCCACTCGAGCGAACTCGCCGACTTCGGCTGGGAGGCGCCGACCGGCAACCTGCCGGCGGCCTACCTCACCGGTTACCTCGGCGGGCTGCGGGCCGTCGAGGCGGGGGTCGAGGAAGCCGTCCTCGACATCGGCCTCAACTCGGCTACGCCCGGCGCGAAGGTGTTCGCCATCCAAGAGGGGGCGATCGACGCCGGGCTCGACTCCCCGCACAACGAGGCGGTCTTCGCCGACTGGGAGCGCACCCGCGGCGAGCATATCGCCGAGTACGCCGAGATGGAGGACGGCCTCTATACCGGCGATTTCGACGCGACGACGCTGCCCGACCACTTCGATGAGGTGCGCGAGCGCCTCGGGGAGGAAGCATGAGCGAGGCCGACGGCTGGGAGCCCAAGACGCGGCTCGGCCGGCAGGTCCGCGACGGCGACATCACCGACATGTCGGAGGCGCTCGCCTCCGGCCTCCCGCTGAAGGAACCGGAGATCGTCGACCAGCTCCTCCCGAACATCGAGGACGAGGTGCTCGACATCAATATGGTCCAGCGGATGACCGACTCCGGGCGCCGGGTCAAGTTCCGGTGTGTGGTCGCGATCGGCAACCGTGATGGCTTCGTCGGGTACGCCGAAGGCCGCGAGGACCAGGTCGGCGCCGCGATCCAGAAGGCCATCGAGGTGGCCAAGCTGAACATCATCGACGTGCCCCGCGGCAGCGGCTCCTGGGAGGACCGCTCCGACGAGCCGCATTCGCTCACCCGCCGCACGAAGGGCAAGGCGGGGAGCGTAACGGTCGAGCTGATCCCGGCCCCGAGCGGGCTGGGGCTGGCGGCCGCCGAGAACGTCCGGAAGATCCTCGAGCTGGCGGGTATCGAGGACGCCTGGACCAAGTCCCACGGCAACACCCGTACGACGATGAACCTCGCGAAGGCGACGTTTAACGCGCTGCGGAACTCCTCGCAGTCCCGTGGCACCCGCGGCCGCCGCCGGGAGGAGGCGCGATCGTGATGCAAGCCATCGTGCAGCTCCGCGGCGAGGTGAACACGGGGCCGGCCGTCCGGGACACCCTGGACATGCTCAACCTCAGCCGGGTGAACCACTGCACGCTCATCCCGGAAACCGACACCTACCGCGGGATGGTGACGAAGGTGAACGACGTCGTGGCCTACGGCGAGCCCAGCCGTGGCATGCTCGCGAAGCTGCTCGCCCGGCGGGCCGAGCCCCTCGAGGGCGATCACGAGATCACCGACGAGTGGGTGGCCGAGCACACGGACTACGAGGACATCGACGACCTGGCCGGCGCGCTGCTCGCCGAGGAGACCACGCTCAAGGAGCAGGGCCTCTCCCCCACCCTCCGGCTGCACCCCCCGCGGGGCGGCCATGACGGGTTGAAACACCCCACGAAGGAAAGCGGCGAACTCGGCCGGCACACGACCGAGGAGATCGACGCGCTCCTGGAGGCGATGCGCTAACCATGACCGACAAGAAACGCCGACAGCGCGGGACGCGAACCCACGGTGGCGGGACACAGAAGAACCGCCGAGGGGCGGGGAACCGCGGCGGGCGCGGCGAGGCCGGCCGGCGGAAACACGAGTTCCACGGCAAATCCCCGCTCGGGAAGACCGGATTTACCCGGCCGCCCGAGCTCCAGGAGGACGTCGTGGAGGTCGACCTCCAGACGCTCGACGAGGAAGCGCCGTTCCTGGCGGCCTCTGGCGTCGCCGAGGAGACCGAGTACGGGTACCGGATCGACGCCCGCGACGTGGTCGAGGACGGCCACGCAGCCGACGTCGTGAAGGTACTCGGCAGCGGCCAGGTCCGCCACCAGCTCGAGGTCGTCGCCGACGACTTCACCGACGCGGCGGCCGCCACGATCGAGGCGGAGGGCGGCGACGCCGTCCTCTCGGATCGCGGACAGACCCGCGCCGAGGAAGCCGAAGAAGCCAAGGACGACAACTCCGAGGACTGACCCATGGGCTGGAAGCGGACGGCCGAACCGTTGTTAACCCGGATGCCGACGGTCAGTCGCCCGGAGGGGCACGTCCCCTTCAGGCGGAAGCTCGCGTGGACCGCCGGCGTCCTCGTCGTGTATTTCTTCCTGACGAACGTCACGCTCTACGGGCTCGGGGGCAACGCCCAGGACATCTTCGGCCAGTTCCGGTCGATCCTGGCCGGCGCCCAGGGATCGGTCCTCCAGCTCGGGATCGGCCCGATCGTCACCGCGAGTATTGTCCTCCAGCTGTTGGGCGGTGCCGACCTGCTCGGGTTGGACACCAACGAGCCGCGTGACCAGGTGCTCTATCAGGGGCTGCAGAAGGTACTCGTCGTCGTTATGGTCGTTCTGACCGGGTTCCCGATGGTGTTCGCCGGCGGGTTCCTGCCGGCAGACCCGCAACTCGGGGCCCAGCTTGGCATCGGCGCCGGCGGCGTCAAGTG
Organism: uncultured Halobacteriales archaeon; assembly: GCA_964404815.1. Taxonomy (GTDB): domain Archaea; phylum Halobacteriota; class Halobacteria; order Halobacteriales; family Hikarchaeaceae; genus CAYOLR01. Next base: position 3,163 of record CAYOLR010000217.1, read on the forward strand.
GCTGCTGTTCGCCCAAATCTTCGTCGGTGGCATCCTCATCCTGTACATGGACGAGATCGTGTCCAAGTGGGGCGTCGGCTCCGGGATCGGGCTGTTCATCATCGCCGGTGTGAGCCAACGCCTCATCGGCGGTATGTTCTACTGGGGGAACCCGCAACGGCCCCCGGGCCTCATCCCGACCTGGATCGGCATGGCCACCGGCTCGATCGAAGTGCCGCCGCTGTTCTCCGGCGGGCTCCAGGAGCTCGTGTTCGGCCAAGGCGCACTGCTGGCGCTGTTCACCACGGTCCTGATCTTCGCGATCGTCGTCTACGCCGAGTCCGTGCGGGTGGAGATCCCGCTCAGCCACGCCCGCGTCAAGGGCGCCCGGGGGCGGTTCCCGGTGAAGCTCATCTACGCCAGCGTCCTGCCCATGATCCTGGTCCGAGCGCTCCAGGCCAACATTCAGTTCCTCGGCCGGATCCTCGCCGCACAGCTCCAGGACATGCCCGACTGGCTCGGGGTGTACAACGCCAACGGTCAGCCGGTTGGCGGGTTGTTCTACTATACGAATCCCATCCAACAGCCGACCGATTGGATGTGGTGGCTCGCCCAGGTCCAGGGGACCGTCGAGCCCTGGCAGATCATGCTCCGGGTGTCGGTCGACCTGACGTTCATGATCATCGGCGGGGCCATCTTCGCCATCTTCTGGGTCGAGACGACGGATATGGGGCCGGAAGCGACAGCTCGGCAGATCCAGAACTCCGGGATGCAGATTCCGGGCTTTCGCCGGAACGTCGGCGTCATCGAGAAGGTGATGGAGCGGTACATACCGCCCGTCACGATCATCGGTGGCGCCCTCGTCGGGCTGTTGGCGGTGCTCGCCAACATGCTCGGCACCATCGGGGCCGTCTCCGGGACGGGGTTGCTGCTCACCGTGAGCATCACCTACAAGATCTATGAGGAGATCGCCGAGGAGCAGCTCATGGAGATGCACCCCATGATGCGGCAGATGTTCGGCTGATAACTTCTGTAATCTGTCTCCGGCCCCAGTAGCCATATTTGGCGGATAATTGCGGAGCTTAAGCTTTGACGAGTATACGATCGATACAGCGACGCTATTTCTCGTTGCGAGAGTGGGGAGTCGATATCGAATACGACGCAGGCTCCGAGGAATTTCATTGAACGCTACGCTTGATCCAGGATAGATCCTGGAGAGACCAATCGCGTAAGTTACCCCTCAGCACGTGATCCGGATGCGAGAATCGCACGACTGACCGACCAGCGAACGACAGCATTCCGGGTGATCGGAGAATCCCGACGCCGATTCCTTACCAACGAAACCGTGCCATAACACCCATACCGACGCAAATTGCATACCGGCCCATGCGGACCCGGCCCGGACTCGAGACGCTGGTTGACCGGCTGGGAATGGCCGTCGACCGAGGGGGCGTCCACGGGGACGATATCCTTGAAGTCGGGAGGTTCGATTAGCATGACCGGCGTGACCGATCTCTTCGTCCAGGTCGTCGGCGAAAACCCCGTTATTCAAGGACTGGTCGGCGGGGTGATCATCGCGGCCTTCAACCTGTTCGGGGCGTCACTGGTCCTCGTCTGGCGGAACCCCTCTGACAAGGCCCTGGACACCGCGCTCGGATTCGCCGCGGGGGTCATGCTCGCCGCCGCCTTCACGAGCCTCATCATCCCGGGGATCGAGCAGTACTCCGGCGGAAATCCGGTTCCGACGCTCGTTGGC
>CAYOLR010000218.1:0-4834 GCA_964404815.1 uncultured Halobacteriales archaeon
GATGGTCGGGTCGGAGGAGTGGCAGGCGATCATCTCCGCCGTCGAGGGGGCGGCCGCCGCGCTCAACATTCTATCCAAGGAGAAGGGCGAACACTTCCACGACTTCGACACACCCGAGGACGCCTAGTAGGCCGCAGCCGGAAGACCGGCCATTATCCGCCCCACGAGGCCTCGGGCGTTCGGGACGTCATCTGGGGGGATCCGCCGGCCTGAGCGCGGTGTTATTCCTGCGGAAGTCGGCTCAACAGCGTTTCGACCGGGATGGGAGAGGCATGCAACGAATTCGATGCCTTGAGGCGGGTATCCGCTTCCACAACCGGTAAGCACCGGCCCATCGGTAGGCCCGACGTGGACCCGATCGACTGGCTCCAGGCACGGACGCCCCCGCTGGCCGCCCTCGCAGTGGCGATCGTCGCGGTCAGTACCAGCGCCATTCTGGTTCGATGGAGCGAGGCGCCGAACCTGGTGAAGGCCTTCTATCGGGTGCTCTTTACGACATTGTTACTCACCCCGCTCGCGGTCGGGCGCTATCGGCAGTCGTTCGGGAGATTGACCCCCCGGGACCTGCTGACGAGCGGTGTCATCGGGATGGCCCTGGCGGTCCACTTCGCGGCCTGGTTCGAAAGCTTGGACTGGACGAGCGTGGCGGCGTCGGTGACGTTGGTCCAGTCCCAGCCGATCTTCGTCGCGGTGGGCGCGGCCGCGTTCCTCGACGAACGGATCGACCGGCGGACCGTTGTGGGGATCGTCATCGCGCTCGGGGGAATGGCCGTCATGACGCTCCCCGGATCGGCACTCACCGGACCTCGGCCGGTCCTCGGGAACACCCTGGCCGTCATCGGGGCCGTTATGGCCGCAATCTACGTCCTCGCCGGCCGCTCATTGCGCCAACGGATCGACCTCATCCCGTACGTGATCGTGGTGTACTCGGTCTGTGCGGTCACCCTCCTCGTGGTCACGATCGCCGATGGGATCACCGTCGCCCTGACGGCCTATCCGCCCCGGGAATGGCTCCTGTTTCTCGGGATGGCCATCGGCCCTGGCGTGTTCGGCCATACCGTGATCAACTGGTCGCTCAAGCACATCGAGTCGAGCGTGGTGAGCGTTTCCCTGTTGGGCGAGCCGGTCGGCAGCGCGATCCTCGCCGCCTGGCTCTTGGCGGAGATCCCCGGTCTCCCGACGCTCGTCGGGGGCCTCGTGGTCCTCGGTGGAATCTACGTAACGGCGAGCGGCCCTCAGTGAAGTTTCAACTCGACGATCCGGCCGTCGGGATCACGGACGTAGGCCGCCCAGTCCCGACCGTAGGCGCCCAACCGTTCGACCGGCTCGTCAGGTTCGACCTCGACGCCGGCCTCATCGAGGTCGGTGAGCAGCGAGTCCATCGCGGCCCGGGTGTCCACGTCGTTACACCGAAGTAACAGGCAGACGTGATCGTTCCCCGGTTCGATCGGATCCTCCGTCGGAAAGAGATGGAGGTGCCGACCACCAGCAACGACCGCGACGAATGGGAGGTCGCCCGCTTCGAACTTATCACGATCCCGGATCGGCAGCCCGAGAACGCCGTGATAGAACCCGAGCGCCTCGTCGATATCGGAAACACGGAGGGCGACGTGGTCGATATCGGTTACTTCGAAGTCCATACGAGACGTCGGGATGGCATAACCAAAATCCTCAGGGTCCCAAAACGTGGGTAAACTTTCTTGCCCGGGTTCCCGGAACCCTACCCCATGAACACGGGTTACGAACGCGCGCGACTCGAGGCCCTCGATACCAATCCGGAGAAACCGTCGCGACGATGGGAGATTTCAAAACAGCTCGGAATCGAGGGCTATCACTTCAACGTGGCCGTCCTGGATCCCGGCGAACCCATGGCCCAGAGTGGGCTCCATTACCACACGGATCAGGAGGAGTTCTTTTACGTGATCGAAGGCCGGTGTCGTGTCGAGCTGGTGGACGAGGCCTTCGACCTCGCCGCGGACGAAATGGTCGTGTTCCATCCCGGCACGGCGCAGCTGATTCACAATCCATTCGAAACCCCCTGTAAGCTGATCGCGATCGGCTATCCGCCGGAGGGGCACGAAACGGTCGAAGCCGTCGAGTCGACGGCGGAACTCCTGGCCGAGCGGTATCCGGAGGAGGGTGGATAATGCGGATCAGCGTGATCGGCGGGAGCGAGGTCGACGAGGACCTCGCAAGCCTCGCCGAGGCCGTCGGTCGCGAGGTCGCCAGCCGCGGGCATATACTGGTCTGTGGCGGCCTTGGCGGGGTTATGGCGGCCGCCTGTCGCGGGGCTCAAGCGGCGGAGGGCGAGACCATTGGGATCCTCCCGGGGACCGATCCTGGGGAGGCGAACCCACACGTCGAGACGGCGATCGCGACTGGACTGGGCGATGCCAGGAACGCCCTGGTTCCCCTCAACGGTGACGCGGTGATTGCGATCGATGGCGCCGCGGGCACGTTGTCCGAAATCGGCCACGCCCGGATCCACGACAAGCCAGTGGCCGGCCTGGAGACGTTCGACCTGGAGGGTATCGTGGTCGTCGACACACCGGAGGAAGCACTGGAGTACATCGAGTCGGCCGGGCCCTGAGCCACGTTTTTCTGCAATGCATTCGTACCATCGGCCATGGATTTCACGGTCTTTCAGGGCGATATCGCGGCCCAGTCGGCCGACGCGCTGGTCAACGCCGCGGGGACGAGCCTCCAGATGGGCTCCGGCGTCGCCGGGGCACTCCGTCGGAAGGCAGGGTCGGGTATCAACGAGGAGGCCGTCTCCAAAGGACCGATCGAGCTGGGCGAAGTAGCCGTGACGGACGCGTACGACCTCGATGCGTCGTACGTGATCCACGCGGCTGCGATGCCGCACTACGGGGACGGACAGGCGACGGAGGAAAGCATCCGGACGGCCACCCGGAACACTTTGACGAAAGCCGACGAGCTCGGGTGTCGCTCGCTCGTACTCCCGGCTTTAGGCTGTGGCGTCGCGGGATTCGACCTCGAGGACGGGGCACGGGTGATCTGTGAGGAGCTCGCTGACCACGACCCCGACACCCTCGACGATGTGCGGTTCATCGCGTACAGTGACGAGGAATTCGAAACGGTCCACGAAATCGCAAAGGGATTCGACGCTTTCGTCGGCTGAGTCAGTGCTCGTCGGTAATCGTCACCGATCGGAAGAAGGCGGGCTTGCCGAGCCAGTACCAGGTCGGGCCCAACACCGCGATTACGAGACCGATCCCGACGATCAGTGGCGGCGCGAGTTCGGGGATCACGAGGCTCTGTTCGACGGCCGTGACTTGGCTCGCCTTCGACCCTTCATCCAGCATGAGGAGCAGGGCGGAATCCTGGGGCGTCGTGGCTAGCGCCGGGAGGTCATCGGGACTGGGGTAGTCGAAGAACCGGAGGAGGTGCGGCGCCTGGGCGCCGAACTCGGTGACGTTCCCGACGTACAGCCCGACCCCTGCGACGAGGATCCCAAGCAGCCCGAGGTCGAGGCCGCTCGCGAAGTCGAATCGGTCGGACAGCCAGGCGGGGATCCGCATATCGCCTGTCTTTGGGTAACGAGTAACAAACCTTTTGTGCCAATTCTCCGAGGTGATAACCGGTCCCGGTAGAAGACAAGGCTCAAGTCCGTTTTCGGGGAGGGTACGTCATGGCCGGACCGTTGATGGGGCTGACCGTCCTCGACCTCTCGACGATGATCAGCGGACCCTTTGCGACGAACCTCATGGCGGACTTCGGGGCCGATATCGTTTCGGTCGAGCATCCGTCACAACCGAACCCGATCCGTGAGTGGGAGCCGATCCACGAGGGCGAATCGTTCTGGTGGTCGACGATCGGACGAAACAAACGCTGCATTACCCTCGACTTGAGTACCGAGGCAGGCCAGGAGCTCGCGCTCGAACTCGCGGCCGACGTCGACGTTGTCGTCGAGAACTTCAGACCCGGGACCCTGGAGCGATGGGACCTGGGGTACGAACGGTTTCGCGACCGAAACCCGGGCGTGATCATGACGCGGATCTCCGGGTACGGCCAGACCGGTCCTCGGTCACAGCAACCCGGGTTCGGGTCGATCGCGGAGGCGATCTCCGGCTGGGCCCACATGAACGGGTTTCCCGACCGGGAGCCCCTGCTGCCCCCGATTCCGCTGGCGGACATGACGGCCGCTCAGTTCGCAGTGATGGCGACCATGTTCGCGGTGTACGAGCGCGATGTCGCCGGGAGCGGAGAGGGCCAGGTCATCGACATCTCGCTGTTCGAACCCTTGTTCCGGCTGTTCGTCTCTCACGTGGAGGCGTACGACGCCTTGGGCCACCGCCGTGAACGCACGGGAAACCGGTCGCCGAACTCCGCACCGCGGAACATGTATCCGACCGCCGACGGGTACGTCGCCCTGTCGGCCTCCTCCCAACGGATCTTCGAGAACGTCGCACGGGCGATCGATCGGCCGGATCTTATCGACGATCCGCGATTCGAGACGAACGAGGCCCGGCTCGAGAATGTCGACCGCCTCGACGAGGTCATCGAGGACTGGACGCGGAAGCGGTCGACTGAAACCGTGATCGAGACGATGGAGGCGGCCGATGCGATCGTGGGGCCGGTGTACGATGCGGCGGATATCCTTCAGGACGAGCAGTACCGGGCGCGCGACGCCGTCACGGAGATTCAGCGGAACGGCGAGACGTTGATGACCCAGAACGTCGTTCCCAAGTTGTCCCGGACGGGCGGTTCGATCGATCACCTCGGCCCGGCCCACGGGGCCCACAACGAAACGGTCTATCTCGACGAGATCGGGTTGTCCGAGGACCGGTTTGCCGACCTTGCCGATCGGGGC
>CAYOLR010000219.1:0-4817 GCA_964404815.1 uncultured Halobacteriales archaeon
GTCGCCGAGGAGTTCGACGTCTCACGCGAACAACAGGACGCGTTCGCCCTCCGGAGCCAGCAACGGGCCGCCGAGGCGACCGAGGCGGGTCGGTTCGACGACGAGATCATCCCGATCGAAACCGCGGACGGCTTGGTCACCGAGGACGAAGGCATCCGCCCGGATACGGACCTCGAAACGCTCGCCGGCCTGCCGACCGTGTTCAAAAGCGACGGGACGGTCACGCCCGGTAACGCCTCCCAGATCTCCGACGGGGCGGCGGCAACGCTCGTCACCTCGGAGGCGTTCGCGAAGGGCCACGACCTCCCGATCCTGGCCTACGTCGGCGACAACAACGTTGTGGGGGTCGACCCCACGATCATGGGTATCGGGCCGGTGCCGGCCACCAGGGGACTGCTCGAACGCACGGGCGATTCGATCGACGATTTCAACCTCGTCGAGATCAACGAGGCGTTCGCCAGCCAGTGTTATTACTCCCAACAGGAGCTCGGCATCCCCGACGAGAAGCTGAACGTCAATGGGGGCGCGATCGCCATCGGCCACCCGCTCGGCGCGAGCGGCGCCCGGCTCCCGGTGACGCTGATCCACGAGATGATCAAGCGCGACGCTGACCGCGGGCTCGCAACGCTCTGCGTCGGGTTCGGCCAGGGCGGGGCGATCACGTTCGACAGACCCTGATCACGCGTGGGGGTGACAGCGCTCGATCGCCTCCCGCACCGCCTCCTTCCGCCCAAGGAACGTGATGTGATCGCCCTGCTGGATGGTGAAGTCCTGATCGGGGACCTGATTCTGCCCGTCTCGGCTGACCATCGCGATCAGACACCCCGACGGGAGGCCCTCGTCGAGCTCGCCGATGGTCTTCCCGATCAAGTCCTCGGCCGTCACCTCGATCTCCTGGACGTCACCCGACCGGCCGAGCTCGGTCATCCACGCCGACAGTGCCGGCCGCTCGATGGCGTTGTCGATGGCCCACGCCGTCGCCTGTGACCCCGAGATCGCCCGCACGCCGAGCTGTTCGAAGGCCTCGACGTTGTCGGGGTTGATGACCCGTGCGATGACCTGCTCGATCCCGAAGGTCGATCGCGAAAGCTGGGCGACCAGCAGGTTGACGTCGTCATCGCCAGTCGCCGCAACCACGATCTTCGCGTTCTCGGCCCCGGCACCGCGCAGCTCCTCCGTGTCCGTTCCGTCCCCGTGACGGACGGTGAATCCCTGGTCACGGGCGATCTGTACCTGTTCCTGCTCGACATCGATGATGACGACGTTCTCGCCGCGGTCGACGAGGCGTTCGGCGAGCGACCGGCCCACCTTTCCGCCCCCTACGATGATGACTCGCATTGGTATCACATCAAGAAATTCCGCGATCTGTCGGGCCAAGCCGCCCTCGATAACGACCGTGGCCAGGATGACGAGGAAGACCGTCCCGACGAGGATGTCGGCTGCCCCGCCCTGCCCGGCGCCCCGGAGCTGGATGGCGAACAGCGTCGCGACCGACGCCGGGATGATCCCCCGGGGGGCCACCGAACTCATGAAGACCTTCTCCCCGGTCGTGAACTGGGCGCCCCCTAGTGAGACGAACACCGACAGCGGCCGAACGACGAGCGCGACGGCGACAACGACCGCCAGTCCGGCGACCCCGATGGCGAGGAGGCTGCCGAATTCGAGGAGGGCCGCCAGCGCGATGAACACGAACGAGAGCACGACCAGCGTGATATCGCCCTTGAACTCCGAAATGTCCTCCTCGTAGGGCAGGTCGACGTTCCCCAGGATGACGCCCGCGGTGGCCGCGGCGGCGATGCCGGCTTCCGAGGCGAGAAAGTCAGCGCCTGCGAAGGCCACGAGCGCGCCCGCGAGCACGAGCAGCCGCGAGTACTGGGGCGCATTGGCCGGCGAAAGATCGACGTGCTTGAGCCCGTAGTTGATGACCGCGGCGACAGCCAGCCCGACCAGCACGCCCGTCCCGAGCCGACTGGCGAAGAGCCTGACAAGTTCGGCGGGCCCGGCCACGTCGAACAGCACCGCCTCGAAGACGACGACCGCGACGATCGCGGCGGTGACGTCGTTGACGATCCCCTCGGTCTCGAGGGCGGTCCCCACCCGGTCACGGACGGGCACGACTTCGAGAATGGGGACAATGACGGTCGGGCCGGTCGCCACCAGCAGCGCCCCGATGAGTAGCGAGAGACCCCATTCCACGCCGATGATGAAGTGGACTGCGACGGCGGTCCCGAGGAAGCCGATGGTCGCCCCCAACGTCACCAGACGGAGGGTAGCCGCGGGCGCCTCCCGGAGCTGGTCGACCTTGATGTGGAAGGCACCCTCGAAGACGATGATCGCGACCGAGAGGCCGACGATGGTGGTCAGTGCGTCGCCAAAGGCGGCCGGGCGGACCGCCTTCCGGGCCGAGAGCGATACCGGCCGCGATCAGAAACACGACACTGGGGATCTGGAACCGGTCGGCGAGCACCTGGGCGATGACGCCGATGGCAATGACGCCAGCGACGAGGACGATCAGGTCACCGGTAGCCACGGTTCATCCTCTATTGACCCGGACGACGGCGAGGGGAATAAAGGCCGTCAATCCTCCGCGTAAATGGACTCGATCTGTTCCTCGTAGTGCTCGAGGATGTTCCGGCGGCGCTTCTTCATCGACGGGGTGAGCATGTTGTTCTCCTCCGTGAAGGGTTCGGGGACGAGCCGGAAGTCCTTGATCGTCTCGTGTGACTCGAAGCGCTCGTTGACCTCGTCGACCGCGTCCTGAATGCGTGCCCGCACCCGGTCGTCGTTGACGAGATCCGCGGCGGCGAGCGGCAGGTCGTGTCCTTCGCGCTCGCCCCACTCGCGGATGGCCTCAAGCTCGGGGACGATCAGCGCCGCGACGAACTTCTCGCCGTCGCCGATCACGATAATCTGCTCGACCACGTCGCTCGGCGCGAAGGCGTCCTCGATGGGGCCGGGCGCGACGTTCTTCCCGGTCGAGAGCACGAGCAGCTCCTTGGCCCGCTCGCGGAACGTCAGGTAGCCGTCCTCGCCGCGCTCCACGATGTCGCCCGTCCGGAACCAGCCGTCGTCGGTGAAGGCGCGCTCGGTCGCCCCGGGCTTGTTCCAGTAGCCCTGTGTCACATTGGGGCCCTTGAGGAGGAGCTCGCCCACCTGCTCGTCCGCCTCGGCGATCTCTTGGCCCACCTCGTCGTCCAGCCGCACTTCCATGTCGGCTACCGGGGGGCCGATCGAGCCGATCTTCGGCGCCTCCGGCGGGTTGGCCGTGACGACGGGTGACGTCTCCGTGAGGCCGTAGCCCTCGTAGATGGGCAAGCCCATCACGAAATACAGGTTACAGAGGTCGGGCGAGAGGCTCCCGCCGCCGCTGATGAGGAACTCGATGTTCCCTCCGAGGCCATCACGGACTTTCGAGTAGACCAGCCTGTCGGCGATCGAGCGCTGCAGCCGGAGCAGCGGGCCGGGGTCGTCCGTCTCGGCCGCGCGCAGCCCGACGTCCATCGCCCACTCGAAGATCCGCTCGCGAATCGGCGACTCGGCCGCCTGCTCGCGGATGGCCTTGTAGATCCGTTCGTAGACCCGGGGGACGCTCGTCCCCGAGGTGGGTTTGATGGCCTCGAAGTCGTCGGCGAGCGTGTCCGGGCTCTCGGCGTAAGCCACGGTTGCGCCACTAGCGAACATAAGGAAGTGCCCCGAGAGCCGCTCGAACACGTGGGCGAGGGGGAGAAAGGAGACGACGCGGGAGTCGGCCGTCAGCGACGGCAGATCGGGATCGCGGTCGGGGCGGGGGCCGAACCGCTTTCGGACCTGGTTGATATTCGACCGGAAGTTCCAGTGGGTGAGCTGGACGCCCTTCGGTTTGCCCGTGGTCCCGCTCGTGTAGATGAGGCTTGCGAGGTCGTCGAGGTCAGGCTCGTCGAGCCACCGCTCGTAGGCCTTGGCGTCGAAGTGGTCGACGCCGAGCGAATGCACCTCGGCGAGGGTGTAGATGTCGTCGCGGTCGGCCTCGACCTCGTCGATGGCAACGATGAACTCGAGGGCCAGCTCGTCCTCGACCACGAGCAGTTTCTCGAGGAGCTCGTCGTTCTCGACGACGACGCCAGAAGCCCCCGAATCACCCAGGAGGTATTCCACCTGGCCCGGCGACGACCCGGAATACACCGTCGTGACGACGCCGCCGGCCGCCAAGAGGGCGAAGTCAGACTGCGCCCACTCCATCCGGGTGTTGGCAAAGATGCCGACACGCTCGCCGGGGTCGACACCGAGCTCGCGGAAGCCGGCGGCCAGCCGTTTGACAACGTTGTGCATCTCCGAGTAGGAGAGCTTGCCCCATTCGCCGGCCGGAACGTCCGGGATTACCTCCGGAGTGAGGGTGCCGTCGTAGATACCGCCCTTGTAGACCTGGGCGGTCCGGTTGGCGTGGCGCGCCGCGCTGTCGGCGAACAGCCGCGGAATCGTCGTATGGCCGATCACCTCGTCCTCGTAGTCGCGCTCGGCCTGCTGCCAATCTGCCATACTGACAGGTATGCGTGACCGACAGATAACCGTTTAGGGGAGGCCTTCCTTGTATAACAAGAGAGTTCCGCCGTTCACGGCGGGCGTGAATCGCGCCCGCTCCAAAGCCCGTTCCACGACGATGGCGGGTCGGCTAGTCACTTACACGACGCCTGACGCCCGTTTATTCGATCGTCTATCTCAGGCTCCGTATAGTGAATCGGACGGTCACACGTCCTCACGTCGCTGCTATCCGCAACCAGCGCCGGGTACGTGCCGACCTCGATTCGCTCGGGTTTGCCGCCTCGAAACTCTGGAACGTC
>CAYOLR010000220.1:0-4814 GCA_964404815.1 uncultured Halobacteriales archaeon
GTCGTCGTGGTGGGCGCCATCGCCATCGTGCCCTTCCTCAACAAGGGGAGCGCCCGCCGGCCCGTCGAACAGCCGTTCTGGTCGGCCATCGGCATGGCCGGGGTCCTCTTTGCGTTCACGATCAGCATCCTCTCGATCAAGAACCTCATGCCGATGGACTCACACCTGATCTTCGATCTGACGTTCCTCATCCCGCCGGTCGGCGCCGCGATCACCTACGCGGTCCTGAAGGCGATGCGCGAGGGCTACATGTACGACCTCAACCGTCGGTACTATCGGCTTCGGCCCCCGAAATAGGGGAATGGTCGACGACGAGGGCCGTCGCGACGTCGTCATTCCGCTGTCGCTCTACAAACGGGTGGCCGTGTTCTCCACGTTGATCGCCATCCTGAGCGTCGTGGCCGGCTTCATCGTCCTCGATGCGGCCACGCGACGGGCCCGCGCCCCGATCACGGAGGTCGACGCGCCGTTGGCGATATTCGGGCTCGGCCTGATCGCGCTCGGGGGCCTCGTGTACGCCTTCTCGTCGCGGTTCCGCGCACCCGGAATGGGAACGGATAAGGACGGGGAGGACGAAGCCGCCGACGATGGCTGACGAGTTCGCTAAGGGCCTCGCCATCCTCACGGCTGGGGGGCTCGGTTGGATGACCCTGTCGGGCTGGTACACGACGCCCGGCTTCGAGGAGACGCAGCTCATCGGCGGCCTGGCGATCGAGAACCCCGATTTCCTGAGTCAGGTCGCCCTCGTGACGCGTGAGGCGATGTTCTGGTTCGCGATCCTCGGCGCCCTGACCTTCTGGGTGCTGATCCCCGCCGTCAAACAGATGCGCGGAACGACCGTGGAAGAGAACGAGTAACCGCCGGCTTATCTTCCGGTTTTTCCGAGGAAACTTCCGTCCCTAATTGCGGCTCCCGACCGGTCAGACGATCGCGTTCCAGACCGGGGCGATGACGAAGAACAGGCTGACGTACAGGGTATAAACCGCCACAATCACTGATGCGAAGATCGCACCCTTCGGCGTGTCGAGCGAGCGGTCCTCACGTGCCTCGACCTTCCTAGCCTCGAACTCGAAGAAATCCGCGATGACCATCCCGATGACGAGGACGGACAGCACGAGACCGGAGTGATGGTGAACGGTGAGGTAGTAGAACGAGCCCAGCACCAGAACGACGTTCGAGGCTTCGTGAAGCGTGTGTCGGGAGATGGCCTCGGCCCCCGAGTCCGCCTGACGGACGTGGGTTTTGTGGGCGACGAGTCGGGTCCCCAGGTTCGCGAGGACGAGTACGAGCAAGACGTACTCGATGACGGGAGCGAGGAGACCGTCAAGGGGTCCGAACAAGGCCGGTTCGACCATGTGGTATCCTCCACGCGAGGTACATTAGAGTTTTTCCAATCCTATCCGTCGATGGCGACGGTCTCGAACCGCCCCTCCACCGCGATATTGACCGGGCGGTCGTTCGGGATCGTTCCGTGGATCCGGTCGTCGAGTAGCAGCGAAATCTCTCCCTCGTTCCGTTCGATCCCGATGCTGATCGGCGGGTCGAGGACCCACCGGCCGGGACGCGTGGTAAACGCGGCAATCGGGACGACTGAGACCAGATCCGTCCCCGAGCCGACGATCGGCCCGCCGGCCGTCCTGGCGTACCCCGCACTCCCGGCTGGTGTGGCAGCGACGACGCCGTCGGCACGGAACTGATCGACGGGACCGCCGGCCGTGAGGGAGAACTCGGAGATGCGCGCAGGTTCACTCGTCACGAGCATAACGTCAAACGCCGCGACGTCGGCGAACTCGTCCCCGAGGCGGACCCCGAGGACCGGATGGGAGCGGGAATCGAACTCGCCACGCGAAAGCCGGGGCAACGATCCGGCTGCCGTCCGCAGATCGACGGCGTCGAGACCGGGCCCGACGTCGACAGGCAGCACGGGACAACGGGGACGCTCGCCGGCGATGTCGATGAGGGCGCGCTCGCCAACGGCGACGATCACGTCTGGGTCGGCCCCCAGAACGGCCGATCCGTCGCCCCGGGTAACCGCAACGTCCGTCGCGGCCGCCGAAAGTTCATCAACCGCCGCCGCCGGTCCGACAAGGCCGATCATCCAGTGCCCCTCATTCTTCCCCTGGTGGCAAAAAGCTAGTACGGCCAGTCACCGATGACCTTCATCCCCGTCGCCTGATCCTCCGCCTCGAGCGCGTCGGCGATCTCCGCCGGATCCTTGTGGGGGACCTCCACGTCCCGGCTCGCCAGATGGATCACGAGTTCGGTCAGAAGCACTGCCTGTTCCCGGAGATCACGGGAATCGAGCTTGTCGAAGGTATCGGCCTGGGTATGCCCCCAGCCCCGACCGGAGTCGCCGGTCTTGCTCATTACGTGGTACCCAGGGACCCCCCACTTGACGAAGGGCCAGTGATCGCTGTGTGGGCCCTGTTCCGGGACCGTTTCGACAGGGTGATCGAACCGATCGGCGACGGTTTTGGCGGCCTCGTCCAAGGCGTCGAATCCGTGGGTAGTGAGTTCGAGCGTCCGGCCTCGGACCACGCCGTCGTTGTTGACGATGGCCTTGATCGAGTCGTGATCAGCCTGGCCGGCGAAGTACTCTGAGCCGACAAGCCCCACTTCCTCGGCCCCGTAGACTACGAAGTGAACGCGGGTGTCGAGTTCGTCCTCGCGATCGGCGAGGGCCCTGGCGATCTCGAGGACCATCGCGGTCCCGGCCCCGTTGTCCATCGCCCCTTCGGCGATGTCGTGGGCATCCACGTGGCTCGTGACCAGTACCTGTTCGTCCGTGTCCGGGCCGAGGTGTCCGTGGACGTTCTGGCTGGTGGCATCGCCGATCGCCGCCTCGACGGCGACCGTGACCGGATCGCCCTCCCACCGACGGATCAATCTCGCACCGACTTCGGCCGAGACGCCGACCGTCGGGATCTCGCCGATGGGATCGGCATCGGTGCCCACGCTGCCCGTCGGGGGCAGGCACCCTTCGACGTGGTTCCGGTACACGAACGCCGCCGCTCCCCCTTCCACGGCATAGTAGTACTTCTCCCGGCGATGGATATAGCGGTCGAACCAGTCGGGCACGTCGCTCCTGGCGATGACGACCGACCCCTCGAGGTCAGCAGCCTCGAAGTCCTCTGGAAGGCCATAGCCGACGTCGACGAGGTCGCCGGTCGCTTCGGCGCTCGGACTCCGCGGGAGCGCGATACACTCCTGCTCGGTATCGTCGGCGTGGATCGCGCTCGAGTCCCGTTCCCAGCCCTGGATCGGAAAGGTCTCGAGGCTGACGTTCCTCACGCCGACAGCTTCGAGGGCCTCGTACGTGCGTTCGGCGGCCTCCCGTTCGCCGCCCGTTCCGGCCATCCGATCGCCGATATCGACGAGCCGTTCGAGGTGGTCCCAGCCCGTCGAACTCGTGAAGGTATCGCCGATCCATTCCGTCATACCGCCGGATACCCGGACGACCGTCTTGGGCCTTCGGTTTCCCCCGAAGCGCCGTTGCCGTTGCGCGAAGCTTTTTTCCACCCGGATTCGAGGTTCGCGGTATGCGGGACGTGCTCGATGAGTGGCGCCCGGCCATCGACGAGACGATCGCTCGGGTGCTGCCGCGCGAGGTGGACGAGGCCTACCTCTCGTCATATTTCGGCGAACCCACCTACGCGTACGACGCCGAAGCCATCCAAGCCGGGTTGGCCGACCCGGTCTGGGAGCTCCTCGATCGGGGCGGCAAGCGCTGGCGGTCGGTGCTGTTCCTGATCCTGATCGAGGCGTTCGGTCACGACCCCCACGAGTACCTCACCTACGCCAGCATCCCGGAGATCCTCCACACCGGAACCATCATCGTGGACGACGTCGAGGACGACGCGGCGCTCAGACGCGGCGGCCCGGCGCTCCACGAGGTCTACGGCGAGGACGTCGCCCTCAATGCGGGGAACGCACTGTATTTCATCCCGCTCAAGCTCATCGATCGGAACGAGGCCGACCTCCCGGCCGAACGGCAACTCCAGGCCTACGAGATGCTAACCTACGAGCTCAACCGGACGCACCTCGGTCAGGGCATGGACATCGACTGGCACAACCGTCGGCGGACCCAGGTGAGCGAGGCCGAATACCTCGAGATGTGCGCCTGTAAAACCGGCTGTCTGGCCCGTATCACCGGCCGGCTGAGCGCGATCGTCACGGAACAGTCCGACGCGGTCGAACAGACGGTGGCGACCTATACCGAGCGCATGAGCATCGCCTTCCAGATCATCGATGACGTCCTCGATATCGAGCACTCGCTCGGCGAGGCCGGCGATTTCGGCAAGGCGTTCGGGAACGACATTAGGGAAGGTAAAACGACACTCCTCGTCATCCATGCAATGGAAACGGCCGATCAAGATCGGGCGGAACGGCTCCAGCAGGTGCTCGCAATGGACGAACCGTCCGACGAGGCCGTCATGGACGCCATCGAGATCCTCCAGGACACGGGGAGCATCGAGTACAGCCGAAACCGGGCGACGGAACTCGCCGACGAGGCCGAGGCCGCCATCGCCGGATTGGACCTCGAACCCGAACCCGCCGAGACGCTCGAGGGGTTCCCGCGGTTCATGATCGACCGACGAGTTTGACGCACGAGCCTCCGGCCAAACCAAAGTCTTCAGTACCCGGCACGGCGAACCCCCGCCCAATGAGTTCGGATCCATCGGTGTCGCGACGGGGCTTTCTCCGCGCTGCGACCGGTGCGGCAGCCGTCGCCGGCGCGGCGGGGAGCGCGACTGCTCAGGAAGGCGGGGCGACGCATACCGTCGATATGACCGACCAACTGGTCTTCGATCCCG
>CAYOLR010000221.1:0-4758 GCA_964404815.1 uncultured Halobacteriales archaeon
CGGTTCCTCGGGATCGTTTCCGTTCGATATGTGGGACTCCTTGTCGGGAAGAATGTCGGAAGCTATTGATAAACCACCCGAACAGTCTGGGGAGTAGGCTTTAGCGGTGAGGCCCCGAGCGCCCACCTATGAGCGGCGCGACAGTACCGCCCTCCCCGAACGGCGCCCCACTGCTCGGGAACGGGCTGGAGTTCTCGCGGGATCCGTTCGGAGCGATGCGCCGGTGGGCCGACCTCGGTGATCTCGTCCGGTTAGACTTCCCGACCCAGACGCAGTACATGGTCACCGATCCTGAGTTGATCAAGGCGGTCCTCGTCGAGAACCAGGAGGCCTTCACCATCGGGCAACGGCAGATCGAGACGTTCGAGGGGATCGAGGACGACGCGATCACCGCGACAACGGGCGACCGCTGGCGGCGGCTCAGGAAAGGGTTGCAGCCCGCGTTCACCTGGGATGGGATCCGATCATACGGCGAAAGGATGGCCGAACGGACGGCCCAGCAGGTCGAGGGTTGGGAGACGGGGCAGACGTTCGACCTTCTCACCGAGATGCGGCTACTCACCGTCCGGATCCTGGGGGACACGCTCCTCGGGATCGATATGGAAGGTGATGAGGCGGTCGCCCTTGAGGCGGCGGACGCCCTGGTCGACTGGGCGGATTTCCGCCGGTTCGGCCACCTCCTGCCGGACTGGATCCCAACCCCGACCGACCGCCGGTTCGATCGCGCCGTCGGGCGGCTGGATCGGTATATCGACGAGGCACTCGGCGACCATCACGGGAACGGAAACGACGTCTGTTCGGTCCTCTTTGAGGCCCACGAACGGGGCGAACTGTCCTGGGCCGAGGTTCACGACAACCTGACGGGGCTGATGCTTGCCGGCCACGACACGACGGCGGTCACCCTGACGTTCCTCTGGTACGAACTCGCCCGCCGACCCGATCTCAGAACCGAGATCGTCGACGAGACGGAAACGGTGACAGCCGGTGATACCCCCGATGGCGACGATTTCGATGCGCTGGAACTGACGCGAAGGGTGATCAGGGAGACGTTCCGCCTGTACCCGCCGACGTGGGCGGTGGGTCGGCAAACGCTCGAATCGGTCACCCTCGGCGGGTACGACCTCCCCGCTGGTACCCAGTTGATGCTCCCCCAGTGGGTGCTCCACCGTGACGGTCGGTTCTGGGACGACCCGGAGACCTTCGACCCGTCACGGTGGGAGCGGGACATCGAGCGTCCGGAGTACGCCTACTTCCCGTTCAGCGGGGGTCCGCGGCACTGCATCGGGATGCGGTTCGCCCGGCTCGAACTCGCGATGGCGCTGGCGACGATGGTCCCGCGGGTCTCCCTTGACGTGGACGTTAGTCAGGACCTGACCTTCGTTCCCTCCCTCTCGCTCCGGCCGGGAACGGACCTGACGGCGACGATCATGGAGGGCGGATGACGGTCGCCAGCCGCCGTTCAGCCAGCCTACAAAAACGAATTTCCGCGAGCAGTTTTGTGGCTCTACCCGTGAAGGTTGAGTATGCCCTCCAGCGACCTGGAATCGACGATCGCCGGCAAACGGGCCGTTGCCCACCTCGCGACTGCCATGGACGATCGGCCCCACGTCGCCCCGGTCTGGTACGGTTTCGACGACGGCACCCTCCGGATCCTCACCGGGGGGAAGAAGCTCGAGAACCTCCGAACGAACCCGTCCGTGGCGGTTTCGATCCAGCGGGATACCGACGGGATCATGGACTGGATGGCCGCCGCTCGTGGGACCGCCTCAGTTATCGAGGATCCGGCGATCGTCAACGACGCGGCCTGGGAGGTCTACACCAAATACCTCGGGGCGGATCGCGACAAGTGGGCGCCGGTCCACGAAGCCGCCCTGTCGGACGACCCGAATGTGGCGCTCGTCGAGGTGACGATCGGGTCGGCGACGGTTCGAGGTGACACCTGAGCCGAGCGATGACTGACGACATCGATCCGGGTCTGGAAGGGGTGACCGTCGCCGAGACGCGACTCAGTCTGATCGATGGGGACGCCGGCAAACTGACGATCGCCGGGTTCCCGGTCGAGGAACTCGCCATCAACGCGAGCTTCGAGGAGACCGTTTTCCTGCTCCTGCACGATCGACTCCCCACCTCGGATGAACTCGCCGACTTCCGGGCGTCCCTCGCTGCGCGGCGGTCGATCACCCCGGAGGTCGAGGCGGTCCTCGAACGGGCGGCATCCGAGGAGAAACACCCAATGGACGCCCTGAGGATGGGAATTGCGGCGGCTGATCTGGGGGTGGCCGACGGCCGGGAAGACGAACTCGCCCGACGGATCGTCGCGGTCGTCCCGACCATCGTGGCGACCTACTGGCGGGTTCGGCAGGGCTCGGAGCCGATCGAGCCCCGCGAGGACCTCGGCCACGCCGAGAACTACCTGTGGATGCTCACCGGGAGCGAACCCTCGGCCGCGGCGGTCCGAGGGCTCGAGACCTACCTCAATACCGTGGTGGATCACGGACTGAACGCCTCGACGTTTGCCGCACGGGTGACGGTCTCGACCGAATCCGACCTCGTCTCCGCGGCCACGTCGGCCGTGGGCACGCTGAAGGGGCCGCTCCACGGGGGCGCACCCGGTCCAGTCCTGGAGATGTTGCGGGAGGTCCACGAGTCGGGCGACCCCGATGGATTCATCGAGCGGACGCTCGAGTCCGGCGAGCGGTTGATGGGCTTCGGCCACCGGGTCTACCGCGTCCGCGATCCCAGGGCGGCGGTCCTAGAAACGGCCGCCGAGCGGTTCTATTCGGCCGATGGCGATGAAGAATTTTTCCAGACGGTCAGGGAATTCGAGGCGGTGGCTGTCGACTGGCTCGCTGAGCACAAGCCCGAGCGACGGCTCGAAACCAACGTGGAGTATTATACCGCGACGCTGCTCGACGGCGTCGGGATCCCGAAGGCGTTGTTCACCCCCACTTTCGCTGTCGCCCGGGCGGGTGGGTGGATGGCCCATTGCCTCGAGCAGCTCGACGACAACCGGCTTATCAGACCACGGTCGCGATACGTCGGGACAAGGGGACGGACGTGGACGCCGATAGAGGATCGGAGGTAGAGCCGACTTGACCATTTTTCTCGGTGGCTAAAGGTTTATCCTGAATGGAGAAGTTGACTGGCTGAACGAATGACCGAGATTCGCATCGATCTGATGGGCGATGTCCATATTCGACGTGACCAACCAGCGACCGCCTTCGCAAAGGTCCAAGATACGATTGGAGATGCAGACTTACGCATTTGTCAGCTCGAGACCGCGATGACTGAGAAGGGTGAATTGCGGCCCGATGTCCAAATGCCCAATCATCAAGTCGAGCCTCGCATGGTTGAGGGGTTCACGGCTGGTGACATTGACTGCGTGACCTTCGCCGGGAACAACAACCTCGACTTCGGGCCTATCGCGATGTTCGACACCGTCGATCTGTTGGAGGATCACGACATCGATGTCGTCGGGACCGGAGAGGACCTCGATGCCGCTCGTGAACCGGTTTATCTGTCAGCGAAGGATAAAACCGTGGCCATTGTCGACGCTTGTTCTATTCTCAGATCTGGGTACGCCGCGACGAACGAGCGGCCTGGCCTCTCACCAATGCACGTATCGACGTATTACGAGTCACTCGAGAACGTCTACGAACAACCCGGGACACCGGCTCGAACCGTTTCTGTTCCGGATGAGAAAGATCGACGGGCCTACAATTCAATCGTCGATCGGGCCGCCCAGAACGCCGATTTCGTCATAGCGTGTTTCCACTGGGGCGTCCATTTCACCTATGACCTGGCGATGTACCAACCCGACTTGGCCTACAGCGCCATCGAAGCCGGCGCCGACGCGGTCGTCGGAACTCATCCGCATAACCTCCAGGCAGTCGATATCCACGAGGGGAAACCCATCTTCTACAGTTTGGGGAATTTCATCTTCGATTACAAGGACCCCGGTGCCAAGGACGGGCTCGAAAAGTATCTCCAATTCTATGGCATGCATCTTGATCCGGAATGGACGGCCGGGACGTACCTTCAGCCAAAGCACACACGGGATACGATGATCGCCCACCTCACCCTCTCAGATGAGGGAGTGGATTTCGAACTGACACCGGTCTTTATCGGCAAGGATTCGACACCCTCCCCAGTGGACGACACCAGCCAGCGAGGTCAGCGAATCATTGCCCTCATTAAAACCCTGAGTGGCGAGATCGGCACGGAGCTTGTATACGACGATGGCACTGTCATTACCCCGAAAATGGAGAGCGATGGCGATACGAGACTGTGGATCAGGAATCGCAAGCAGTCGTACCCATGGTTGGCGAGGCTTCAACTCGCGGAATATGGGGATAATCCCCTTTCACTCGGGGAATTCCTATAATTTAATTTGGTATTTCGGGACTATCCGGTTAAGACATCCTCCAGCACGAGGAAACAGGAACTATCGGAGGCTCGCCTCAACTATTTCCACGGGATGTTGGGCCTCCCATCCCATCCCGTTCTCGATCTGATGCCGACAGGAGAACCCGGTCGCCACCGGATCACCTCCGGACGCCCGGATCTGTTGGAAGAGGTTCTCACCGATGTCCATCGAGAGGTCGTAGTACTCGGCTTGATACCCGAAGCTTCCTGCCATCCCACAGCAGGAGACCTGTGGTTCGTCCACCGAGACCCCGGGGATCCGATCCAACACCGTTGCTCCGGCTCGATCGATCCCGAGGTGTTTGGTGTGGCAGTGTGAATGGAAGGCCACCG
>CAYOLR010000222.1:0-2469 GCA_964404815.1 uncultured Halobacteriales archaeon
GGCATCGGCGAGCGGGCCGGGAACGCCGCCTACGAGGAGGTCGTCATGGCGGCGCGGTCGCTCTACGGCGTCGATACCGGGATCGACACCACCCAGATCATGGAGCTGTCGAAGCTCGTGGAGGACGTGAGTACCATTCCGGTCCCGGGCAACAAGCCGGTCGTCGGGGCGAACGCCTTCTCCCACGAGAGCGGGATCCACGCCGCCGGCGTCATCGAGAACGCCGACACGTTCGAACCCGGCGTCATGACGCCCGAAATGGTCGGGGCGACACGCGAGTTCGTGCTCGGCAAGCACACGGGTACCCACAACGTCAGGAAACACCTGGAGGAGGCGGGCTTCGACCCGACCGACGACCAGGTGCTCGAGGTCACCCGCCGGGTGAAGGATTACGGTGCGGAGAAGAACCGCGTCACCCGACAGAAACTGATCGAGTTCGCCCGGGAAGCCGGCGTCACGATGGAGGAGGTGCGGGCCTGATGCCCGCTTCCCGGGTCGCTTTGCCCCGTGAGCCGTGCGTCTCCGCCGTGACCATCAGCAGAAAACGTTATAATGCACGCCGGGCGTATTCACCCGATACAGATGCGACAGCCGACTGCCGCTCCGATCCGTTCGGTCGCGAGCGACGTGGCTGTCGAGACGCGGGTGCGTATTGTAGGGGTGTAATACCCCTACCCCACCACTCCTTGTTCCCGGTTACCTCGCATCGTTCGTCGACCAGTTCACGCACACCGCGTATGACACGAAAGCCACCCACGGCAGCCAGCGATCGCCCATGAGCGAACCAGCCCACGCCGTCTCACGGGACGAAGAGGAATCGACAGACGACCAACCAACCACCGGCGCATCGTCGGTGATCGCCGCCCTGGAGAACGCCGGCGTCGAGATCGTCTTCGGCATCCAGGGCGGTGCGATCATGCCGGTTTACGACGCGCTCTATCACTCCGATATCCGGCACGTGACGATGGCCCACGAACAGGGCGCGGCCCACGCCGCCGATGCCTTCGGGATCGTCTCCGGGTCGCCCGGGGTATGTATGGCCACGTCCGGCCCGGGGGCCACCAACCTGGTGACGGGCATCGCCGACGCCAACATGGACTCCGACCCGCTGATGGCGTTGACCGGGCAGGTCCCGACCGAGTTCGTCGGGAACGACGCCTTCCAGGAGACCGACACGATCGGCGTCACGATGCCGGTCACGAAGGCGAACTACTTCGCCGACGACGCGGACACGGTCGGGGATACGGTCGGCGAGGCGTTCGCGCTGGCCGAGGGCGGCCGCCAGGGGCCCACCCTGGTCGACCTGCCGAAGGACGTCACCCAGACGGAGACCGACAAAGAGCCGGGCGCGCCGACGCCGCCGGACACCTACGAGGTGCCGGACGAGGCCGACCCCGAGACGGTATCGGCCGCCGCCCGGGCGATCGAAGCGGCGGAGAAGCCGGTGATCCTCGCGGGTGGGGGAGTGATCAAGGGGAACGCCGCTGCGGAACTCCGGGCGTTCGCCACGACCTACGATATCCCCGTGGTCACGACCATGCCAGCGATCGGGGCCTTTCCGGAGGACCACGAACTCGCCATGGAGATCGCGGGAATGCACGGGACCGGGTACGCGAACATGGCCGTCACGCATTGTGACGTCATGTTCGCCATCGGGACGCGGTTCGACGACCGCCTGACGGGCGGTGTCGAGACGTTCGCCCCGGAGGCCGAGCTCATCCACGTCGACATCGATCCCGCCGAGATCTCGAAGAACATCCACGCGGACTACCCGCTCATCGGGGACGCCAAGACCGTGATCGAGCAGGTCGACCAGGTGATGACGAGTGCCCCCGACGCGGCCGATTGGCGGGCGCAGTGCCAGCGGTGGAAGGACGAGTACTCGATGGATTACGAGGCGCCCGACGACGAGCCGCTCAAACCCCAGTTCGTGGTAGAGGCAGTCGACGAGGCGACGGCCGACGATACCATCGTCACGACCGGCGTCGGCCAGCACCAGATGTGGGCGATGCAATATTGGACGTACAAGGAGCCCCGGACCTGGGTGTCATCGCATGGCCTGGGGACGATGGGCTACGGCCTGCCGGCCGCCATCGGCGCGAAGCTGGCTGCCGATGACGGCCAATCCGTCGTCTGTTTCGACGGCGACGGGTCGTTCCTCATGACCGGCCAGGGGCTCTCCGTGGCCGTCAGGGAGGAGCTCGACATCACCGTGTTCGTCCTCAACAACGCCGCGATCGGGATGGTCCGCCAGTGGCAGGACGCCTTCTACGGCGAGCGTCGGATGGCGTCGGAGTACCCCTGGATCCCCGAGTTCGATACGCTGGCCGAAGCCTTCGGGGCCCGGGGCTTTCGGATCGAGACCTACGAGCAGGTCGCCGAGACCGTCGAGGCGGCGCTGGGCTACGACGGGCCTTCCGTCGTCGACGTCTACATCGACCCCGCGGAGAACGTGTTCCCGATGGTGCC
>CAYOLR010000222.1:2479-3493 GCA_964404815.1 uncultured Halobacteriales archaeon
GAGCGGCGGCGACAACGGCCTGTTCGCCATGAACCAGCGCCAGTTGGAGGAGATCTGAGGCGGAACGATGAGCCAAGGACTCAAGGGCCCCGCGCCCAGCGACCGACCGCACCCGGCGGCCAGACGGAACTCCCAGGGGTTCCGGATCGATCCGGAAGTCGAAGCCGAGCCGAAGCCACGGCGGGCGGTGGTTTCCGCGCTCGTCAAGCACCAACCGGGAGTGCTCGCTGAGGTGTCGGCGCTGTTCTCACGCCGGCAGTTCAACATCGAGAGCCTGACCGTGGGGGCCACGTTCGACGATGATTACGCCCGGATCACGCTGGTCGTCGAGGAGCCCGATCCCGGGATCGAGCAGGTCGAGAAGCAGCTCGAGAAGCTCGTTCCGGTGATCGCGGTCGATGAACTCGAACCGGACGCCATTCGTCGGGAGATCGCCCTCGTCAAGGTCGAGGGGGACGAGCCCGACGCGGTCAACGCCGTCGCCGACATGTACGACGGGACGGTGGTTGACGCGAGCGAAGAGACGGTGACCGTCGAACTGACGGGGAGCCAGCAGAAGATCGAAGCCGCGATCGACACGTTCGACCGGTTCGAGATCCGGGAGATCGCCCGGGCCGGGACGGTCGCACTCGAACGCGGCGCCGAAATCACTGGATGACAACTATGGACGACGACTTTACGACACCGGTATACTACGATAGCGACGCGGATCACAACCAGATCAACAGCAAGACCGTCGCGGTCCTCGGCTACGGGAGCCAGGGCCACGCCCACGCGCTGAATCTCCACGAAAGCGGGGTCGACGTGATCGTCGGCCTCCGGGAGGATTCGTCCTCGTGGGCTGACGCGGAAGCCGCCGGCCTCCGAGTGGCCACCCCCGACGACGCGGCGGCCGAGGCCGACATCGTGTCGATGCTCGTCCCGGACACGGTCCAACCCGCCGTGTGGGAGGCGATCAAGGACGGCGTTGAGCCGGGTGATACCCTCCAGTTCGCCCACGGGTTCAACATCCAC
>CAYOLR010000222.1:3503-4721 GCA_964404815.1 uncultured Halobacteriales archaeon
CGCGCCGAAGACGCCGGGACACCTCCTCCGACGGAACTACGAGCGGGAACAGGGCACGCCCGCGCTCCTCGCGGTTTACCAGGACGCGACCGGCGCCGCCAAGGCCGAGGCACTCGCGTACGCCCAGGCGATCGGGTGTACCCGAGCGGGCGTCGTCGAAACCACCTTCCGCGAGGAGACGGAGACCGACCTCTTCGGCGAGCAGGCCGTCCTCTGTGGCGGCATCACGAGCCTGATCAAGATGGGCTACGAGACGCTCGTGGACGCGGGCTATTCGCCCGAGATGGCCTACTTCGAGGTCCTCAACGAGATGAAGCTCATCGTCGACCTCATGTACGAGGGCGGGCTCGCCGAGATGTGGGATTCCGTCTCGGATACCGCCGAATACGGGGGGTTGACCCGGGGTGACGAGATCCTCGACGACGCCGTCAGGGACAACATGGAAGCCGTCCTCGAGGACGTCCAGTCCGGCGAGTTCGCCCGCGAGTGGGTCAATGAGAACCAGGCCAATCGGCCGGTCTACAACCAGCTTTACGAGCGGGAACGGAACCACGACATCGAGACGGTGGGCGAGCGGCTCCGGGCGCTGTTCGCCTGGGCGGAGGAACAGGAACACGAACAGGAAACCGAGGGTGTGAGCGCCGATGACTGATTCAGGACAACCGACAACGGGTACCACCGACGATCGACCGACCATGAAAAGCCTCCGGCATTCGACCCCGGATTACGACACGCGGGACTGGCATTGGTTCAATCGCGGGCCTGCGATCGCCGCCGACGGGGGGCGGCGTGACGCCGAAGAGGATGCCGACGAGATGCGCGACGTCAGCCATACGCAGGAGGACGACGACGGCCAGCATGCCAACCGGGTCTGGGACGGGACGCGGGTACACGAGGCCGACGACGAGTAACCGAGAATGAGCAGCGGGACATTATACGACAAGGTCTGGGACGAGCACAAGGTAAAAACGCTGCCGAACGGGCAGGATCAGCTGTTCATCGGGTTGCACCTCATCCACGAGGTGACGAGCCCGCAGGCCCTGGCGATGCTCCGGGAACGCGACCTCGAGGTCGCGTATCCCGAGCTCACCCACGCGACGATCGATCACATCATCCCCACCGCCGACCACGCCCGACCATACGATGACGAGGAAGCCGAGCGGATGATGGCCGAGCTCGAGCGGAACATGGAACAGCTGCCGGACATCGAGTTCCACG
>CAYOLR010000223.1:0-4716 GCA_964404815.1 uncultured Halobacteriales archaeon
AAATCCCATCCCTGGCTTGACACTTCAGGTTTAGAGCCAACTGTAGATAGTCCCTACAGTCGCCACGTTTTCGGCACACTAAATCTGGAGAGTGATCGCCTGTGAGCGAGCCCCCAGGTACCGGCGAGCTCGTTACCGGATTAAGCGAAACCACGAGCGGCTGCAGGAACCACGCCGAAGCTCGTCGCCGTTCTCGCCAAATGAATTCGTCTCTGCCAGCGAGCTTGTCGCCCCCAGCGGTGAGGGGCGGTGACCGACTTGCCCCACCCGTTGGGGCTGTGTCGGGGTCGCATGCGTGTGGTTCACTCCCAGACATGTATGTAAGAAGACATATACCGTGCCGGGCCCGATCAAAACCAGACACGGTCAGTCACATCCTGCGGTGGATTCGGGCGCCCTCCTGACGCGGTCCTCCAGGGTACCGATGGCCAGTCACTCGACCCTATGGGAATTACGGATATCTATACACCACGACGGAAGCACAGCACGACGATCGGCTTCGCCGGCGCGAGCCGGACGGGCATCGGCATCCTCCTCGCGACCGGCATGGCGGTCTACGTCGGGCGAGACGCCTCGCCCTTCGCGGTCGCCTCCGTGCTGGCGGCCTATTCATTTGGGATCATGATGTTTTCCCCGGTCTGGGGCGCGATAGCCGATATCACACGCCGGCGTCGGTCGGTCCTCATCGGGACGGGGCTGCTCGCGACGCTTGCACTCATCGCCCTGGCCGTCGTGCAAGATCACTGGGTCGCGATCGGCCTGGTGGCGGTCTATGCGGCCTTTGCGGCGGGCTTCCTTCCGGTGCTGTTGACGATCGTGAGCGAACACGGCGGTGCGACGAACCGCGGGCGGGCGATCGGCCACTTCAACAGCGCGAAGTCGCTTGGCGCCACGGCCGCCCGCTTTCTGGTTGGCGTCATGGTGGCTGCCCTCGCGGCGACCCACTTTTTCGTCCTGTTGGCCGTCGGCAGCCTCGTCGCGACGCTCGCCGTCACGTTCGTCGCCGACCCCACGGCCGACGGTCGAGCGTTGCCCTCCCTGCGGACGCTCGGGTCGGAGGTGCGTCGCCGGCTCGTCCCCATCGGCGACGGGCGAACGGCGCTGACGGCCAACGGCCTGCACTGGCTCTACTTGGCCCACGGGTTTCGCAACATGACGATTTCGGGGTTGTTGAGCCTTCTCCCGGTCTACCTCATCGTGGTCGTCGGCACCTCCGAGGCGGAGATGGGGATCCTCCTCGGCCTGGGGTCGGCGCTGCAGATCCTGTTTATGTACGGCTTCGGCCGGGTGGTGGACGCCCGCGGCCGGAAATCGTTCATCGTCTATGGGATGGTGGGGAGCGCCGCGTTCGCGCTGGTGATCGCCAGCGCTAGCCTCCCGGGTTCGCTTGTGGTCCGCGAGCTCGTCGTCGGGACCGGCTTCGTCGTTCGGGCGGTCGCGGTTTCGGCCATCTTCGCCGGATCATACGCGTTCATTGGCGACGTCGCCCCGGTGGAACGCGAGTCGGAACTCATGGGAATGCTCTCGACGGTCAAGGCCGTCGGTGGCGTGATCGGCCCGCTCCTGCTCGGGGCGGTCGCGACCCTCTGGAGCTACGAACTCGCCTTCGCGGGGGCGAGCCTGTTTGCGCTCGCCGCCGCGGCGTTCGTCGCAAAGGGCGTCGTCGAGAGTTACACCGTTCCCGCGGCCCGACCGGCCGCACCGGGCGCCGCCGTGGGCGATGACTGAGCCACCAAGTCCGTTGGACGGCCGGGTTACGGGAACCCTCGACGCTGCCGAACTTGAGGCGGACGGATAGCGCACAGTTCTGTCCAGGTTTCCGTCGTCACCCTAATCGGCCTCGTGCCTAGGCGTATTCGGGGAGGTAATGGGAGTTATCGAATTTTCGAATTATAGATTCGGTCAATTGTTTATTGTATCAAACGTTCGATAATATAACCCTCCCAGACACGCAACCCGGTTAGTTGTAACCCCCGATGCAGAAATTAGAGCAGGCGTTCGGTGTGTCCGCCTTAGGGTTGATTATCGCCTTTATCGGTTTGAAGCTAATAAGTGAATTCTGGGTCGCCGGAAACCTGTTCATCGTCATCGCACTTGCGCTCGGCATTACCACGATCCGGTATTTAGTCGATGATCTTGATGCAACCCGGTGACGGGCTCCGGCAATCACATTTTCCGGGTTCCAGAGAACCCTTCTGACGTGCAGCCAATCATCCGTTCCGAATCGAACTACCCGCCGGCTTGGGCGAGGAACCCCCTCGATCGGCTGACGGGATCGAGCGAATATATTCGGAGCAAGAGTGACAGGCTCGGCGTTCCAATTCATTCGAAATGAGCGAGCTCAGGGAGTTCGGTGACGGCCCCGATGTCGATCCCGAGACGTGGACACTCGAGATCACCGGGACCGTCAGCCGTCCTCGGCAGTTCACCGTGGACGACATCCGGTCGCTCGACCTAGAGAAATACACCCACGACTTCTCGTGTGTCGAGGGATGGGTCGCGGAGGGGCTCACCTGGCGGGGTATCCGTGTAGGCAACCTGTTGTCCCTGACAGCACCGGACGAGCGCAGTCGGTTCGGGCTCGTCCGCGCCATCGACGACGGGTATGCCTGTGCGTTCTCCCTCGACCGACTCTCCGAGGCGATTCTCGCTGTCGACCTTGACGGCGACCCGCTTCCCCCCGAACATGGAGGGCCAGCCCGGCTCGTTCCTCGCGGCGACGAGACCGACTGCTGGGAGAGCATCAAATGGGTCGATTCGATCGAGGTCTCCGAGGCCAAACCGGCAACGGCAGATACGGCAAAGGAGATGGCCCTGTCGAGGATAGAGTGACGACCCCACGTAACGGCGGCCTAGCCGCCCATTCCCGCAAGCGCGCCGGCGTCAAGGAGGACAACTACGGCAACAACAGCAGCCGCATAGAGCAACGACGTCGCGTCCCGACCCGTTGTCAGCCGGGCGCCTGCCATCTCGACGATGCCGATCAGCACCAGCCAGAGGACGATCATCGCCAACACGAGATACCCCTCGACCGATCCAAGTAACCGGTCACCGGGGACGTAACCGAAGGCCGAGAGCATGTACCCGCCAGTAAGGAACAACACGAGGGCGCTCGCCCGCGAAATCCACCGGAGGCGCGTGGCGAGCACTTCCACCGCCCCGCCCGAGAGGGACCCGGCGACGGATGGGATGACCCAGGCCCCGAAGAGGACGCTGCCGGTCAACAGGGCGGCGAAGACGAGGTGCACCGTGTAGGCGAACGAGGCGGCGAGTGCCATACGGGGTCGAAAAGGTTCGAGCGACGTAAATCACGTTGATTACCACGGGGAAACAGCTTGCTCGTTTCCCTAAAGGTAGACAGAGAGGCGAATCGCGAGGTGGATCGTCGTCAGCAGTGTCACCAGCGCGATGACCGTCACGATGAATCCGAACTTGACGTCGTTCGAGATCGACACTCCCGGGCTGAGTTCCCGTCCGGGTTGCTCGGTGCTCCCAGATCCCGACTCGGGATCGTCCAGGTACTCCAGGAGTTCCCACGCGATCTCCATCGAACCGATGAACGCCGTATAGGCCAGCCCGAAGATCCAGACCATGACCCCGGCAGTTGTATACCCAACCCGGGCGACAACGAACCCGAGCACGATCATGCCGAGAAAGGTCACGGCATACATCGAGGTCGTGTTGATGACCGTCTCTCTCGTGACGGTTCGATCCGTCTCGTCCCGGGTCCAAGCCCACCGCGCCGTGCGCCCCAGGATCGACCGCAACCGGGGGAGGGTACCAGTCATGTCCTGCAGGTCCGATTCGAGATACCGGTGCGAATCCTATAATTATTTCGACAATAGTGGTGGCGAGTGTTAAGAGAGCGGTCCGAGAACAGGCCCACTGGAGGATGACGACCAGCGAGTTCGGGATCGTCTCGATCGACGAGGAGTTCGAACGGGAAGGTGTCGAGGATCATCCACGGATTTCGGTGACGGAGCGCCTGGGGTGTACACATACCACGGTCGACGTGATCCGAGTGTCTGGGAGTGGATCGGTTCAGTTTCCGCACGAGGCGGAACGCCTGTGCATCCCCTTCGGCGACGGGAGGGTGAGCTCAGACGGTTGGGAAGCTGCCGTCCCGTCCGGGGCTGTGTGTCGGCTCCCGGCCGGTTGCGAGGCTGACCTGGAAGCCGCCAGGCCCACGACGTGGGCCATCATCGGGGCGGAGGCATCCCAATCCACGGCTCCGCCAACAGTCGTCGACACCGCGACGACCGGTTTCGGTGAACCCTCGACCTCGTCGATCCTCACCGCCCGGCTCACCGAAGAACTCGGCTGTGGCGGAATGAAAGTCAACGCCAGACGGCTCCGTCCCGGTGACCGCGTACCTTATCACACGGAGGGCCGGCAGGAGGAACTGTTCATTCCGATCGAGGGGGGTAGGCCGGCCCTGCTGATCGACGGTTCCACGTTCGACCTCCCGGTCGGGTCGCTCGCCCGAGTCGCACCGCAAACCCCGCGCTCGGCGATGAACGGCGGATCTACCGTATCGACATGGATCATGATCGGCGCACCGCCGACCGGCGGCCCGGACGAGTGGGATCCGGGGGCGACCATCCTCGACTGGCCCGACTGAGAATGGAACCGCCGTGC
This sequence comes from uncultured Halobacteriales archaeon, assembly GCA_964404815.1. Classification (GTDB taxonomy): domain Archaea; phylum Halobacteriota; class Halobacteria; order Halobacteriales; family Hikarchaeaceae; genus CAYOLR01. The sequence continues at coordinate 4,639 of CAYOLR010000223.1, forward strand.
TATCCGATTGAATAGAGAAAAAACCGAGAACGCCGGTGTGGACCTGGACGGGAGACGTTTTCCCCGACCCTTACAGCC
>CAYOLR010000224.1:0-4715 GCA_964404815.1 uncultured Halobacteriales archaeon
CACGTGTATCGACGGACTCTATGCCGCCGGCGAGTGTGCGTGCGTCTCGGTCCACGGGGCGAACCGCCTTGGCGGGAACGCTCTCCCCGAACTGTTCGTCTTCGGCAAGCTCGCCGGCCTCGCGGCCGCCGGGGAGGAACTCGGGGAACCGTTGATCAGCGTGGGTCGAACGGACGATGCCGAACCCGGCTCGCTCGAGACGGACGTCACGCCGGGTGCGATCGACGTCCCGGCCTCGGAGGTCGCACCGAGCGGCTCGGCGGCGTTGGGCCCCCAGGAGACCGTCGAGGCAACCGTCGAGGCCGAACGTGACCGGATCGAAGCCCTCCTCGATCGGGAGACCGGCATTAGCCACTCCGACATCCGTAACCGGGTCCAGCAGACCATGACCCAGAACGTCAACGTGTTCCGCGAGGAGGAGAGCCTCCGCCAGGCGCTTCGGGACATCCAGGACGCCAGGGAGGCCTATCAGGACGTCTCGGTGAGCGACCCCTCCCGGACGTACAACACCGATCTCATCCACACCATCGAGACCCGCAATATCATCGACCTGGCGGAAACTATCACGCTCGGGGCATTGGTTCGGACCGAGTTCCGGGGCGCCCACTGGCGGGCGGAGCACCAGGAACGGAAGGACGACGAGTGGCTCAAACACACGTTCATTTCCTGGGACGCCGGGCGCCCGTCCATCTGGTTCAAGCCGGTCATCCTCGAGGGCGAACTCCAGGAGTACGAGCCGAAAGTCAGGTCGTACTGACGGGGCGCATCGCAACCTAGTTTCAAGGTCCGACGGACGACCTTTCGGGTATGCTCGACGACGAACGCCGCCGAGTCGCGGATGCGGTGGCCGAGCTGGCCGTCCGAACCCCCGGTCGAAGCGGCAACTTGAGCGTCCGACGGGGATCGCGGTTCGCGGTCACCCCGACGGGGATCCAGTATGATGCCATCACCCCCGACGACGTCGCCGTTATCGATATCGAGGACGGCGACCACCGCCAGGGCAAGGCCCCGTCGAGCGAGACGCCGATGCATACGGCGGTGTACCGGGAGCTCGACGTCGACGCCGTCGTCCATACCCATTCCCCGTGGTCGACTATCATGGCCGTGCTGCGGCGGCCCATCCCGCCCGTCCATTACCTGCTCGCGGCCGCCGGGACTGAGGTCCCCGTCGCCGACTACGCCAGTTATGGGACGGCTGACCTGGCCGACAACGCGGTCGACACGCTCAGGGAGGCGGGATCGACGGCCTGCCTGCTGGCCAACCACGGCCTCCTCGTGACTGGGGCGACGCTCGACGAGGCCTTCGAAACCCTGGACAACGTTGAATTCACGGCGCGGCTCTACGTCCAGGCCACGGGGATCGGTGACCCCGTCGAACTCCCGGAGGAGGAACTCTCGCGGGTCGCGGCTGACCTGGCGACCTACGGGCAACCTGAATAACGCTTTTCCCGACGCTGACCCCAGTTAAACCCATGCGAACGATCGAATGGGACGACGACCGGGACTGCGTCGTCATGGTGGACCAGACGAAGCTCCCGGCCGAATACGTCCCGTATCACGCGACGACGATCCCGGAGCTGATCGAGAGCATCAAACGGCTCCGAGTCCGGGGGGCCCCGGCGCTGGGGGCGGCGGGAGCGTTCGGCGTCGCGCTCGCGGCTCGACGGATCGACGCCGATACGGTGGCGGAGTTCCGGACGGACCTCGAGGAGCGCGCCCGGGCGGTGGCCTCGGCCCGCCCGACGGCCGTCAACCTCGAACGCGGGGTCCAGGAGGTGCTCGATGCCGCGAAAGCTGCAGAGAGTGTCGAGGGAATCAGGCGACGCACCCTTGCAGCCGCCAAAGACCTCGCCGACCACGACGTCGAACGGAACAAACGGATCGGGGAGAACGGGGCGACGCTTCTGGATGACGATGCGACGGTTATGACACACTGCAACGCGGGCGCCCTCGCAACGGTGGATTGGGGGACGGCGCTGGGAGTCGTGTATTCCGCCGACCGGACAGGCAAGACGGTCGACGTCATCGCGAATGAGACCCGGCCGCTCAACCAGGGCTCCCGCATCACGACCGTCGAACTGATGGAGCGGGACATCGACGTGACGCTCATCCCCGATAACGCCAGCGGGCTCTGCATGCAGGAGGGCCGGGTCGATGCCGTGGTCGTCGGGGCCGACCGGATCGTCCTGTCCGGCGGGCCGGACGATGCCGGGGCGGTGTTCAACAAGATCGGGACCTACAAGCAGGCCGTGCTGGCCGACCGACACGAGATTCCCTTCGTCGTTGCCGCCCCCCAGGCGACCATCGACGAGGACCGGACGGTCGAGGAGATCGAGATCGAGCAGCGGGATCCCACGGAGCTCCGCGAGATCTACGGGTCGCCCAATGCCCCGGCTGACGTTCCGGTGTACAACCCGGCGTTCGATCCCACACCGATGGAATTGGTCGATTACCTCGTGACCGAACACGGCGTGTTCGAACCCCCATTCGACGAGCGGGCCGTCCTTCGGGCGTGACCGACGGCGCGGAGAACAGAGTTAACCGGGTTGCGGCGGATGGCCCGGTATGGATCCCACCGAACTGACCGACGTTATCGAGGAGTACGTTCGCCCGCGGACCTACCCGATCGGGTTCAAGTTCGTCAACGACCCCGACGACTACCCCGGACGGGTTGGCCAGATCGACGATATCACCATTTGCCAGGGGTACGGACTGGCACGGTTCTACGGATGGACCATGCACGTCGATATCCGGACGAGCTGTCCCATCGGGCTCGTCGCCTACGGGTTCGCCGAGGGTGACGAGATGTACGAAGGGGGCGAGCTGGCCGATCAGGCGGGGTACGCGGAGTCGGCCGAACTCGGGAAGACCTTCGAGGAAGCCGTCCCCAAGAAGGAGTTCGGCGAGCACGAGGGGTGTGTGATCGGCCCGCTTCACGACATGGCCGAAACGCCGGACTTCGCGGCCGTTTACGGGACGCCCGCCCAGATCCTCCGGATGATCCACGCCGTCCTTCATACCGAGGGCGGGTCGTTCGATACCTCAATCCTCGGGCGCGCCGCCTGTAGCGAACTCCTGGAGGCCTATCTGACGGACGAACCGCAGTTCGTGTTCCCGTGTTACGGGGAGCGGCTGTTCGGGTTGACACAGGACGACGAGGTGGCGTTCTCGTTCCCGTACGAACAGGCCGACACCATCGCCGAGAACCTGGCCACGACGCACGAACAGGGCCTCCGGTACCCTATCCCGGCGGCGGCGCTCCGCACCCACGTCCCGCTCCCGGAGAGTTACGAACAGTCGGCGGCCGCGATGAAGGGCTCGGCAGAGGGTGACTGATTAGGCGTGGAAGTCCTGGAGGATCTCGAGGTCCCGGGCGGCGCGGGCGAACTCTGACATCGAGCGGGTCGATCCGCAGTGGTTACAGGTAAAATCAGCATCCGGTGCCGGGAGGTCGGCGGGGTTCTCCTCCCAGGTTTCGTCGCAGTTGGGGCACTGCAGTTGGATCCAGGCCTCTTGCATAACTCAAGCTAGGTCCAGCGGGCCGAAAAGCTTCCCGGCCTGAGCCGGGGGCCATTCTCAGTTTCAGGTAATCGACTGCGCCCTTTTCGTCTCTGGCGGGCATAGCACTCGATGAGAGCCGATGTACGACACCATCCTCGTCCCCATCGACGGAAGCGACCCGGCCAACCGTGCGATCGAGCACGCCCTCTCGCATGCCCGCGAATACGGCGCCGAGATCCATGCGATGTACGTGGTCGAGACGAACCGCTACGGTGAACCCGCCCTCAGCAGTACCGAGCTGGTCATCGAGGAGCTCGAGGAATACGGCCAGACCCTGATCGACCGGTTGGTCGATCGGGCCGACAACGAGGGCATCCACGTCGAAGGTGTCTGCCGACACGGGACACCGAACGAGGAGATCCTCGCCTACGCCGACGAGGTCGATGCGGATCTCATCATCCTCGGCTACCAGGGCCAATCCCACGATATCGAGGGCCATATCGGCAGCACGACCGACAACGTGATTCGCAACGCGACTCGCCCCGTCCTGACGGCATAGATCACTCGAAGAGCGTGGCGATGCGATCTTCGTAGCAGTCACGGCAGACGTAGTAGTCGACGATGCCGGCGTCGGACCGCGTGTGTATCATCGTGTGCACCGTGTTCGAGAAGGGGACCGGCTTGTCGCACACGGCACAGGTCTCGGACGACATCCGTGGTACGTGTGCACATAGCAAGGACGGACAGCCTATTGAACGTTCGTATCACGGTCCGTGCGCGGTGGGTCCATAGCAGCCGTACTGACTCCCGAGGACGGGGTAAATCTCCGGAGCCGGGTTTGTTTCAATAGAGATCTCGGGTTAGTTCAATGGTAACAGTTCACATAGCCGTCAAAATGATTTATTATGGTGCCAATCGTGGGTTTCGATCCCCGAGGACGACGGGGACACACTGGACGATCGTTCTCAGATCGCCCCGACGGGGACGAGACGGGAACGATTGGGGGCCACAACCGAACCACCCGTCACACGGTGACGAGGTTACGGCTCTGAAGGAGGACCGCACCGACCCGACGTCCGGCTGCCATGGCGGTCGGAAGGGAAAGCCAAGTACCGGACGACGTGCAAACGGCGTTCGAGAAACCGGCTCACGTCGGAAGGGCTGTAAGGGTCGGGGAAAACGTCTCCCGTCCAGGTCCACACCGGCGTTCTCGG
>CAYOLR010000225.1:0-4670 GCA_964404815.1 uncultured Halobacteriales archaeon
CTCGCCACGGAGGTTGTTCTCCGTTGCCCCGAACTTCAGCTCGATGACGAGGAACCATTCGCCCGGGGCCTCGACCACCAAGTCGACCGGGCCGGTCATCTCGAGATCGTCTGCCGCCGAATCGCTGGATACGCCAAGCCGGACCTGGCGGTCGACTTCGACCCCGGAGAGGTCGTAGATATCCTCGTCGAAGTGTTGGTCGGCAGTCTCTTCGAGGGCGGCTCGTTGGTGGGCTCGCAGGCCTTCTAAGAAGGCCCTGAGGAACGCCTCGCCCATCCCGTGGGGGTTGGCCGGGTCGAGGAAATACCGCAGAATCCGGGTCATGAAGACTTCGCCCTGCCCCTGACTGCTCAGTGAATAGTTGAGGATCTGTAGTAGCGAGTCGGGCGTTTCCGGGACGGTCGTGAGCTGCTCCCACTGGCGCTCGAGCGTCGATAGGGTATCTCGTAGCGCCGGGATCGATGCCATTGCGCCGGGTTGCTGTACCGAGAGTGCGTTTATCAACGTTGCCCAGCGAACAGCGGTGAACGCCCAATCGTCGGGGCTTTAGCCTCGGGATGGGCTGAACTCAGCTCTAGTCGAGCTGAAGTTCGGCGTATACGGGGGCGTGATCACTGGCTCCTGCACATGGAGCGGAGTGGAGACCGTCTCGAGCATCTTGAGCTTCTCCTCGCCCCAGCCGGCGCCATGAATGATGCCGACGTTGCCAATAATACGGAGACAGTCAAGAACGCAGGGCTTCTCCAGGATTTTCCCGTAGCTCCCGCAGCACCGCCCGCACCACCCGCGCCTCGGCTTCATTCTGGACCTCGGGAATCTGGTCCTCGGCCTGTTGCTCGATCGTCTCGAGTTCGTCAGCCGCGGTGATGTCGAGCGCCATACCGCACCGCGAACAGAACCGCGCCAGTGAGTCATTCAACTCCTGGCACCGCGGGCACTGCATCACCCCCTTGTCCTCGTCCTCGTCATCTGGCTCATAGAGGTCGTGCATTTGGTCATAGGCGTTGTCGATGTCCCGCCCCGACAGGTGGACATACTTCGACGGGACGTCCGAGCCCTGCACCCACCCGAACCACTCGCACAGCTGGGCCTCTTTGAGTTCGTTCGCGAGATACGACGCCCGGGAATGTCGGTAATGATGCGGGTTCGCTGGCTTGTCGATCCCGGCCTCTCGCATCGTTTTCTTGAGGATCTTCTCGTTGATATACCGATATCCGAGCTGGTCGTCCCAACCGCCTTGGGTGAGTTTACACCATAACGGCGCGTCCTTTCTGGGGTTTGGGTGTTTGTTGAGCCATCGGTTGAGATGCGGCACCGACTGGATGAGCGGTAGCCGTCGGGCGCCGGTCTTCCCCTCGATGACGATCTTTTTCCCATGCTTGCGGTCCTCGATGTCGCCTACGGTGAGGTCGATGATCTCACCGATGCGGGCGCCTGTCTCATAAAGCAGCCAGATAAGGGCCTTGTCCCGGTCGTTGTTCGCGGCCTGGACCTGGTTCTGGATGTCTTCGATCGTGAGGAGATCCTTTGGAAGCGTCTCATTGCTTTTCGAGTTCTTCATTTTGATCCAGGCGGCGCGGGGGGGAGTCTTACCGTCCTCCGTAGGGTCGAGCCAGCGGTAAAAGCTACGAATAACATTCTTGTAAGTATTGACGGTGCCGTCCGTGTAATCCTGTTGGTAAACCCACTCGACGAGATCTTTCACCCCTGATTTATCGAGTTCCTCGAATGATACGTCCTCGAGGTGTTCGGCGAGCACTTTGAGCCGATTAAGGTTTCGGGAAAGCGTTGCATGGCTCATATCGGCCAAAATCTGGTCGCGTTTGTACTCGAAGATGAGCTCCTTGTTCTGCTGATTGATGTCTTCTGAATCTTCAATTCTGCCAACAGCTTCGGCAACCCGTTTCTTCCAATCTTGGGTTGGCATACCTGATAAGTCCCGGTTCCAGCACCAAATAGGTTTTGAACCTTTATTCTGGTTGCCTGGCGACGGCGTCCGGCTGACGGTCTCGTCGACCGGGGCCCGACGCAACAAGCGTTAATTGGGGCCCCGGCGACCGTCTAGCCGCACGGGCCCGTAGCTAAGTCTGGTTCAAAGCCCCCGGCTCATATCACTTCGATGTCAATCGTGGCGTCGGTGGGGGACACCGGGTGATCCCTGGTTCAAATCCGGGCGGGCCCATCCCCCGGCACGAAGCGTTTTCCGCCAGCTCGGCGTAGGGTCGGCCGTACGATGCCCGCCCAGCCGGTCCGCGTTACGCTGCCTGTCGGCGGGACGCGGGTCCACCGGTTCCAGGCCGTCCGCGAGCACCGCGAGGACGGCACGACCGAGGACTGGGTCGTCGTGGCGTTCCCGCCGGAGGGCCTCGAGCTCGCCACCCTGGACTTCGACTGGCACCGGACGGTCCCCCTCGCGGCCCTCGAGGACGGCACGATCGAGCCGCTGACCGCCGGCGGCGTGCCCGTCTGGGGCTACTGAGCGCCGCCGGCCGCCTGCTTTTTGGGCCCCGCCGCTGCAGGAGGTCCATGGAGTACGAGACCGCCCAGGGGGTCGAGGTCCCCGCGGTGGGCCTCGGGACCTCGGGCATGACCGGCGAGGAGTGCCGGCGGGCCGTCCTCGAGGCCTTCGACCTCGGCTACCGCCACCTCGACACCGCCCAGATGTACGACAACGAGGACGCGGTCGGCGAGGCCGTCGGGGCGTCGGACCTCGACCGCGACGAGGTCTTCCTGACGACGAAGATCCTCCCGGAGAACCTCGCCTACGACGACCTGCGGGCGTCCTTCGAGGCGAGCCTCGACCGGCTCGACACGCCGTACGTCGATCTGCTGCTCATCCACGCGCCGAGCGACGACGTCCCGCTCGAGGAGTCACTGGAGGCGATGAACGAACTGCAGCGTGACGGGTGGGTCCGCCACATCGGCGTGAGCAACTTCAGCGTCGAAGAGACCCGCGAGGCCGTCGAGCGCTCGGAGACGCCGATCCTCACGAACCAGGTCAAGTACCACCCCTACAACCCCCAGGACGACCTCTTGGAGTACTGCCTGGCGGCCGACATCCTCCTGACGGCCTACACGCCGCTGGCCAAGGGCGAGGTGTTCGACGACCAGCGGCTCATCGAGATCGGGACCCGACACGGCAGGACGCCGGCGCAGGTGACCCTGCGGTGGCTGGTCCAGCAGGCGGGCGTGATCACCATCCCGAAGTCCTCGAACCCGGACCACCTCGCGGAGAACATCGACGTCTTCGACTTCGAGCTCACCGAAGCGGAGATGGCCGAAATCCTCGATCCTGAGGGGTAGGTCCCCTCGAGGGAGTAGCGAGAAGTGCTCGGTACGGGATTTGAACCCGTGTCGTCGGCTTGCTTCCAGACAGCGATATTATGTCACTTATCTGACGAAAGGCCGACATGATTGGCCGGACTACACCAACCGAGCACAACACACCGTTCCCCCTCTCTTGATTTAATCCCGTCGGAACTCGCGGGCCGAGCTCGGCCTTATCGGGGACTGAACACCAGGAAACGACGAAGGACGCCGGTCAGTGTTGGGCCGTTCGTGGGATGCTACACAGGATCGATTACACCGTGTTCTGCTTTCCCGTGACACCGGTTACACAGCAAGAGCAGGTTTTCGAGCGAGTGTGCGTCCCTGAGTTCGAGCCCAGCTGTCTCACGGAAGGTTCGAACTGGGACGATGTGGTGGACGTGCAGTCGTCGCGTCGACCCGTCCTCGCCACAGTGTTGACAGACTCCGTCCCGCGCCCGGACGCGGTCCCAGGCTGGAGCCCACCCCTCTCCGTATCGATGTTCGAACCCGCGCTGCCAGTTCGGGTTGTTCTCACCTGCCGTTGACTTGCTCATCTTCTCCCGGGTCCCCATCGGTCGCTTGAATCCGGTAAGGGAACGCGATATTTTCTCCCGCACCTCCGGCGGTACGGACTTACCACGGAGGGCATCGGATATTTTCTGACGGGTTTCCGCTGAAAACTCCCTTCCCTTCATCGTCTCCGAGATCTGCTCTTTCACCTCCTCGCTTCGTCCCTTCCAGTACAACCCGTGGTTCTCTCCTTTCACCTCGCGCGTCTCGATACCGAACGCCTTCATCTGCTTTCGAATCGTGCTCGGCGAAACGCCACACTCCTCGCCGATCTCCCGCTGGGTCAGCCCCTCGCCGTGGTATTTCTCCGCGAGCCAATCTGGATCGCGATACGGGCGGTCCATTCGGACATATATCGTCTCCTAACCGAACTAAAATCAACGCAAGAGTAAACTGAAAGTAAAGGCCTCTACTTCCCCTCGAACTCGGGGTCGCGGTCGCTCATGAACGCGGTGACGCCCTCCATCATGTCCTCGGTGTTGAGCAGCGCCCCGGCCGCCTGCGCCTCGAGCTCCAGGCCCGCCTCCCGGCTCTCCCGGCCGGCCAGCAGGGCGCGCTTCGTGTAGCGCTGGGCGACCGGCGGCCCGTTAGCGAGCTTCTCCGCCAGCTCGAACGCCGCGTCGTCGAACTCGTCGGTGGGCACGACGTCAGCCAGCAGCCCGTAGCCCTCCATCGTCCCCGCGTCGTAGCGGTCCGCGGTCATGATGACCTCCCGGGCGCGGCTCTCGCCGATGAGCGCGGGGAGCCGCTGGGTGCCGCCCCAGCCGGGCATGATGCCCAGGTTGTGCTCG
>CAYOLR010000226.1:0-4665 GCA_964404815.1 uncultured Halobacteriales archaeon
TGTGGTCGAGGCTCCACCGTTCGCCGTGATCCCGCTGGACAAGTTCGATCTCGTGGCCGTCGGGATCCTTGACGAAGACGTAGCGGCCGCCGCAGCTTTCCGGATCGCGGTAGTCCTCGACGCCCCCGTCCATGAGTTCGTCGTATGCCGATTGGAGTTCGCCTTCGGGGACCCTGACCGCGATGTGGCCCCAGGCGTCACCCAGCTCGTAGGACCGGCCGTCGTGGTTGTAGGTGAGTTCGAGGACCGCGCCCTGCTCGTGGATGTCGTCGGGACCGAGGAACGAGAGGGTGAAGGTGTCGTGTTCGATCCGGCGTTTCTCCTCATAATCGAAGTGCCGTTGATACCACTCGACCGATGTCTCCAGATCCTCGACCCGGATCATGGTGTGATCGAGGATGCCGTTCTGTGTCATACTGAAATCGACTCGGAGCGGCCCGAAAAGCCTACCGTTAGCTGGGTTCGCGCACTGCGGGCCAATACAGCCACCACGCGATAATCCAGACAGCGATGGTACCGATCGGGATGCCGACGACGGTCGACGGTCGGCTGATCCCGCGGGCGACCACGGCGAGGCTCAGCCCCACGAGGAACAAGAGGCCGCCGGTTAGCCGGGGATCCTCCCGCCCCCGCAGGCCGGCGACGGCGCTGGCGATCGCCGCGATGTGCAACAGCGTCGCGATCGGCCAGGCGAGGAGATAGTCGGGGAGTCCCCGGGTATGGACGAACAGGTAGGCCACGATCGACGTCACGTGTCCGGCGTCTGGGTTCACCAGTCCCCAGGCGAACGTCAGGCCCACCTCGCCGTTCGAGAGGACGACGAGCCACGGGACGACCAGGAGGCCGATTACGACGACGAGGCGTCGACAGGGAGTCGTCATCGGCGTGTTGGCCACAGCGGAAGTGTGACGCACAGCGTCTTCAACGCTCTTGACATGCCTCCTCGTTTGCGACCGTTCGGTTCGGCAGTTCGATTGTCGTCGGACCGTAATTGATCGAATAGGTGACGGTTTGTCTCAGGCCCGCCCCGAACAGGCCCTGTTGTGACCGGCGGTACACCTGTACCTGAACCGGTCGATCGGTCGCGTTCGAGATCCAGACCGTCACGGTGATCTCCTTGACCAGTTCACCTTCCTGATCTTTCAGCTGCTCGGGAAGCCGTCGCTCCATGGACTGGAAATCGCGCGGGTTCGGACGGATCGTCACGACGTCGGTATTCAGGCCATCGACCCGTTCAGTCCCGCGATGATAGACCTTGGAGATCTCAAGAAGCGGGGCGAACGACCCGACCGGTGCGTAGGACGACCAGGCCCGGTTCCGATCGAGTTCGGTCGCATACCACGTGGCATCGTCCCCAGGCTGGAACGGCCAGCAAGTCTGATACACCCGATAACCATGGAGGTATACTTCATCAGCTTCACCGTTACCCTCGATTCGCAGGTGGGCCCGGCGGCTCGAAAGGTTGACCGCGCCGCTCCCCCGGAACTCGATGGTGGCTTCTCTATCGCCCCGTTTCGCCTCGGCGGACCCGTCGATCGAGATCGTATACCCCGGTTGGGATTGTATCGCGTCCGAGGCGGCTTCCAGCCGGTCTACCGCGGCTGGGGAACTCGCCGGAAGCGTCCAATGGTGGACGGGCGCGAGACATCCAGACGTCAATAATAGGACGGCAACGGCTATTGTCGCCGCGGGACGGGTGGAGGGCACGACAAAGCATTCCGGGCAGAACACTATAGAGATTGGTGGTTTCTTATCGCCGGGTGACGATCCTGAGGACGTCTTCGTCGGCGAGTTCGTGATCGAGCCCGACCTGCTGTTCGTCGTGCTTCGCGCTCGCTCCCGTTACCCGCCCGAACCTGAACCCTTCCTTGAAGTTGCCCCCGAGCGTCTCACACGCGTCGCCGACGGTCGCCCCGTCGGTGAGGATCAGCGGTTCCTCGTAATCGATACCCCGGCCAGGCTTGTCCATGTAGATCCTGATCAATCCGAGGGCGTCCCAGACGCGGATGCGGAACTCCTCGAGGCCGTCGCCGGTTTCCGCCGAGAGGAAGATCACGTCGTCCGGATCCAGTCCGGCCTCACGGAGTTCGGTGTGGACCGTTTCGAGGTAATCCCCCTCTGCGAGATCGACCTTGTTCACCGCCGTGATCGACGGCAGGTAGACACGGTTGTCCATGATGCCGTCGATGAGTCGATCGAGATCGAGGTCCTCCCTGATCGAAACATCGGCGTTGACGACACCGTGTTCTCGCAGGACCTCCCTGATCACGTCGTGTGAGAGGTCGAGGTCGGCGCTGGCGGTGATGTGAATCCCACCTTGGCCCTTCTCGGTGACGGAGACGCGCGGCGGGGATTCATTCAGCCGGACGTTGTTCTTCTCGAGCTCGTTCCGGAGGCGCCCGTAGGCGTCCACCTTGAACACCTCCAACACGAAGACCACGAGATCCGCCGAGCGGATGACCGAGAGCACTTCCTTTCCCCGACCGCGGCCGGCGGCGGCACCCTCGATCAGCCCGGGCACGTCGAGGAGTTGAATATTGGCCCCCCGGAACTGGAGCATCCCCGGGTTGACCTCGATGGTCGTGAACTCGTAGGCCCCGACCTCGCTATCGGCATTCGTGAGGGCGTTGAGGAGCGTGGATTTCCCGACGCTGGGATAGCCCACCATCGCGACGGTCGCGTCACCCGTCTTCTGGATGGCATAGCCGTACCCGCCGCCGGATGAGGATTGCCGACGCTCGAGCTTCTCCTTCTTCTCCGCGAGTTTGGCCTTCAACCGACCGATGTGTTCCTCGGTCGATTTGTTATATGGCGTCTCCCGGATTTCCTCCTGGAGTGCCTCGATCTCCTCCTCGAGCCCCATCGTGCGTGGGTGGGAGCCAGCCGGCGAAAAGCCCTGCGTCTCCATCCCGATAACGGCACCTTCTTGAGGCGACCACTTCTCGGTCTGCTCGTGTCATGCCCACCCCCGCTACCCTCCGTGACAGCACGCAGATCGTGCTCCCCAACGAGGTGCTCGATGGGCTCCGGGCGGATCTTCGTTCCGAGTTCACCCTCACGATCGTCGAGAAGGGTGGCGTCGCCCGCATCGTCGCCAGTCCGGTCGTGATCAAACAGGTCGGCCGGTTTCTGGCTCATCGCGGCATTAGCGTCCAGTAAAAGACAATTCTTTTAGCCGCCAGTCCGCTTGCTCTCGGTATGGCTGGAACGATTGAAGTCCTCGTCCCCGGAGGGCAGGCCACGCCAGGCCCGCCCCTCGGCCCGGAGCTCGGGCCGACCCCCGTCGACGTCCAGGCGGTCGTCAACGAAATCAACGACCGAACCGCCGCGTTCGACGGCACCGAGGTGCCCGTAACGGTCGATTACGACGACGATGGGTCGTTTTCCATCGAGGTGGGCGTGCCCCCGACGGCGGCCCTCGTCAAGGACGAGGCCGGGTTCGAGACCGGCAGCGGTCGGCCACAGTCCGATTTCGTTGCCGACCTGTCGGTCGAACAGGTCAAGAAAATCGCCGAACAGAAACTCCCGGACCTCCTGTCCTACGACGTGAAGAACGCCGCAAAGGAGGTCGCCGGCACGTGTGTCTCCCTCGGCGTCACCATCGAGGGCGACGACGCACGGGAGTTCAAGGAGAAGGTCGATGCGGGTGAGTACGACGAGCTCCTCGCCGAGGAAGTCGAAGCGTAACGCAACCCGGCTTCCCTCAACCCGTTAGATGAAGCGCGATTTTCACACTCATTCGACATATTCCGACGGCAGCTTCATCGACTGGATGGTCAGAACCGCGGCCGACATCGGCCTCGACGGGATCGGGATTAGCGACCACGCCACGGTATCCGACCGCCCGTCCATGCGAGAGCATCGCCGACGGTCGGGCTACAACCTCGATCTGACATACGAACGGAGACGTGAGGTCATCGAGAGGCTACGGTCCGAATACGACATTGCCGTCTTTGACGCAGTCGAGGTCGACTATGACCCCCGGGACGAAGCGGCGATCGACGAGTTCCTCGGGGCTGCGGATTTCGATTACGCCTTAGGAAGCGTTCACTTCGTGGACGGGGTGAACGTCCACCGCCCGGGCCCGTTTCGCGACCGACCGAAGCCAGAGCGTCAGCGGCTCGTCGATGCCTATTTCGACGATGTGGAATCGTTAATCAGCTCAGAACTCTTCGACATCGCCGCCCACCTCGACATCGTCGAACGGAACGAGGCGCTCCGGGGCTTGGCCGGCCCCGACCACTACGAACGGATCACCGAAGCGCTGGCCGATTCCCGGACCATTGCCGAGATCAATGCCGGCCGGGTGACCGGCGACTACGGCGAGTTCCATCCCCGGCCGGCGTTCCTGGACACCCTGCTCTCGGCGGACTGCCGGCTGACGGTCGGATCGGACGCCCATCACCCCAGCCAACTGCGAGACCGGATCAAAGCCCTGGAGGCCGCGATCGACGAAATCGGAATCCATCCGGCATCCCCGTTCGGCCGTCTCGAGGCTTGAGACCCGTTACCATGACTGATAGCCGGTTCGACGGGTTTAAGGGTCGCATTGGCTTTTCTCAAATCGAGACAGGTTCCACCTGTTTCACGCCGTAGTAGCCACAAGGCGGACTACGGAGGTGAACGATGGCAGATCAGGACATAGAAGACGCTGTCTCTCGGGCG
>CAYOLR010000227.1:0-4642 GCA_964404815.1 uncultured Halobacteriales archaeon
CCCCGCTTCGCCACGCGCTCCTCCCCTCACTACCGTTTGCTTCGCTCGCGCTTGAGGAAGGGGACTCCGCGCTACCGTTTAGGTGAATTTCTCCAGGTTTGCTGGTTTTCCCCAACACGCGTTCACTGCAATCTGGCATCAGCACTTCCATTCTTCGATCGTCAACCGCCTGGCCTGCTCCACCTGTAGATTTGAGAAGTGACGCGGATTCTCTTGTAACTGAAAGTCCGGTTACGGCGGTCCTCGACCTAGACAGTTGCGTCACGGACAGATATGCTTCCGTTAGGGAATTAGAATCTGAGTGAAGAGCGGAAACAGTTCGGTGGCCGATGGGCCGGCGCGGATTTGAACCGCGGTTACGGCCACCCGAAGGCCGAAGGATACCAAGCTACCCCACCGGCCCGCGGTGAAAATTGACGGGAGGTTCGCCTTTAACGCTTCCGAACCCCCGGGCTACCGCGCCGCTGGTGGGCGAAGCGCCAGTGCAGCGATTCCGGAGAGAACCGCTAAGGCCCCACCGACCATGAAGCCGGTCGTCCAGCTGGTTATTGCGATGAGCCACCCGACGAGCGCCCCGCCGAAGAGGCCGCCCCACATCTTGCCAGAATACAGGAGGGCGTAGTTCGCCGACGAATGTTTCCGTCCGTAGTAATCCCCGACGACGGCCGGAAAGAGGGTGTACTGGGGCGACCAGAAGAAGGTCGCGACCACGACGGCCGCCACGAAACCGACCTCGAACCCGATGTTGGCGAACCAAACCACCAGAAACAGCCCGATGCCACAGAAGCTGAACGAGACCGCCATCGCCCGTTCCCGGTCAACCCGGTCGGAGACCTCGCCGAGGAGCAGCCGACCAGTACCGCCGGCGACTGGGAGGAGCGTCGCCGAGGCGGTGGCGATGGCCGCCGCCAATCCGAGCTCCTGGGCGAACGAAACGACCTTCGCCGTGAGCATCAACCCGGCGCCGCTCACGCCAACGAACATGGCATACATGAGCCAGAATTGCCACGTCCGGAGGACCTCCCGCCAGGTGAATTGGTAGCCACCGTATGTCTCCGACATTCCGCCATCGGTGGCCGGATTCGCATCCTCGGACGGCCAGTTTTCCGGCGGGTCACGCAACACAAGCGCTCCGACGAGGATGCCGACCCCGATGAGCACCCCCATGTTCTGGAGGACATCGGGATAGCCGGCCGCCGTCGCGTTCGTCCGGACGTAGGGGACGAACAGTGCGCTCCCCCCGGCGAACGCCATCGTGCCGACGCCGGTGGTCAGACCGCGACGGTCGGGGAACCACTTGAGGGCCGTATTGACGGCGACCGTGTAGACGATGCCGACCCCAATGGCCCCCAGCGAATACAGCAGGTAAAGCTGCCAGACAGCCGTCGCGTACGCCAGTCCCAGGTAGCCGCCACCGGCTAATACTCCCGCGAGCAGCGTCAACCGTCGCGGCCCGTGACGGTCCCGCCACCAGCCCACCGGGAACTGCGAACCGGCCTGGAAAACCACGAAGAGGGTGAACACGAGGCCGAGGGCGGGCAGTGGGATCCCAAGGTTCTGTGCCAGTGGTCCCTCGATTGACGACCAGACGTATTGATACGGACTCACCAACCCCATCATCACGGCCGCCGCCGCGACTTGCCACCACCGCGAGAACCCGAGGATTGACCGGGCACGGTCGGCTGGGTCGGTGCTCACGTCGGCCACCCCGGACGCAACCCTGCCTGCATCACTCACCGCAGGAGAGGGAATGAATTCGTAAAACGGTACTCATCCTCGATACCGCTGATACCCGTCCGTATCGAGGTAATTGTGGGCGACAGTGATGGCGTGATCGGCGTGGAGGCGCTTCGGGCCGACCGACACCCGGCCGTCGGCCGATTCATCGAGCAGCGCCCGCTCGGAACCCG
This sequence comes from uncultured Halobacteriales archaeon, assembly GCA_964404815.1. Lineage (GTDB taxonomy): Archaea > Halobacteriota > Halobacteria > Halobacteriales > Hikarchaeaceae > CAYOLR01. Next base: position 1,911 of record CAYOLR010000227.1, read on the forward strand.
TGAAATCGATGTGGTCAGAAAGGACGAATGCCACCGACTCGGGGACTGACTGCCGGGTCAGGGGGTCGCCGTCCTCATGGAGCTGGATCACCGGCCCCTCGAGCTGGTCGATGACCGGGTCGAAACCTCGTTTCGAGGCGTAGATGCCTGGAGTGCTCTCGACCTCCTGGTGGCCGACGGCCCGTTCGGCCGCCTGGAGGGCTCCTGTGAGGAGCGACGCGATGTTCCGTTCGTCCGGCGTGAGGTACCGGAGCTCGGCGCCTTCCAGCCGGATACTGATCCGATCCCCTATGACGAGGATGCACCTGACTTCCTCACGGATCCCGTGTGAGAGGAGAAAGGCGGCGTTCACACAGCGGCAGAGGACGTCGAATCGGCCGCCGGCCCCAGGGAGATCGTCAAGGGGGAGGTCGGGATCGGTCGACGCTTCGTGGCCGACCACGACGAACTGTCGCATGACCCCGAGGAGGACACCCGTGGCCCAATAACCATCGGATCACAGCAAAACGAGCAACCCGCCGAACACCGCCAAAGATCCGATACCGACGCAGATGACCCAGAAGGCCACCCGACGGACGACCCGCATGAGGACGTCGATTGTTAAGTAGCCGACCACGGCGGCGGTGAGGAGCGCGAGTGCAGCCGCCCCGGTGTCGATCCCCGGGAGCCCGCCGACGTCGGCAACCGTCAGGACGGCGGCCCCGATAGAGGCCGGGATGCTGAGGAGAAACGAGAGGGTGAAGGCTGCCTCGCCCCGGTGGCCGCGGAGCAGGAGGAAGCTGAGTGTCGTTCCCGACCGCGAGATTCCGGGAAGAATAGCTAGGCCCTGTCCGACACCGACCAGCAGCGCGTCGAGGGGATCGGGCCGGGATCGATTGGAAAGACCACCTCGCTCCGCCGTTCGCTGTACGAGGCCGGTGATGACCAACAACCCGCCGATGAGGACGACGAAGGCCCCGCCCGCCAGCGCCGATGCCAAGTCGATAAGGGCGAAATACGCACCGATACCCACTACCCCGGAGACGGCCGTTGCGACGAGGAGAAAGGACAGCTCCGCGGAGCCCTCACCGAACGGCGACCTCGGTTGCCAGCCCCCGAGATCGGCGACCAGCTGCCGGAGCACGTCACGGTAATACAGGGTCGCCGCCACGGCGGTCCCCAGATGGAGGAACAGTGAGAGTTGGACGGCGATGGTCGGCGCCTGGTCGAGCGCGGTGAGCACCAGTGCGACGTTGCCCTCGCTCGAGATGGGGAGCCACTCGAAGACCCCCTGGACGATGCCGAGTAGAATTGCCACGACCAGCCCCGAAAGCGCCATGCAGTACCCGGCAGAACCGGCAGGCAAAGGTCGTTCGGTCTGCGCACGGAAGACAAGGCAATTAGCCCCGCGGCGTCCACTCACGCCTATGCTGCTGGACGACGCCCAGGCGGTGCTGTCGCAGTCGCCGATCTGTGACTCCTGCCTCGGCCGGCCGTTCGCCGATCTGAGCCACGGACTCACGGTGGCCGAGCGGGGCCGGGCGCTCCGTGTCGCCGTCGCGATGGCCGACGATGTGCCATTCGAACCGGTCGAGACCGAGGCCTGCTGGGTCTGCGAGGGGCACTGTGCCGAGTTCGATGGCTGGGCAACGCGGGCGGCGAACGAGCTCGCCGACATCGAGTTCGAAACCTATCAGGTGGGCACCCGGACACCCCCGTTGATCGAGGAGAACGAACGGCTGCTCCGCGAGGACGCCGACCTGGAATCCAAGGCCGGCGAGACGTTCAAGGCGGAGTTCAACCGCGAGGTGGGTCGCCGCCTCGGCGAGATGCTCGGTGTTGAGGTGGATTTCGACCGGCCGGACGTGCTCGTAATCTGCGATATCGGTTCGGACATCCTCGAGGTCCAAATCAACCCTGCCTTCGTCTACGGTCGGTACCGCAAGCTTGAGCGTGACATCCCCCAGACTGAGTGGCCGTGTCGGGAGTGCCACGGGTCCGGCACGGTCGATGGCGAGCCCTGTGAGCACTGCGGCGGATCGGGGTACCTGTACGAACACAGCGTCGAACAATATGTCGCCCCACCCATTCGCGAGGCGATGGACGGCACCGACGCACTCTTTCACGGTGCCGGCCGCGAGGACGTCGACGCGCTCATGCTCGGGAGCGGACGGCCGTTCGTGGTCGAGGTCAAACATCCCTATGTGCGGTTTCCGGATCTCGACGCCGTCGAGGAACGGATCAACGACGAGGCCGACGGCGCCGTCGAGGTAGAGGGACTCAGGTTGGCCACCCACGAGATGGTCGAGCGCGTCAAGGAACTCGAGGCGAGCAAGACCTACCGGGCACGGATCGAGTTCGCCGACCCAATCACGGACGCCGAATTTTCTGCCGCGCTCACGACACTTGACGGCGCGACGATCGAACAGCGGACGCCGGATCGGGTGTCCCACCGGCGAGCTGACCTGGTCAGGACTCGGACCGTCCACTCTCTCGACGGGGACCTCGAGGACGACCGCACGGCGACCGTCGAAGTTCGTGGGTCGGGCGGGCTCTACATCAAGGAACTCCTCCACGGCGACGAAGGGCGGACGGAGCCCAGCCTGGCTGCACTGCTCGATCTCGACGTTGTGGTGACTGCTCTCGACGTGATCGCGGTCGAGGCCGACGAGGGAGCGTTCGAGGATCCCGCGTACCTTCGCGAAACACCCAAAGCGGTATAGTGTGTCACTCCGTATCACACGCTAGCCTAT
>CAYOLR010000228.1:0-4635 GCA_964404815.1 uncultured Halobacteriales archaeon
GGTTCCCGGCGCTCCAGTCATCTCTTGAAGAGGCCGTCGGTGCCCACGCCGACGTCGAGGAGCTGGAACGGGCGGATTACGAGGACCCACATCACGACCACGGCCATGAGACAGCCGCCGACGGCGGAACGGACATGGCGATGGGTGCCGATGATCCCCCGGTCGTCCAGGACAACCCTTCGGCCTTCGGGCCATTCGAACTCCTTGTCGACACGATCAGCCGACCCCAATACTGGGACCTCGACCCTACGGTCATCCTGTTCCTGACCTTCCCGCTGTTCTTCGGGTTCATGATCGGGGACGTCGGCTACGGCGTCCTCTACATCGCGATTGGGTACTGGCTGTGGTCCGGCTTCGATTCGGACACGATCCGGAGCCTCGGCGGGATCGCGATGTGGGCCGGTGGCTTCACGATCGCCTTCGGGATCCTTTACGGCGAGATCTTCGGCCTTCACCTCGTCACCGAATACCTCTGGGAGGGGGTCGTCGGCCTTCACGGCGCGCCCATGCACAAGGGACTGCAGCCGGCCGACGTCCACTACGCTCAGGCCTGGCTCGTGCTCGTCATGGTCGCCGGCCTGTTCCACCTCACGATCGGATATGTCTTCGACTTCTTCCAGAGGCTCGAACACGGCCTTAAGGAGGCCGTCCTCGAGAGTGGCTCCTGGGCAATGCTGATGCTCGGGCTGTGGTTCTGGATCTTCAGCCGACACACCGCCTCCATGAAGCCCGACTTCATCTACACCGTCTACGCGACCGGCGAGGGGGCGGCCATCCCACTGGGGTTCACCGGGTTCTCGGCGGCCGCCGGGCTGGCCGGCCTGGCGATGGCCGCCCTCGGGTTCGTCCTTCTATTGGCCGCGGAGGGCGGCATCGGCCTGCTCGAGAGCCTCAACGTGCTCGTCAACGTGCTCTCCTACGCCCGGATCGCGGCGGTCCTCCTTGCGAAGGCCGGGATGGCGTTCGTCGTTAACCTGCTGTTCTTCGGGGTCTATTCCGTGGGTGAACCCGCCGAATACCACTTCATGCTCTCCCACGGCCCGCAGTACATTCTCGACCACCACGAGCACGCCACGATCCTCTTCCCGGGGCTGCTCCACTCCGGAGTGGCCGGCGTACTCGGCGGGTTGGTGATCCTCGTGTTCGGCCACTTGATCGTCCTGGCCCTCGGCATCACGAGTGCCGGCCTACAGGCGGTCCGTCTCGAGTACGTGGAGTTCTTCTCCAAGTTCTACTACGAGGGCGGGACCGGTCGGGCCTACGAGCCGTTCGGGTACGAGCGCCAGCACACCACCGACTAGCCGGGCGGGCGATCCCAACGTTTCCTCCGATCCCACGAGAGTGGAAACGCCCGAAAACCGCGGGCTTGGAGCCGTTTGGGAAGTTTTATGAGTGCCGTGGGGCCAAGGTTCAACCGTTCGGTTACAAGCGAACTAACCCATAAGGAGCCAGTAAAAAATGCTAGAATTCGTCGCAATGGTCACGGATCTGCTCGGGCGCGTCGCGCTGCAAGCTGAAGGGGCCGCCATCCCCCCGGCGGCGGGGGCCGCAATCGGTGTCGGGCTCGCCGCCCTCGGGGCGGGAATTGCCGAGCGCGGCATCGGTGCCGCGGCGATGGGCGCCATCGCCGAAGACCAGGACCTGTTCGGTATCGGCCTCATCCTGACGGTCCTGCCGGAGACGCTCGTCATCCTGGCGCTCGTCGTCGTGTTCCTGGTCTAGTTCTCCAATGAGCCTCGAAACGGTTGTTGAGGACATCCGCGAGCAAGCTCGCGCCCGGGCGGACGAGATCCGTGCCGAGGCCGAGTCGGAAGCCGAGGCCATCATCGACGAGGCCGAGGCCGACGCCGAGGAGACGATCGCCGAGGCGGAACGGGAGGTCGAGCGGGAGATCGAACAGGAGCGCGACCAGCGGCTGTCGAGTGCGAATCTCGAGGCCAAGCAAAACCGCCTCGAGGCCCGCCGCGACCTCCTCGAATCAGTCAGGGAGGACGTCGAGGAACAGATCGCCGGCCTCGCGGGCGATCGTCGCGAAGAGTTAACTCGGACGTTGCTCGCCGCGGCGGCCGAGGAGTTCACGGACGTCGACCAGGCGTCCGTCTACGGCCGGCCCGAGGACGAGGCGTTGTTGACCGACCTCGTGGACGCGTTCGAGGGCTTCGAGTACGCCGGCGAGTATGATTGCCTCGGCGGCGTCGTGGTCGAGAGCGAGGCGTCGCGCCTCCGTGTCAACAACACCTTCGACTCCATCCTCGACGACGTTTGGGAGTCCGAGTTGCGCGAGATCTCCACCCGGCTCTTCGAACAATGAGCACGAGCGGGGAATCGAACGTCGAATACGTCAACGCCCGTGTCCATGCCCGTCGCGGAGCGCTGTACACCGGCGAGGACTATCGAAACCTCGTCCGGATGGGCCCCGGCGAGATCGCCCGGTTCATGGAGGAATCGGAATACGACCGCGAGATCAACGCACTGGGCGCCCGACACTCCGGAGTCGATCTCATCGAGTACGCCCTGAACGCCAACCTGGCCCGCCACTTCGACGACCTGCTGCGGTGGGCCGAGGGGCCGCTCGACGACCAGATCGCCAGCTACCTTCGGAAATTCGACGCCTGGAACGTCAAGACGGTGCTCCGGGGGCTGTATGCGGAGACCGACCGCCAGAGCGTCGAGGACGACCTCATCCGGGCCGGCGAGTTCTCCGATGATCGGCTCGACGCGCTGCTCGAGGCTGGGTCGATCGAGGAGGTCATCGAGCGGCTCGAGGGGACGCTCTTCGCCGGGCCGCTCGAGGCGGCCTTCCGGGACTACGAGGAGTCCGGGCTGCTCGTCCCCCTCGAAAACGCCGTCGACCGGGCGTACTACGAGAACTTGGTGGGTGAGACCACGTACGGCCTCGACCGGGCGACGGAGCTCTATATCGAGTTCCTCCAGGCGGAGATCGACTTCCGAAACGTCCGGAACGCGCTCCGAATCGCCCGAAGCGGTGCCGATATCGACGTGGCCGACTACTATATCGAGGGCGGCCGGTTGTTCGACGCGAACGAGTTGCAAGGGTTGGCGGCCAGCCCGGACGAGCTGATCGCTCGCATTCGGGACAGCCCGTACGGCGACCAGCTCTCGGCGGCCCTGGACGACTTCGAGTCGGCCGAGAGCATCATCGGCTTCGAACGGGCGCTCGAGGCGGCGCTGCTGGAGTATTCAACCCACCTCTCACACGTCTACCCGTTGTCGGTGTGCCCGGTGCTGGCGTTCGTCCTTTCGAAGGAACGGGAGGTCGACAACATTCGGGCGATCGCCCGCGGCCGCGAGGCCGGGCTCGACCCCGACGCGATCGAGGAGGAGCTGGTGATCCGATGAGCGAGGAGATCGCCGTCGTCGGCAGTCCCGAGTTCACCACCGGCTTCCGCCTTGCCGGCGTTCGTCGGTTCGAGAACGTCCCGGACGACGAGAAGCCGGACGACCTCGATGCAGCCGTCGAGACCGTCCTCGGCGATGAGGACGTCGGCATCGTCGTGATGCACCAGGACGACCTCGAGCACCTCTCCCGGGACGTCAGGAAGAACGTCGAAACGAGCATCGAGCCGACGGTCGTGACGCTCGGCACCGGCGGGCAGCGGAGCGGACTACGCGACCAGATCAAACGGGCTATCGGCATCGATCTGATGAGTGATAACGAATGAGTCAAGCGACAGAATCAGAGACCGTCCGCGAGGACGGCGTAATTCGGAGCGTGAGCGGACCGGTCGTCCAGGCGGTCGACCTCGATGCGAAGATGAACGACGTGGTTTACGTCGGCGAGGAAGGCCTGATGGGCGAAGTGATCGAGATCGAGGGGAACGTCACGACCATCCAGGTGTACGAGGAGACGTCCGGGGTCGGCCCTGGCGAGCCGGTCGAGAACACCGGGGAACCGTTGAGCGTGGACCTCGGGCCGGGCATGATGGACTCGATCTATGACGGCGTCCAGCGCCCACTCGACGTTCTCGAACACCAGATGGGCAATTTCCTCGATCGCGGGGTGGACGCCCCGGGGATCGACCTCGAGAAGACGTGGGAGTTCACCCCGTCGGTCGAGGCGGGTGACGAGGTCGAACCGGGCGACATCATCGGGACCGTCCCGGAGACAGAGAGTATCGAACACAAGGTGATGGTGCCCCCCGACGTCGACGGCGGGACGATCGCCGAGATCGAGGGGGGCAACTTCACCGTCGAGGAGACGGTGGCCACCCTCGAGGACGGCAGCGAGATCACCATGCATCAGGAGTGGCCGGTCCGTGAGGCCCGGCCCTCCGCCGACAAACACACCCCGACCCAGCCGCTGGTGACCGGCCAACGGATCCTGGACGGACTGTTCCCGGTTGCCAAGGGCGGGACGGCCGCGATCCCGGGGCCGTTCGGCTCGGGGAAAACTGTCACACAGCACCAACTCGCCAAATGGGCCGACGCGGACATCGTGGTCTACGTCGGCTGTGGCGAACGCGGGAACGAAATGACGGAGGTCATCGAGGAGTTCCCCGAGCTGGAGGACCCGAAGACGGGCAAGCCCCTGATGGCCCGGACCTGCCTCATCGCGAACACGTCGAACATGCCGGTGGCCGCCCGGGAGTCGTGCGTCTACACCGGCATTACCAT
>CAYOLR010000229.1:0-4579 GCA_964404815.1 uncultured Halobacteriales archaeon
ATCGAGGGCTCGTTCGTGGACTGGCTGTAGGGCCGGCGGCGCCCGCCGCTTCGCGAAGGGTTTAGGCGCCGGCTCCGCTCGGGGCGACCATGTCCGGCTCCGAGGACGAACTGACGGTCTACTCCGACTACGTCTGCCCCTTCTGCTACCTCGGACGCAAGTCGCTCGAGCGCTACGAGGCCGACCGCGGCGAGCCCATGGCGATCGACTGGCACCCGTTCGACCTCCGCGGCCACCAGCGCGGGCCCGACGGCGAGCTCGACCACGACGTCGATGACGGCAAGGACGAGGACTACTACGAGCAGGCCAAGGAGAACGTCCGCCGGCTCCAGGAGCGTTACGACGTCGAGATGACCCTCGATATCGCGACGGAGATCGACTCGCTGCCGGCCCAGCTCGTCTCCTTTCACGTCAAGGAGGCCGACCCCGAGGCATGGCGCGCGTTCGACGAGGCCGTCTTCGAGGCGCTCTGGGTCGAGGGGCGCGACGTCGGCGACCGCACGGTGCTCCGGGGGCTCGCCGGGGACGTCGGGGTCGACCCCGACGTCGTCGACGCGGCCCTGGAGGACGAGGCGCTCCGCGAGGAGCTCCACGAGCGGTTCGAGGCCGCGAAGCGCCACGGCGTGACGGGCATTCCCACGTTCGCCTACGACGGCTACGCCGCCCGGGGGGCCGTCCCGCCGGATCAGCTCCGCCGGCTCGTCGAGGGGACGTCGGGCTAGATCCAACGGCGGTAAGTGGGCCCACCGTTGCTGCGGGGGCGATCTATTGCGCCACTTCGCGTACGACTACCGTAGAGCGTCCCAGCCGAAGCGTCGTTACGGTTCTCGATCGCGCTCGTTCACCCGGGTTATGTCGCGCATCGCCCCGACGGTACCGATGATCCTCCCGTCGCCCGCCCGGAGCGGGTAGTTCCGCAGATCGAACGTACGAACCTTGCCATCGGCGCCTCGCCGTTCCATCTCGTATCGGACCTCCTCGCCGGCTAACGCCCGATCGATCTGGTCCTTGACGCCCCGTTCCCACGCCTCGTCGAGGACGTCGGGAAGGGTCCGCGTTCCGATCTCATCGCGCGTGAGGCCGTGGAACTCCCGATACCGGGCGTTCGCGAAGAGGAACGTGTACTCGGTATCGACCGCGGCCAACAGATCGGTCGAACTCTCGACAGCCCGTTCGTACATCCTGAGCTCGGTCTCGTTCTCACGTAACTGTGCCAGGCGTCGTTTCGGCTCGGTGATGTCCCGGATCACCCCGACGAACTGCGTCTGCCCCCTGAGCTCGAACTCGCCGAAGGAGACGGACACCGGCACCTCGTGGCCGTCCCGGTGGAGGACGTGGAACTCCGGATTGTTCCAATCAATCCGCCGCTGCCCTGAGGCCAGATAGCGGTTCAGGCCAGTGGTATGAGCTCGCCGAAACCGGTCCGGCATCAGCTGGGTGAGAGACATCCCTTCGAGCTCGCTGGGGCGGTATCCGACGAGGGCCTCAGTCGCCTGGTTGGCGAACGTGATCGTGCTGTTCGAGTCGATCGTGACGATGGCGTCGTTGATGTTCTGGGTGATCGCCTGTTTTTGGACACGGAGGCGCTCGGATTCGCGTTCGGCTCGATGTTTGCCGACTAGGTTTCTGATCCGATTGGCCAGCACGGTGAACTGGTTCGTTCCCGGGCCCTTCTGGAGGTAATCGGTCACGCCAGCCGATATCGCTCGGCTGGCGATCTCCTCCGATCCCTTCCCGGTGAACAGGATGAAGGGGAGGTCGGGATGGTCCTCCCGTACGGTTTCCAGGAACTCGATCCCGTTCCGGCCAGGCATGTCGTAGTCGGAAACGACGCAATCGACCGAGTTCGATTCGAGTTCGGCGAGCGCCTCGGCCGCACGTTCAGCCGTCCTCACGTCGATGTGATCGTCCTGGCGTTGGACGAACTCCGCGGCCATGGAGGCGAAATCCGGCTCGTCGTCCACGTGGAGGACGTGAATCGAACCAACGCCATCGATCCGGCCAATTTCGACGACATCGCGGCCATCGTCACCGGCGACGGTATCCCCTTGGTTCTGGGGCATGATATTGGGGGAATCTTGGAGGGCCAGGACGGGGGCCAATTTCAATGTTATCTAAGCAATCGTTAAATATCCACCGGCCGTTTCGAGGAAACATACACTGACAGCTAGAATTGTTTCAATTTTCGAAATAGAAACCGGTAGAACTGTGGTAAACTGTAATCCTCGACCGCGTACCGTTCAAGCGAGGAGGTCGGATTTCGATAATCCACAAAATCTCGGCTACTTGCAGAAAATATGAGCGTGATCAGGGGTTTGACCGGTACTTCCTTACTTTCGGCCGCGGAATACGGAGCGAATGTCCCGCCAGCTTGACGAGATCGATGCGCATCTCCTCACGCTCCTCCAGGAGGATTCGAGGTATCCGGCGACGGAGCTCGCCGAGGAGATCGGGGTCTCCGACAACACCATCCATAACCGAATGACCCTCCTCGAAGAGGCCGGCGTCATCGATGGCTACACCACCACCATCGACCCGAGAGACGTCGGGTTACAATTCTACTACCACTTCACCTGCACTACACCGATCAGTGACCGAGCGGACGTGGCCGAGCAGGTCATCTCCTACCCGGAGGTGCTGGAAGTAACGCAGCTCATGACCGGTCAAGAGAACCTCCACATCAAGCTCGTCGGTGAGACGGACCAAGACATCACTCGGATGGCGGAGGAGCTCGACGAACTGAACCTCGAGATCAACGACGAGAACCTCATTCGGGCCGAGCACCGCAGTCTGCTAGACATAGGAGGGGTCCAGTCTTCAGAGTAGGTTCGCGATCGGCTTCTTCGGCCCGCTCGGTAACGCTCTTCATGGTGCACTCGCGCGTCATCTCTCGCACCCTCCACCAGATAGCCTGTTGAACTGACGCCAACTGACGGAGGTCGCGAGCCGGTGGACTGACCGGAAACGGACCACCAGTGGCAGCCTGGGTTCTAGGGGCCCCGACCGGCGACCCGCAGGACTTTATTCGCGGCCGTTCGGTGGGGTTGACATGCCGGAGGCGTCGGGCATCGTCGGCGAGTACCTCGACCTGCGGGCCGAGAGCGACGCCGACATCCTGGCGATGCAGCTCGGCGACTTCTACGAGTTCTTCTGTGCGGACGCCGAGACCGTCGCCGACGAGCTCGACCTCAAGCTCACCGAGAAGCGCTCCGGCGGCGAGCGATATCCGATGGCGGGCGTCCCCGTCGCGGAGCTCACGCCGTACCTGAAGGCGCTCGTCGAACGGGGTTACCGGGTCGCCGTCGCCGACCAGCGCGAGACCGAGGACGGCCACGTCCGCGAGCTGACGCGGGTCGTCACGCCCGGGACGCTGCTGGAGGCCGACGGGGCGGACGCGCGCTACCTCGGCGCCGTCGTCAAGCACGCCGGGGGCTACGGCGTCGCGTTCGCCGACGTCACGACTGGCCGGTTCCACGTCACCGCGGTCGGGTCAGCCGACGACGTGCTCGCCGAGGTCTACCGCTTCGACCCCGTCGAGCTGCTGCCCGGGCCGACCGTCAGGGACGACGCGGCGCTGCTCGAGCGGCTCCGGGGCGAGGGCGACCGGCGGGTGACCGACCACGACCGCGACGCGTTCGCGCCGGGCCGGGCGGCCCACACCGTGGCCGAGCAGTTCGGCGATGGGGCCGCGGACAGCCTCGGCCTCGACGAGGCCGCGGTGCGGGCGGCCGGCGCGGTCCTCGACTACGTGGCCGAGACCGGGCTCGGCGTCCGGCGGTCGATGACCCGGCTGACGCCCTACCGCGCCGACGACCACGTGGCGCTCGATGCCACGACCCAGCGGAACCTCGAGCTCGCCGAGACGATGAGCCGCGGCGATGGGGGCGCCCTGCTGGACGTCATCGACCACACCGTCACGAGCGCGGGGTCGCGGCTGCTGCGGGCCTGGGTCCAGCGTCCCCGCCGGGGCGTCGATCTGCTCGAGCGACGCCAGGCCGCGATCGCCGCGCTCGTCGAGGCGCCGCTGGCCCGCGAGGCGGTCCGTGAGACCCTCGACGGCGCGGCTGACCTCGAACGGCTGGCCAGCCGGGCGGTCCACGGTAGCGCCGACGCCCGAGACCTGCTGGCGGTTCGCGACACCCTGGGGCTCGTGCCCGAGCTCGCCGACCGCATCACCGACGACCCCACGCTGGCCGATTCCCCGCTGGCCGACCGCTTCGACGAGGTGGACCGGGACCGGGCCGCGGCCCTGCGGACGCGGCTCGCGGACGCCCTGGCCGACGACCCCGACGGCGAGCACACGTTCCGTCGGGGCTACCACGACGAGCTCGACGCGGTCGTCGAGCGCTACGAGGCCGCCATGGAGTGGCTCGACTCGCTCGCCGAACGGGAGCGCCGGGAGCACGGCCTCAGCCACGTCTCCGTCGACAGGAACCGGACGGACGGCTACTACCTCCAGGTGGGCAAGTCCGCGGCCGACGGCGTCCCCGAGCACTACCGCGAGATCAAGACCCTGAAGAACTCCAAGCGGTTCACGACCGAGGAGCTCCAGGAGCGCGAGCGGGAGGTCCTCCGGCTC
>CAYOLR010000230.1:0-4533 GCA_964404815.1 uncultured Halobacteriales archaeon
GCTTCCGGTTCCACTGGGTGCGCGCCCGGCCGTCGCCGTGTTCGCCGGAGACCGACCCGCCGTATTTCACGACGAGGTCCGTCACCGCGTCGGCGATGGCGACCATGGTATCGACTCCCTCGACCGTCTTCGTGTTGACCAACGGCCGGATATGGAGGACGCCCGGTCCGGCGTGGGCGTAGAAGGAGGCGTAGGTGTCGTGGTCGTCGAGGATCGCCTGAAAGTCGGCCACGTAGTCCGGGAGGTCGGGAACCGGAATCGCAGTGTCCTCGATGAACGCGATGTGTTTGTCGTCGGTCGTCCGCGAGAGGAGGATCGGCAGCCCGGATTTCCGCATCTTCCAGAACTGGGCCCGCTCCTCGTCGGTGTGGGCCTCCATGGCGTCGACCGCCCGCCGGGACGCCGCCGTGATATCGGTCGCCCCCTCAGTCGGGTCTGCGGCGGTGGTCCGGTCGCCGACCCGGTCGGCGATGAGGTCGGCCACCTGCTGCTCGCCGTCCGGATCGGAGGTCGCGTAGAACTCGACAAGCAAAACCGAGTCCGTTCCGTCCGGCAGCATCCCCACGACGTCGGCGAACTCCTCGGTCTCACGAGCGAGATCGAGGAGCACGTCGTCCATCACCTCGACGGCCGCGGGGTCGTGTTCGAGGATGGGGGCGACGTCCTTCATCGCGTCGAGTAGGTCGTCGTAGGTGAGGAGGGCCATCGCCTTCGTCGCCGGGATTGGCTCGAGCGCAACGGTGGCCTCGGTCACGATCCCGAGCGTGCCCTCGCTCCCGGCGAAAACGGTTGCCACATTGACCGTGCCGTCGGCGGCGTCATCGACCAGGTAGTCGAGGTCGTATCCGGAGACGTTTCTGGTGAGGTCCGGATAGCGCTCGCCGATCTCGTCGGCGTCCTCCTCGACGATGCGGAGGAGTTCGGCGTAGATCCGCGATTCGAGGTCCCCCTCGCCCGAGCGGTCCCGGAGCGCCTCGAGCGAGACCTCGCCGAAGGTCGTCACCGATCCGTCAGCCAGGACGACCTCGACCTCCTCGAGGTAGGCGTCGGTCTTCTCGTACACCAGCGAATGAGCGCCCGTCGAGTTGTTCCCGATGGCGCCCCCGAGGGCGCTCTTGTCGGCCCAGGCGGGATCCGGGGCGAATTTCAACCCGTGTGGCTCGAGTTCAGCGTTCAGGTCGCCGAGGATCACCCCCGCCTCGGCGGTGGCGGTCCGTCCCTCGGGATCGATGGAAGCGACCGAATCCATGTATCGGGAGAAATCCAGAACGACGGCCTCATTGACGGCCTGTCCGGCGAGTGACGTCCCGCCGCCCCGGGGAAGGACCGGGATCGTCCGATCCGCGCAGTACTTCATCACCGACACGACATCGTCGGTCGAGCGTGGGAAGACGACGCCGATCGGCGTCTGTTCGTACGCACTGGCGTCAGTCGCGTACAGCTGTCGAGTGTACCGATCGAACCGCACGTCACCGGCGACGAGGTGTCCAAGGTCGGTCACCAGCCCTGGCCGGTCGACCGCGTCATCGGCGTAGTCGTAGTTCGCCCGGGGGTCCGATGCCGGGTCCTCGGCTGCCATACCTGAGGTGGCGGACACCGGCCAAATAAATCGACGGGGCTCGCGGAGGTCCCGGCCAGTCTATCTCGCTTTCCCCGACGCGTGACTGCGGCGTCGGCGGCTTCAGCCTTCGTCCGCGCTGACGCAACTATTAATGCCGGCCGATCGGTAGCCGATGCCATGACCGAGGCGTTGGTTGCGGATTTCGGGGCCGCCCTCGACGGGCTTGACGTAACGTGGACGCGAGCCCCGTCAGACGAGTTCGGGGCGGCCATCGACGAGCTGGTTGAGCCGCCCGCGGTCGGCGCGCCACTCCCGTTCGAGGGCGTCTCGTTGGACGGGACGGCCGTCGTGGTGGGGCCGACCTCCGCCGAGCTGACGGCCGCCGCGACGGGGGTTACCGCCGCCGGATTGGGGATCGCCGAATACGGAACGGTCATGATCCAGTCGCGGCCGGGCGGCGACGAACCGGTCAGCCTGTACCCGGAGCGCCACGTCGCCGTCCTTCGGCGATCCGATCTGGTGGCCGGGGTGACCGAGGCGATAGACTGGCTCGGGGAAGAGTTCGCTGCGGGCCGGGACAGCGTGATCTTCGCCACCGGCGCGAGCGCGACCGCCGACATGGGCGAACTGGTCCGGGGCGTTCACGGCCCCGGTGATGTCCACGTCCTGATCCTCGAGGACCTATGAGTTCGCGACGTCGGACCGCCGAGAAGATCCGTCACCTCATCGAGACCGAAGCCGACGCCGTGCGGGCCAACGCGTCCCACTTCAACGATCGCCGCTACGAGGCCATCGAGCGCTTCGACCGGTTCGAAGACCTCAGGGACGAGGCCCGCGAACTGAAGGAGGCGGCCATCGAGCAGCTCCCGGAACTGATCGACCAGGTGACGGCGGCGGTGGAGGCCAACGGTGGCCATGTCTACGTCGCCGAGGACGAGACGGACGCGAACCAGTACATCGAGGGGGTCTGTGAGTCGGAGGACGCCGAGGTGCTCGTGAAGTCGAAGTCGATGACCACGGAGGAGATCGAGGTCAACGAAACCCTCGAGTCGATCGGGGTCGACGTCTACGAGACCGACCTCGGGGAGTTCGTCATCCAACTGGCCGACGAGGAACCGTCCCACCTCATCGGGCCGGCCATCCACAAGACCAAGGAGAACATCGCCGCCCTGTTCAACGACGTCTTCGATCCGGACGACCCGTTCGAGACGGCCGAGGAACTCACCCGGTTCGCGCGTGATTACCTCGGCGAGCGCATCCGGGAGGCCGACATCGGGATGACGGGGGCGAACTTCGTCCTCGCCGAATCCGGGACGATCGTCATCGTCACCAACGAGGGGAACGCCCGGAAGTCGGCAGTCACGCCCGACACCCACATCGCGGTGACCGGCGTCGAGAAGCTCCTCCCGTCGATGAACGAGCTGGGCCCGTTCATCGAGCTCATCGCCCGAACGGGAACGGGCCAGAGCATCGCCCAGTACGTGACGCTGCTCTCTCCCCCGACCGACTCCCCGACCATCGATTTCGAGGACCCCGACACGCCGATCGAAGGTGGCCAGGACGATCGCGAGTTCCACCTCGTCCTCATCGACAACGGTCGGATGGCGATGCGGGACGATGATGATCTTCGGGAGACGCTCTACTGCATTCGGTGTGGGGCGTGTGCGAATTCCTGTGCGAACTTCCAGAACGTCGGCGGTCACGCCTTCGGCGGGGAGACCTATACCGGCGGGATCGCCACCGGATGGGAGGCCGGCATCTACGGGCTGGAGTCGGCGGCCGAGTTCAACGACCTCTGTACCGGGTGTTCGCGGTGTGTCAACGCCTGTCCGGTCAAGATCGACATCCCGTGGATCAACACGGTCGTTCGGGATCGAATCAACCGCGGCAAGGGTGGGTCGTTCGACTTCCTCGTCGAGGGGTTGACACCAGACGCGGATCCCGGCGGGGCCGGCCTGCAGAAGCGCGTCTTCGGCAACGTCGACACCCTCGCTCGGCTGGGCAGCGCAACCGCACCGATCTCCAACTGGCTCGCCGGGAGCGGTCCAGCCAAGGCGCTCATGGAGCGGGTCTTCGGGATCGATGCCCGGCGGGATCTCCCCCGGTTTCGTCGGGAAACTCTCCGGTCGTGGTACGCCGACCGCGGGTCGCGCGTCAGCGATCCGGATCGGCAGGCCGTCCTCTATCCGGACATCTATACCAACCACGTCCTGGTCGAACGCGGCCAGTCAGCCGTCCGCGTGTTGGAAGCCCTCGGTGTCGAGGTGACGATCCCGCCGGTGACGGAGAGCGGCCGGGCGCCGCTCTCACAGGGGATGCTTGAGACCGCACGGCGGAACGCCATCGGAACCGCCGACCTCCTCGGCGACTTCGTCGACGATGGCTACGACGTGGTGGTGATCGAGCCGTCGGATCTCGCCATGTTCAGGCGGGACTACGAGAAGCTGCTCCCCGGCGATCACGAGCCCATCGCGGCGAATAGCTACGAACTCATGGAGTACGTTTTCGGCCTCCTCGAAAACGAGGGCCAGGAGGATGTACTCGTCCCGGGACAGGGGCGCCCGTTGGCCTACCACAGCCACTGTCAGCTCCGGACGCTCGGCCTGGCGGTGTATACCGAGGCCGTGTTCGACCGACTGGGGTATGACACACTCTCATCAGACGTGGAGTGTTGCGGGATGGCCGGGTCGTTCGGGTACAAATCCCAGTACTATGACCTCTCGATGACGGTCGGAAACGAGCTGGCCGACCAGTTGGACGACCCCAAACGGCAGCTGGTCGCGAGCGGGACGTCCTGTCAGGAACAGTTGGACGACCTGTTGGATCGCGAGGCCCGCCACCCCGTCGAGATCCTCGATCCCTGGACATCGTGACGCCGGCTGCGAACAATTAAGTACGGGGCCGCCATCGCCCCCGGTATGGCCGCTGAGGGAGAGCCGCAGGAGATAACAACGCTCGTCGGTCGCGAGGTC
>CAYOLR010000231.1:0-4521 GCA_964404815.1 uncultured Halobacteriales archaeon
GCGCTGCCATCAGCACGCCCAGCAGCCACCAGATTTGATTGAGGATCCCCATTAGTCCGGTTCCGAGAGTCGTATCGTCTGAGGCCCCAGCCAGCCGACACCACGTCCGGTCATTGATTGCGATTTGAGACGCCGGTGTATAAACGGCGTGAAGCAGAGGCGTGCACGGAACTTTGCTATCCAGTTCTCAATGGTGTCGACGATTCGGAGGACACCGGCGATCCCGGTCCGGACCGTAACGAAACCAAATCCAAAGGAACGGTAATGCGTTAAACAAGCCCTGACGCCCTCTGCAGGTCTCAGATGAAATCGGCCAAGCCCTCTATTTCGGACCCTTACGGATCTTTAGCAGCGAGCTTGGTCGCGGAGCCGTCGTCGGAAATCGTCTAGTTGAATCCGTCCGCGTGAGCAAACCCCACGAGCCTGCCGCAATGCCAACGTCGGCATGAAAGACTGTATTGTCCGGGCCCTGAACGGAATCGGTCTCGAACACTCGGGCCCGTTTTTCTTCGGGATCAGCCAAGGAATGATGCGCCACTCATGATTCCGGCAGTCAGGGTCACTCTTACCACTGTCAGTTGAGCTCAGACTCGCGCTCCGACGCCCGTTCTGGCTGGTCAACTGCGTCGTCTCGGGGGCGGTCTTCGATATCTTCGATAGTTTCGGTTTCGATGAGCTGGTCGACTTTGCGCTCGAACTGCTCGTCGGTGAGCTCGCCCCTCGCGTACCGTTCTCTGAGTGTCTCCAGCGCGTCGTCTTGCGTGGTCGGTTGGCTGTCTCGAGTAGTTTCGGACGACGCATCGTCGTCTTCCCACCACTCGGCCATATCCTCTCTATCCCCGAACAAGAGGGCCGTGAGCGGCACCACGATGATGTAGCCCACGAGCATGAAGGCAAGCCACCAATCCTGCCCAGTGAACAGTCCAGCGAGCCAGACCCCCGTCACGAGCGTCGAAACGATGCCCGTGAGATTGTCCCGGGCGCGAGTGATCGGGCCAGCAGTGGTCATCTTTTGAGTTATTATGTTTGGCGATGGAAATACCTTGACTGACAGCCTCGATACCTTACCCACGGGATTTACTCCACAAAGACGGCTTCTTCGAAACTCCTCATGTCGGCAATGCGCGAGTTGGTCGTGAGTCCGGTCGAACGAAATCAAAATCGCTCACCGATGCCGCTTTAAAGGCGACTCGGTACAGGTTGCCGGATGCGAACCGTTCGAGAATCGAACGGGCGCTGCAGGATTTGAACCCGCGGCCTAGTGGTCCGAAGCCACTCGCTCTGTCCAAGCTGAGCTAAGCGCCCTGTATCGGGCTTCCCGGTCTGCCCGCTTAACTCCGGCGGTTACCGCCCCTCGAGGGCGGCCTCCACGTCGTCGTACGGCGGGGTCTCCGGCCACACGTCGGCAACCCAGGCGTACTCGATCCGCCGATCGGTGTCGATCAGGAAGACGGCCGGTCTTGGTTCCTCGATCCCAGCCATCCCGTGGAGGTCGTGAGCCACCCCGTACTCGCGTGCTACCTCGTTTCTGGGGTCACTGAACAGCGGATAGTCCATCTCCCGGGCCTCGATGAACCGCCCGTGATCGAACGGCGTCCCGATCGAGAGCCCGACGATCTGCACCTGGTCACCCCAGGCCCGATTCCGGATCTCGTTCCAGGTGTAGATCGACTTCCCGCCCCAGTTCATCGGATAGAACACGAGGAGGACCGGGCCGTCTTCGAGGAGCTCAGCCAAGGAAACGTCCTCCCAGTACTCGGCGGTCACCAGCGGCCGGGTGAAGTCAGGTGCCTGCTCACTCGGTCCCGGGGCGTCGGCCGGCGGGAGTTCGATGACGTCGAAGTCGACCATTCACGACCCCCCGTAGGTGCCATCCAGATATTCGAGGATGTTCGCGCTCTCGGCCATCGTCACCCCGGTCGTCCGGTCAACCAGGACCGGCACGGATCGGCTGCCACTCACTCGCTTGACGGCGTTCCGTCGGCTGTGTTCGGCCGGGACGAACCGCGACTCGAACGCCAGGTCGAGCGCCTGTAATCGCCGGACGACACGCTCGCAATACGGACACCCGTGCAGCCGGTAGAGCCGGAGATCGGGATCGTCAATCGCCATGTGACTTGGTAGAGGGCCGGAGCGAAAGGGTTTATCGGGCCCTTTATGGCTTCCACCCCGGCAATCTCGGCCATGGCCGGGGAACCCGTCCGTGGGTTGCTG
The DNA here is from genome assembly GCA_964404815.1 of uncultured Halobacteriales archaeon. GTDB lineage: Archaea > Halobacteriota > Halobacteria > Halobacteriales > Hikarchaeaceae > CAYOLR01. The sequence goes on from CAYOLR010000231.1 coordinate 2,215, forward strand.
GAGCTCACCCGCCCGGTCAACGCCGTGGCCGCCGGCGGCCTCACCTTCATCGGGGCGTTCATCGCCGGTGGAGCGCTGACCAGCCCGTTCAATGCCGGTGCCGCGATCGTCGCGACCGTCGTAGCGACCGCGGCTGGAAACGCCATCAACGACTACTTCGACCGGGACATCGATCGGATCAACGCCCCAGACCGGCCGATCCCCCGCGGCGCCGTCTCGGCTCGCTCGGCGCTGGCGTTCAGCCTCGTCCTCTTCGCCGTCGCGGTGGGGCTCGCGCTGACCCTCCCAGTAGCGGCTATCGCCATCGCCGCCGTCAACCTGCTGCTCCTGATCACGTATACGACGTTCTTCAAGGGCCTCCCGGGGGCCGGCAACGCGGTGGTCGCCTATCTGGGCGGGTCGACGTTCCTGTTCGGCGGGGCCGCCGTCGGGAGCCTCGTGACGCCCGCGATCCTGTTCGTCCTCGCCGCGTTGGCGACGTTCACCCGGGAAATCGTCAAGGACGTCGAGGACATCGAAGGCGACGAAGCAGAGGGATTGCGGACGCTGCCGATCGCCGTCGGGCGGTCCAGGGCGCTGTGGCTGGGTGTCGTCCTCCTGGTCGTCGCCGTGGTCGCGAGCCCGGTCCCCTACCTCGACGGGACGTTCGGGCTGGCCTATCTGGCGGTCCTCGTTCCTGCCGACGCACTCATGGTGTACGCCGCGGCCGAAAGCTTCCGTGATCCGACGAGGGGCCAGACGCTGTTGAAATACGGCATGTTCGTCGCCGCCGCGGCGTTCGTCGTCGGGCGACTGGCGGCCGGGTAGGGCGTCGACGGCCGGCGTCGGGCCGAGGGGACGGGATATTCTTATTAGTAATTTTTAGTGGCAATATTATGCGCTATAGTTAGTATAAACCGGACGGCCACCCAAACCTCACCCGTGATGATCGCATGACCCGCAGCGACGATCGGATCCTCACGACCCATGTTGGGAGCCTCCCCCGGCCGGACCGGCTGCTTGAGTTCTTCGAACGGCGAAAGGCCGGCGAACCCATCGACGATGACGCCTTCGAGGCGGCCGTCCATTCGGCCACCGAGGAGGTGGTCCGGCGGCAGGACGAGATCGGGATCGACATCGCGACCGGCGGTGAACAGGGCCGGCTCTCCTTCGTCACGTACGTGGTGGACCGGCTCGCCGGCTTCGATGGTGAGGTCCCGGCCATCCAGTGGGCCGACCTCGAGGAGTACCCCGACTACGCCCGACAGGTCCCGACGTTCAAGGAGTGGTCCGAACCGGGAGCCACCATTCCGGCGGTAACGGGCCCCGTCGAGTACCGTGGCGAGGACGCCACGCGAACCGAGTACGAGATCTTCCGGGACGCAATCGACGCGACCGACGCGGACTTCGAGGGGACGTTCGTCACGGCCGCCGCGCCCGGGACCGTCACCTCGTATCTCGGCAACGAGTACTACGACACCCACGAGGCGTTCACCGATGCGGTCGCCGACGCGATCCGATCGGAATACGAGCTCATCGCCGAGACGGGGGCCACCCTCCAGATCGACGCCCCCGACCTCCTCGGCGGCCGGCACCTCAAGTTCAAGGACGAATCGGACGAGGCGTTCGTCGACATCGTCGACACGCACATCGACGCCCTCAACCGCGCCCTCGAGAACGTTCCCCGGGAGCAGGTCCGGATCCACACCTGCTGGGGGAACTACGAGGGGCCACACCACCACGACATCCCGCTGGCGAAGGTCCTCCCCCACCTGAAGGACGCCGACGTCGGCGGCTGGCTCCTCGAGCAGGCGAACCCCTGCCACCAGCACGACCACCACCTGCTGGCAGAGGAATCGATTCCTGACGACTGGCTGCTCGTCCCCGGCGTGATCGACGTCAACATCAACTACATCGAACCGCCGGCAGTGATCGCCGACCGGATCGAAACCTTCGCCAACGCCATCGGCGACCCGACACGGATCGTCGCCGGGGCGGATTGCGGGCTCGGGACCTTCGCTGGCTTCGGTGCGCTCCATCCCGAGATCGCCTGGAAAAAGCTCGAATCGCTCGTCGAGGGGGCCGCCCTCGCCTCCGAACGGCTGTTTTAACCGACCACGGTGACGGTACGTTTTTAGCCGACGGCCGGGGACAACTCCGATGTGCCGATCGAGAGTGACGCCGAACTCCGCGAGGTTCTTGGGTTGGAAACGGTCGCCGTCGTCGGGTGTTCGCGATCCCCCGGCAAGGCCGCGCACGACATCCCGAAGTACCTGCTCGATCACGGCTACACGGTCATCCCGGTGAACCCCAATGCCGACGAGGTGT
>CAYOLR010000232.1:0-3992 GCA_964404815.1 uncultured Halobacteriales archaeon
GAGAACCCGTTGACGGTCACGGTCCGCTCGCCCATCCCGTCGAAGGTTCCGAGGCTGGTCGGGGGATCGCCGTAGGTGATCTCGCGGTAGATCTCGTCCGAGATGACCGTGATGTCGTGGTCGACCGCGAGATCCCTGAGCCCTGCGAGCGCGTCGTCCGAGTAGACGGCCCCAGAAGGGTTTCCCGGGGTATTAACGACCAGCAACTCCGTGCTGTCGGAAACCGTCTCGGCGAGTTCGTCGAGCGCGGGTTCCAGCTGGAAATCGTACGGCGAGAGATCGACCCGGGACAGGCGGCCGTTGGCGAGCTTGACCATCGCCTCGTAGGAGACCCATGCCGGGTCGAGAAGGACGGCCTCGTCGCCGTCATCGATGAGCGACTGGATCACCTCGTAGAGGGCTTGCTTCGCCCCGGGCGTCACGACGATTTGGGCGGGATCGTAGGTTAGGCCACAGCCGTCGAGGTAGTCGACGATCGCCGACCGGAGTGCGGGGATCCCGTTCGACGGGGTGTAGCCGGTATCGCCGGCGTCCAAGGAGGCTTTGGCGGCCTCGACGATGTTCGACGGCGTATCGAAGTCGGGCTCGCCGACGCTGAGGTCGACGACATCCACGCCGTCGGCCTCGAGTTCGGATGCCCGGTTCGAGATCGCGAGCGTCGCGCTCGGCTCGACACGGGTTACGCGGTCGGCGAAGTTCATGCCGACCCCTCCACGAGCGCAACGGCGCTGTCGACGGCATCGGCCCCTTTATCGGTCCGGTCGGCCGCCTCATCGGCGTTCATCCCGGGACCGGTGACCCCCAGGGCGACCGGCGTATCCCGATCCAGGCTCACGCGGGTGAGCCCCTGGGCGGCGGCGTTGGCGATGACTTCGTCGTGATCGGTGTCGCCGGTGATGATCGCCCCGACGACCGCGACCGCCTCGATATCCGGCCGTCGGGCCAAGCGATCGGCTGCGAGAGGGGAATCGTAGGCGCCGGGAACGTGGACCGTTTCGACGACGGTGGCGTTTCGTCGTTCGGCGGCATCGATCGCCGCCTCCTCCATGCGTTCGGTGATCGGGCGGTTGAATTCCGCGACCACCAAGCCGAGTCTGACCATGCTGAGCGAGAGGCGGCGCCCGTGTAAAAAACGCACTCGTTCGCCTCGGCGGGTTTGACAAGAGTTTCAACTGCCGCGTCGCATGCCCGGGGTAATGAGCGGCGGCGATCGACGGGCGGACCGCGTGTGGCTCTGGCTAGTCGCCATCGCCGGCATCGCCCTGGTCACCCGGGTCGTCTTTCTGGGCGATCGGATCGCCCACTGGGACGAGGGACGCGTCGGCTACGACATCCTCCGGTACTCGGCGACGGGTGCCTGGGAGTACCGGCCCATCGTTCACGGCCCGTTTCTCCCGCACGTGAACAAATACGTATTCGCGACGTTCGGTGCCGGGGACTTCACTGGCCGGCTGGTCGTCGCGGTTATCGGTGGCCTCCTCCCGCTTGCCGCCTGGCTCTATCGAGATTATCTCACCCGTGTTGAAACCCTCGTCCTCGGGCTCTTCCTGGCGGCCGATCCGGTCCTCCTCTATTATTCTCGGTTCATGCGGAACGACGTCCTGGTGGCGGCCTTCGCCTTCGCCGCCGTCGGGATGTTGCTCCGGCTGGCTCGGACGGGTCGGGCCCGTTATCTCCACGGGGCGGCACTGTTGTTCGGCCTCTCGCTCACGACGAAGGAGAACGCGATCCTCTACCCGGTCGCGGTCGGGGTGGCCGTCATCCTGCTGCTTGATCACCGGCTGTTCCTCGCCCGTGACCGTGACCCGTCGTGGCTGACCGTCGCTACAAGGACCGGCAAACGGGTGACGAGAGCCCTCTGGCGGTACAAGCTGCATTTCGCGATCGCCGCCCTCGAAATCCTCACGATCGCCGTCCTGTTCTACGCTCCCCGGGCCGGCTCGACCGGCGGGATCGGCCTCTGGACGGCGTTTGCGAACCCTGGGACGTTTCCGGCCGTGATCGAAGCCGGGACGGTCGGAGCCGCCGACAAACTGGTGTCCAACTGGATCACGGGCGAACTCAACGATCACGGCTATCTCCCGTTTCTCGGGAGCTATCTCAAGGTCATGGGCGGGGCCGCCGGGGCGCTTTCGCTCCTCGCCCTCATCGGCTTCGTCTCGGATCGCTACGGCGGCGAACGGCCACGTGATATCGTCTCGCTGGGGTTCTACTGGGGGCTGCTGAGCGTCCTCGGGTACCCGATCGCCGTGGATATCCGGGCGGCCTGGTCGACCGTCCATGCGATCGTGCCGCTCGCCATCCCGGCCGCGGCGGGCGTGGCGCTCATCTACCGGTGGGGCGAGGAGGCCCTCGCCGACGACGATCAGGTCAGCGCCGCGTTAGTTGGGATCATCCTCTTGCTGGTCGCCGGACAGATCCTCGGGACGGCCGCCGTCGGGGTCTTCGTCAACGACCAACGGGAGGGGAACGTGTTGATCCAGTACGCCCAACCGGAGGGTGAGATGCGGCCGGCCCTCGATGCCATCGACCGCGCCGCGGCCGATTCGACCGGGCTTGACGTCCTCTGGTACGGCGATCACCTGCTCGTCGAGGACGAGAGCATGGCCCATCGGCTGCCGCTGGCCGACGGGGAGTGGTACAACCGCCTGCCGCTCCCGTGGTATCTGGAGCTGGCGAACGCGACGGTCAACAGCACGGCCACGCCCGACGGCCTCGACGACTGGCTGTCGCGGGCCGCCCCGCCGGTCGTGATCACCTGCCAGGGGCCCGATGAGTGCCCGGATGACGAAGAACTCGAGGAACTGCGGCTCCGGCTCGACGGCTATGCCGAGCGTCGTTATGAGGGCCGACAGTTCACCCTCGAGTTCGTCTTCTTCATCGACGAACGGTATCTGGGCTGACGGGGGTGGCAATCCTTTTACGAGCGTGCCTCGCAGGCGGCGATACGATGTCCGTCGGCGTTTCGTCGCCAACCCTCGGGGTCATCGGCGGTGGCCAGCTCGGCCGGATGCTCGCCGAGGCCGCTGGCCCCCTGGGGATCGACGTGATCGTGTCGGATCCGACTCCAGAGTGCCCGGCCTCGGCCGTCGCCCGGGACCAGATCGTCGGTGACTTCGACGACCCGGCGACCATCCGGGCCGTGGCCGATCGGGCCGATGTCCTCACCTACGAGATCGAACTCGTCGATCCGGACGCCCTGGAAACTGCGGCCGCCGACACGGGCGTTCCGGTCCATCCCGCCCCGGGCTCGCTCCGGATGACGCAGGACAAGCTCCGGGAGAAACGGCGGCTCAGTGAGGCCGGCATCCCGGTCCCCGAATTCCGGCCCGTCGATGATCAGGCGGACCTCCTCGACGCGGTCGACGCGTTCGGCTATCCCGTCATGCTCAAGGCGAGGCACGGCGGGTACGACGGCCGGGGGAACGTCCTGCTCGCCGATCCGGACGACGTCGAGCCCGCCCTCGGGGCCGCACCGGGGGCCATGTTGGTCGAACAGGTCATCGAGTTCGACCGCGAGCTCTCGGTCATCGGGATCCGTGGCGACGACGAGCTGGCGACCTTTCCGGTCGGCGAGAACGTCCACGAGGATGAAATCCTCCGGCGGACGATCGTGCCGGCTCGGACGGCCGATCCGGTACGAGACCGGGCGCAGGCGGTCGCCCGTGACGTGCTCGAACTGATGGACGGCCGCGGGGTCTTCGGCATCGAACTCTTCGAGGCCGACGGCGACATCCTGGTCAACGAGATCGCTCCCCGCCCCCATAATTCGGGTCACTATTCCATCGAAGGGGCGTTCACCTCCCAGTTCGCCCAACACGCTCGGGCCGTCGCGGGCTATCCGCTCGGCTCGACCGACCTCCGCGATCCCACCGTCATGACCAACATCCTCGGCGACGTCGACACCGAACGACCGGCCGATCTGCTCGGCGTCGAGGCCGTGTTCGAAACGCCCGGGGCCAGCCTCCACTGGTACGGGAAACGCGAGGTTC
>CAYOLR010000232.1:4002-4463 GCA_964404815.1 uncultured Halobacteriales archaeon
GGTTCGCCCGCTCCGCAAGATGGGGCACGTCACGGTCTTCCCCACCGGGGCCGAAGACCGGACGGCCTTGCTCCGAACCGCCGACCGACTCGCCGATACCCTCGCTTTCGATACCCAACCATGACACGCTCCCAACCGCTCCAGGACCTGATAAATCAGCTCGAACAGGAGGCCGCTCAAGACCGGACGCCGGCCAGCACGCCCGATGTCGGCGTCATCATGGGGTCGGACTCGGACCTCGACGTGATGATGGGGAACGGCCGCCCCGGGGCCTACGACGCCTTCACCGAGCTCGGGTTCGCCGAACAGACCGACTTCGACGATCCGCCCGACGCCCGGTTCACCTTCGAGACCTTCGTGGTCTCGGCCCACCGAACACCGGAGCTGATGGAGACCTACGCCCGGACCGCCGAGGACCGGGGCCTGGAGGCGATCATCGCGGGCGCCGGCGGGAAGTCGGC
>CAYOLR010000233.1:0-4458 GCA_964404815.1 uncultured Halobacteriales archaeon
CACCGGTGTGGCATCGGTATCTTCGACGATCGAATCGGCCTGTGCTGTCACGACGCCGAGACGGGGATGCTCGAAGCCGTCGTCGACACGGACGCTCCCGCGGCCCACGAGTGGGCGGCCGAAGTGTTCGAACGACATCGATCCGCTGCGCAACCGCTCGACTCGCTTGGAATAGCCGACCATCTCCCGTCGGAACTCACCACCTGAGCCGGAGCCACGTTCGGGGCCGGAACGCCACCTCCGGAGCGAGCATTCACGGGATGAAATATTTCACTAGAAATCATCACGTTGTCCACGCGAGAACCGCTGTACAGGAGGTATCAATGACCATGTACAGCCGAGCGGAACAGGCGAACGATGCACCACTGGGAAACCATCGAGTGGGGTGGTCACGATGATCCCGTCACGTATTCGCGACGATCTATTTAATCGCCTGTCCGCCAAGACCATGCGGTATGTGGACGAAGTCCCCACGTCTGAGGCGACAGGACTGACCGCACAGGTCTACGAGATGGTCGCGGAAGAGTTCTTCATCAACGGGTCCATCACCAGCCACTCCGCCGTGCCGGAACTGATGGCGGGAATGTGGTGTGGTGGTCGGGAGTCGATGCTGGTCGAGGACCAACTCGACCGCGCTACGAAGGAGGCGATGGCCAATGTCTTGTCCCGAATCAACGGCTGTCCCTACTGCGAGGACATGACGGTCAGCCTCGTCCACGGTGCGGGCAGCCCCGAACTCGCGGGGCGGGTGACGGAGGGACCGACCCTGGCCGAGGCGGAACCGGAGCAAGAAGCCCTCCTACGATGGGCTGAGGCCGTCGCGAACGGAAAGTGGGACACCCCCTTTCCCCTGGAGGGTGATGCCTTCCCGGAGGCGGTGGGAACTGTCACTGCCTTCAATTACATCCCACGATTCAGCCATGTGACGATGGCGGGGTCTCCTATCGAGGAACCACTCGGCGTGAGAGGGTTGAATCGGTCAGTAGCCCGGTTCTTCGGCCATGAGCTCGGACTTTCTCTCAGTGACGAGTTAGAACCGGGTCGACCCCTCGACCTACTGCCCGCTCCGGAGTCCTCTGTAGACCTAGCGTGGGCCTCCGGCAACCCACGTCTGGAGCAGGCATTTTCGCGCTGGATAGCTACCGTTGACCGGCACGCCGAGCAGGCGATTCCGACCCCCGTCCGCGACCGCGTTGAAAAACGTGTCGCCGAGTGGAACGGAGAGACCATGCCGATCAGTCGCTCCTGGGTCGACGACGAGGTGGACGATCTCGAGGGGAGCCACCGAGATCTTGCCCGGTTCGGCTTGCTGGTGGCGCTCTCGCCCTCGCAGGTCGACGACGCCGTTGTCCAACCCGTGCTCGGCGACGGACACCAGGAGCGGTTGGTCCGCTCGCTCGCGTGGGCCGCAATGACTGGCGCCCAACGGGTCGCATCTGGAATCGCCGAAGCGAATCCGAATATGATTGCGAACCCACCTGACGACACTCGCACGGGAAGATGAGGGCCACTATATACTTGTGAACTGCGCCGGTCCCTACCCCTTGTATCCCGACCCTGACCAAGATGTGTTCGTTTCGGGTGCGTCAATGTCCGCAGGGACGCCTTAATCGTGGAGCTTCAGGGCGACACGGAGCGTGGGGAGCGTCTCGGAGACAGTTCGTCTGGAGTTCCATCGCCGGCTCAGTCCGCCCGGTCGAACACGCCCTGGACAACCACGATCCGGTCGTCCTCGAGGCTGCGGACGACGTTGCGCGCCTTGACCGGTGTCTCCGCGCCCATGAGGAGGTTCAACCCGAGCGGTGGCGGGGCGTCATCCGGCCGGTCCGCCATCGACTCCACTACGCCCTGGAACCACTCGAGACTCGGCGCCGTAACGTCGTTCCAGGCCACGGGCTCGAAGCCCTGAGCGACGATGGTATCTCGGAGACCGGCGGTCGAATCGAGGAAATTGAGCGAGTCGTCCCCGGCCCAGGGGACGGGGAAGTACGGGTCGCCGCCAGTCCCGGCACAGATTTCGTAGATGGCAAGGGTTCCGCGCGGAGCGAGGACGCGTGCTGCCTCGGCAATGGCGCGGTCCGTTTCAGGGACGTTCATCAGGGTGTGCTGGAGCCACACCACGTCGAACCTGTCGGCCGCGTACGGAAGGTTCAGCGCGTTCGCCTGCTCGAACTGCACGCGGTCCGCGAGGCCGACGCGCTCGGTGAACAGCCGGGCGACCCGACAGTACGAGTCGACGAGGTCCACGCCCACCACTTCGCAGTCGAACTCGTCGGCGAGCGTCCGGGCAGGCCCGCCCACGCCGGACCCGACGTCGAGGACGGTCGCACCGGCGTCGATCGAGGCCAGTTCCGCGAGTTCGCGCGTTGCCTCCCGGCCGCGGATATGAAACTCCTCGAACCCTGAGATGTCCTCGCGAGTGAGGGCCTCCGGATCTACGTCGGCTGCCTCGAGGGTGTCCAGGATTTCCGCGCCCAGATCAGGGACGCCATAGTGGTCGTTCAGCGCTGCGGCGTAGTCGGTATCTGTCTCGGACTCGTCGGTCGACATGTGATGGGCCCGCTTCGGTGGGACCGGAGTTGAACCTAGTCGATGAAACATTTCATACCGTGAAAGCGGGGGGTGGCACAGGCGGCCCGCTCAGTCCTCACGGTCGAACGGCTCGGCATCGGGATTGAACTGACCGACGCCAACCCCCGATACGCCCAGATAGTTAACGTGATTTTGATTTAGAACACCCCCAAGATCAGTTTCGTAATCTCTGCTGCATTCATGCCCTGTATCGGTCAGAGCTATTCTGACAATAGGCGGATAGATAAAACGAATCATGCGAGATAGAAGGTGCGAGTCGGTCACAGCGATTCGGCCTATCCCGACGTTGGTACAGTTCCTGAAATTCACGATGGCGTCCTACCGATAGCTCATCTGTACGGACTGCCCGCATTCACTTACGTTCGAGGCGAAGTCGGCGTACTGTCAAGGGACAGGTCACCGCATATATTTGCCGAAGAACGCCTAAAACGATGGTTACGGAGATGCAGACGCAATACTACACCGCAACGAGTATCGACGGCTACCTCGCTGACGAGGATAAATCACTCGACTGGCTCTTCCAGTGGCCGAATTCGGATTTTGGTGTAGCACGCCAACAGTTAACATAGTTGGTACAGATGAGTGAAAATGGTGATCGCAGTGAGTCGCAACCTGAGTGAACTAATCACGCAGGCGATGGACAAATGGTACGAGCGGTTCATTGCAGGACCGAAACACCTCAGGTGGAACGAACTCCCTCCGCAGATCGGCGACTCCGCGCCGGACATGGAAATCCAGGATTCTACCGGCACATGGCGGCACTTGAGAGAGTTCTGGACCGACGGACCGGCGCTGTTGCTGTTCTGGCGACACTTCGGGTGCGGATGTGGAATCGACCGCACGGAGCAGTTATTAGAAGAATACGAGGGCTACGTCAAGGCAGGGGCGACCGTCGCCATCGTCGGCGAAGGCGATCCCGGGCGGGGAGCGGCCTACGCCGAAGAATACAATATCGACTGTCCCATCCTCTGTGATCCGGACGGGACAGCACACGAAACATACGGCCTCCTCGATTTTACGCTCCCGCAAATCTGGTACATGATACCCTATGAGTCATTCGACCGATATGAAGATAACCCCGAACAGTTCGCTGAGGAATTCGATGAGAAATACCGAGAAGACGGCCGCCCGAAAGTCGATAACCCGTGGCGACAACCCGGGGAATTTGTGATCGACGAAGACGGTGTGCTCCAGCTCGCGTATCGCTACCAGTATTGCGAGGATTTCCCTGATCCCCGAGTGCTGATGACTGCGATTCGAGAGGCAGCATGATCACGAGGGACCGTTGCTCTCAACTATCAAAAAGTTCGCTGTAGATTAGTGAACTGTCTTCCATCGCTTGCTGGAGTCCGACTGGATCGAATCGGTGCATACGAACGGCCTCTTTCCTGTACGATGTGTAGACGGCTTCGGCCCATGTCCGCGCTGCCGGCGAGTCAGTATCGACGAAGGCCCGGAGCGTTCCGGTATCGGAATCCCGAACACCAATCCCGATCCGATCATCGAATAAAACGAGGCTATACCAGAGATCATCGTGAATAGACATCGTGACGTTATCACTGTTGCATACTTCGATGGCTCGATCCGGGTATTCGGCGAGCTGTTGGGCGACAAATTCCGGGCGCAGGATGGCCTTGAGTACCAATCCGTCGACGAGATGCTGCTGAATATCGTCGATGTAGAACGGCGCAATGTCATTAGGAGCCACCCCTCTCAGCGTCTCCGTTTCCTCGAGAAGCTCAAGAAATCGATTTTGAGGGCTGTGTACGTAGCCTTTGATCGTCGTGACGGTCGCATCGGCGAACACGTCGAGGTCAACCGTTGTGTCTGTATCTCGGAGTACCGCCAGTACGGGGCCGAGTCGGA
>CAYOLR010000234.1:0-4450 GCA_964404815.1 uncultured Halobacteriales archaeon
GAGGCCGGTGGCGTCGATCCCGTCGTCGTTCGTCAGGAGGATCTCCATCTATGCCGGCGTAGGGCAGAACCGGGGAAAACGCTGACGGGCAGGTGTTCAAAAGGACAGGGTTTTAACTGATCCGACGGTACTCCTTGCCACTATGAGCAAGAAATCGAAGGCCAAGAAGAAGCGGCTGGCGAAACTCGAGCGCCAGAACAGCCGCGTCCCTGCGTGGGTCATCCTGAAGACCGACCGGGACGTGACGCAGAACTCGAAACGACGCAACTGGCGGCGGAGCGACACGGACGAGTAAGCTATGAGCGCGAGCGACTTCGAGGAGCGCGTCGTTACCGTCCCCCTTCGGGACGTCAAGGCGGAGCCGAAACATCGCCGGGCCGACGCGGCGATGCGGATCATTCGCGACCACCTGGCACAGCACTTCAAGGTCGATGCCGACGAGGTCCGCCTCGATCCCTCGATCAACGAGTCGGTCTGGGAGCGGGGTCGGTCCTCACCACCGCGGAACCTCCGGGTTCGGGCCGCTCGGTTCGACGAGGCGGGCGAGCGCGTCGTCGAGGCCGAACGCGCCTGACGTGTTACGAACGACCGTTCTCGGCTCCTCGTACGTCGGAGTCTTCGCCGAGGCGACCGACGATTTCCTGTTCGTTCGACACGACATCGACGACGACCTGGTGGACGCCATGCGGTCGGAGCTAGAGGTCGAGGTGATCGGAACGACCGTCGGCGGGTCGACGGCCGTCGGCGCGCTGCTCGCCGGCAACTCGAACGGCGTGATCGCCAGCAGCCGGCTAACCGACGAGGAACGGGCAACCATCGAGAACGGCACCGGCCTTTCCGTCCACGAGCTCCCGGGCCGGATCAACGCCGCCGGGAACGTGGTCTTGACGAACGACGTCGGTGCGTACGTCCACCCGGACCTTTCGGATGCCGCGACCGACGTTGTGGCCGAGGCCTTCGACGTGGCAGTCGAACGGGGCGGTATCGCCGGAACACGGACCGTGGGAACCGCGGCCATCGCGACCAACAAGGGCGTCCTCTGCCATCCGAAGACGGCCGACGAAGAACTTGACGCCATCGAGGAGGTCCTCGGCGTGCGGGCCGATATCGGGACGATCAATTACGGCGGGCCGCTCGTGGGGGCCGGTTTGCTGGCGAACGCCCAGGGCTATATCGCGGGACAGGAGACGACGGGCCCCGAACTCGGGCGAATCGAGGACGCCCTCGGATTCATCGAGTGATCGACCGTTCCATCGAGAGCTCGCGGTACGCCGTGCCGCCGATCATCGTCTCGGCCTCGTCGACCGTCTCGAAGCCCATTGACCGGTAGAACTCGACGCCGAGGTCGTTGTCCGCGAGGACGAGCGCCACGACCCGATCGAAGCCCAGGTCGGCCACCTCGTCGATGACGTACTCCAGGAGCCGCCGGCCGATGCCTTGGCGGCGGTGGTCAGGAACGACGTACAGGCGGAGGACGTGGCCGAGTTCGTCGCCCGTGACCGCGTGAACGAACCCCGTGACCGTCCCGCCGGTGTTGTCGACCGCCAGGATCGATCGAGGGTGGGCGATCTCGGACCGGAGTTCGTAGGGGGCATACCACTCGTCCACCCCCGATTCCGCCGTCTCCCGGCTGAGGATATCGGGGTAATCCGCCTCCCACGAGTCGCGTGCGATCCGTCGGATCGCCTCGATGTCGGCGTCGGTCGCCGCTCGGATCGCCATGCTATCACGTACCGATGCAGGACGTTTAGCCGTTCTGTTGACCGAGTAGGAAGATTCTTCCCTCGGGATTTGCAATTCCTTTCCATGAGCGAATTCGCCGTCCGCGGCCGGTTCCAGACGACGCGCGGATGGAGCCCGTTCCAGACGTCGATCGAGGCTCCGAACGAATCGGTCGCCGTCGAACATATCTACGCCAACCTCGGGAGCCGCCACGGTGTCAAGCGGACCCAGGTCGACATCGCGGAGGTCGAGACGGTATGAGCGGCGCCGATCAGGAGCTCCAAGCGTTGTCCCAACAGCTCGAACAGGTCGAGTCACAGCTCGAGGCCCTCCATACGGAGGTCGAGCATATCCGGGGCGAGCAAACCGAGATCGACGAGGCGATCGACGCCATCGATTCGCTGGATTCGGGCTCGACCGTTCAGGTCCCCGTCGGCGGCGGCGCCTACATTACGGCCACCGTCGACGACATCGATGAGGTCATCGTCGATATCGGCGCGGACTACGCCGCCGAACGGAACGAGGCCGACGCCGTCGACCTCCTGGAGGCGAAGAAGGACCAGCTTGACGAGCGGATCGAGGAACTGAACGAGGCCATCGCCCAGCTCGAATCCCAGGGCGAGGAACTCGGGCAGGAGGCCGAACAACGGCTCCAACAGCTCCGCCAACAGCAGGCCCAGGGCGGTCAGCTCCCCGGCAGCGGCACGCCCGACTGACCCGATGTTCGAGGGCCTGAAGGAGACGCTCGGCCGGTTCCGGAACGACGTCGAGGAGGCGGCCGACGAGGAGGTGGTTGAGGCGCCCGATGCCGAGGAGGGTGAGGTCGAAGAAGACGAGGAGGAGCCCGGGGTGGCCAGCCGGGCCCGGTCCCTCGCCCGCGGCCGGCTGGTTATCGACGAGGACGACCTCGAGGGCCCACTCCAAGACCTCGAACTGGCCTTGCTCTCGAACGACGTCGAGATGGGGGTGGCAGAAGCCATTCTCGATCGTGTCCAGGAGGATCTGGTCGGGGAGACCCGGAAGATCACCCATCGGACCGGCGGGGTGGTCGAGGCAGCCCTCCGGGACGCGCTCCTGTCGGTCGTCGCCGTCGGGCAATTCGATTTCGACGAGCGGATCCAGGCGGCCGACAAGCCAGTCGTGGTCATCTTCACCGGGGTCAACGGGGCGGGGAAGACCACCACGATCGCCAAGGTGGCACGGTACCTCGAAGCCCAGGGCCTCTCGACCGTCCTCGCCAACGGCGACACGTATCGGGCCGGGGCCAACGAACAGCTCCGTGAACACGCCGAGCGGCTCGACAAGAAGTTCATTCATCACGAACAGGGCGGCGATCCCGCCGCCGTCATCTACGACGCCGTGGAGTACGCGGAGGCCAACGACGTCGACGTCGTGTTGGGCGATACGGCCGGCCGGCTTCACACCAACCAGGACCTGATGGCCCAACTCGAAAAGATCGACCGCGTGGTCGATCCTGATCTCACGATCTTCGTCGACGAGGCCGTCGCCGGTCAAGACGCTGTTCAACGTGCCCGAACGTTCAACGAGGCCGCCGCCATCGACGGGGCCATCTTGACCAAGGCCGACGCCGACACCAGCGGTGGCGCCGCCATCTCCATCGCTCACGTCACCGGGAAGCCGATCCTGTTCCTCGGCACGGGTCAAGAATACGACGACCTCGTGCCGTTCGATCCGGAGGGGCTGGTGGACCGGCTCCTCGGGGCCTAAGACTCCCGTATTCCGGGGGGTTCGAACCGTCGAGACCGCTCCGGACAGGCACCCGTTTCTCTCGCAAGTGTTACCCGTGTCCGTGAGGTAAAGTGATCGATGCGAAGACGGAGTCGACAACGGGAGTCGGAGGTCGAACGGGAGGACGACACCGAAACCGAGGGTGCGACGGTCTGCCCGGAGTGTGAATCCGAGGAGATCGTCAGTACCGACGGTTCAGAGCTGGTGTGTGAGGGGTGTGGGCTGGTTATCGAAGAGGAACAGATCGATCTCGGTCCGGAGTGGCGGGCATTCAATCACCAGGAACGCCAAAGCAAGTCCCGGGTCGGCGCCCCGACGACCCAGACGATGCACGACAAAGGCCTCACGACCACGATCGACTGGAAGGACAAGGACGCCTACGGCCGCTCGATCTCCTCGAAGAAACGTTCCCAGATGCACCGGCTCCGGAAGTGGCAGGAACGCATCCGCACGAAGGACGCCGGCGAGCGCAACCTCCAGTTCGCCCTGTCGGAGATCGACCGCATGGCCTCCGCTCTCGGGGTCCCCCGCTCAGTCCGCGAAGTGGCCTCCGTCATCTACCGCCGAGCCCTGACCGAGGACCTCATCCGCGGGCGGTCGATCGAAGGCGTTTCGACGTCCGCCCTGTATGCCGCCTGCCGGAAGGAGGGCATTCCTCGGAGCCTTAACGAGGTCGCCGCCGTTTCGAGGGTGAACCGCAAGGAGATCGGCCGGACCTATCGATACGTATCCCAGGAACTCTCCCTGGAGATGAAACCTGTCGACCCGAAGAAGTACGTGCCCCGGTTCTCGTCCCAGCTCGACCTCTCGGAGGAAGTCCAGGCCAAGGCCAACGAGATCATCCAGGTGACTGCCGAGGCGGGGCTGCTTTCCGGGAAATCACCGACCGGCTACGCCGCCGCCGCGATCTACGCCGCCTCGCTGCTCTGTAACGAGAAGAAGACCCAGCGCGAGGTCGCCGAGGTCGCCCAGGTGACCG
>CAYOLR010000235.1:0-285 GCA_964404815.1 uncultured Halobacteriales archaeon
AACGGCGCAGTCAACGACTTCCCCCGCGTCGAGACGCTGGTCCTCGAGTCGACCTACGGCGGGCGCAACGACTATCAGACCGACCAGGAGGACTCCGAAAAGAAACTCACGGACATCATCACCCGCACGTACGACGAAGGGGGAAAGATCCTCATCCCCGCCTTCGCAGTCGGTCGGTCACAGGAGATCATGCTCGTGCTCGAGCAGGCGATGCGGAACGGCGACATCCCCGAAATGCCGGTCCACCTTGACGGGATGATCTGGGAGGCGACGGCCATCCACACC
>CAYOLR010000235.1:351-578 GCA_964404815.1 uncultured Halobacteriales archaeon
ACGGCGGCGAGGAGGAACGGATGGACGTCCGAGACGGCGAGCCCGCCATCATCCTGTCGACCAGCGGGATGGTCACCGGGGGCCCGATTATGTCGTGGCTCAACCACCTGGGCAGCGACTCACTTTCGACCATGGTGTTCGTCGGTTACCAGGCTCAGGGCACGCTCGGCCGTCGCATCCAGAGCGGCTGGGACGAGATCCCGATCAACGACTCGGTCGGGACCGGC
>CAYOLR010000235.1:588-4431 GCA_964404815.1 uncultured Halobacteriales archaeon
CGATCAACGACGACGGCCGGACGAAATCGCTCTCCCTAAAGATGGACGTCGAGACGGTCGACGGCTTCTCGGGCCACGCCGACCGCCAAGGGCTCGTCGACTTCGTGAAGACGATGAACCCACGGCCGGAGAAGGTGCTCTGCGTCCACGGGGACGAGCGCTCGGTCCAGGATCTCTCCTCCGCCCTCTATCACAAGTTCAACATGCGGACCTTCGCGCCGAAGAACCTCGAGACGTTCCGGTTCCTCTAATACCGGCAATTTGGGAAAGAGTTTGCAGACTTCTTGAAAAACCGATAATACCTCCTGGGACCTAGTGAGAGTATGGACAGACGGACGTTCCTCGGCTCGGGGCTAGCGGTCGCCCTCGCCGGGTGCCTGGGGGGAACCGGTGGCGGTGGCGATGGCGGCGGGAGCGACGGCGGCGACGGGACGCCGACGGCGACGACAATGATGAACGACGCCACCCAGACGGCGACGGCCACCCCGACGGGCGAGTCGTTGGAGAACCACCCGGCCGCACAGGGGCTCGACGCCCAACCGCGGCTCGGACCGGACCCCTTCGACGCGCCAGCGACGATCATCACGTTTGAGGACCCCTCCTGTCCCCGATGTGCGGCCTTCGAGCGGTCGACCGTCCCGAAGATCCGCTCCGAGCTGGTCGACACCGGGCAGGCTGCCTACGTCTTCCGGGTCTACCCCGTCATCTATCAGTGGGGGAAACCCGCGACACAGGCGCTCGAGTCAACGTTTGCCAGAAGCAGCGAGGCCTTCTGGGCGCTCTCGCATCATTACTTCGAGAACCAATCCTCGTTCGGCACGGACAACGTGTTGACCAAAACCGGGGAGTTCCTCGCCGCGAACACCGACGTGGACGCCGAGGCGGTCGTAGCGGATGCCGAGGCGAAGGCCCACGACGATCAGGTCCAGCTCGACCTCACAGCCGGGCAGAACGCCGGGGCCGGCCGGACTACGCCCACGGTCTTCCTCTTCAAGGACGGCCGCTACCAGACGAAGGCCGCCGGGAGCGTTAGTTTCTCCGTGGTGAAGAACGCATTAGGGCTATGAGCGTCCGGCTCCCAACCCGCCGGGGTGACTGGCGGCTCATGGGGCGGACGATTAGGCTTGTCCTCGGGATTCCCCGGTACGCAGCCTTCGCTATCGTCGCCGGTCTGGTCGGCCTCTCTGTGTTCGTCCTGACCCAAAACCTCGCTCTGGTGAGCGACGTTGTGATCGGGGGTGCGCTGCCGTTATCGAACCGAGTGGCGATCCTGGTCGGCCTGTTCCCCTTCCTGGGGACGTCATTCGGGCTGGCGTCCGGCCTCGCGCTGCTCGTCGTGGCTGTGCTCCTCGGAATCGACCTCGCCATGGTGACCTATCACATTCGCGAACACGGGGTCTCGCTGGAATCCGGCGGCGGGAGCGCGGTCGGTGCCCTTCTGGGCACCCTCGGAGCCGGGTGTGCCGCCTGCGGTCCGGCCCTGCTCGTCGGCCTGCTCTCGCTCTTCGGCGCTGCCGGCGCGCTGACGCTCCTCCCCTTCGAAGGGTTGGAGCTGACGGGCCTCGCCGCCCTAGCGCTCGTTCTCTCGATCTTCTGGATCGCCGATGGCATGCGGGGCGGCATGATCCGTGGTTGCCCAGTCGATCTGCCCGAGTGATCACGGGGCATCGGCCGGATCGGTGACCTCGCCCGCGACCGCATCAACGCCGATCCGCTCACAGAGGTCGGAGAGCGGACAGGCCTCAGGTCCGTCGAGACAGGCGGGCTTGCGGGCGGTGCAGTACTCGCGGCCGAACTGGATACTCGCGGTATGGCCGAACCCACATTTCTCCGCGGGCACCTCGCGTTCGAGGACATCCCGCACCGTCTCGTGGTCGGCATCCGGCGGGGCGATACCGAGCCGGCGATAGATCCGGTGGACGTGGGTGTCCACGGGGAACACGCCCGGTCGACCGCTTGCGAACAGAAGGACACAGTCGGCGGTCTTCGGACCGACCCCGTCGAAGGACAGCAACGACGCCCTGACGTCAGCCGGGTCCTCCTCCTTGACGAAGGCATCGAACCCGTCGCTGCCGCCGTACTCCGAGACGATACGCGCCCCGAGGGCCGTCAACACTGCCGCCTTCTGGTTATAGAGTCCGGCCGGCCTGATGGTCCCGGCGAGTTCGTCCACGTCAGCGTCGGCCAGAGCGGCCGCCAGATCATCGCCACCATATCGTTCGACGAGGGCATCGTGGGCCGGCTGGCTGGCCTTATCGCTCGTGTTCTGGCTCAGGACCGTGCGGACCAGGCAGGTGAAGGCGTCCTGCCCGCCGTAGGTCTTCTGCCAGTACATCTCGCCGAGCCGATCGACGACGGCCTCCGCACGGGTGCCAGGGTCCCCCGTCGAAAACGCCGCGGAGGCGCCGCCACCGTCGGTCCCGCCGCTGATGTTCTCTGCCGGCTCCGGTTGGTCGCTCACGTCAGCAGGGTTCCGCCGGATCGGACAAAAACATTCACGGTGCCGTCAGTCACTGCCGGCTTGCCAGGAGCCGTGGACGGAGCTCGCGGTAGCCGAGGAGGTAGAACCCGACGTATAGCGCGATCGCACCCATGAAGACCTCCCAGATCCCCAGCGTCGGATCGCCAGCGAGGAGGTTACCGATACCGGCACTCTCCACGCCAACACCGACGATCGAGAGGAAGAGGCTCGCGACCGCGTATCCGACAACGTCGAGGAGTTCCGTGAGATGCTCGATAGCAAACGATCTCATTGACGGTCGTCGGCGGTTGGCCGGATTAGGCCTTCCGGTTCGCGCGACAGTCGATATCGTTATGAGCGTCACCATCTTGGCCCCGGGCATGGGTCGATACGGGTCGCTGGATTACGCAGGGTTGACGAAATACGGGTTCCTCCTGGGTCTCGGCCTCTTGGTCATCGGCGTGACGGGCGAGTTCGCCGGTCACGCCCTGCTCGGCCAGCTCCCGGCGTGGGAGGCGGCACTCTTTTTCGATCTCGAAGTTGCCGGAACCGCCATTATGCTCCTCGTTCCGTTCGTCTTCGGGATCGCCCTCCCGTTGACGGAGTAACTGGCCGCTCACTCGACGGTCATTACCACCGAGAGCTCCGTCCCGGTCTCGAGGGCACGGACAAGCTCCCGATCGAGGTCGGCGGCGGCCGCGTCGGCCCCGACCATGACCGTCCGGTCGTCGACGTACTCGCTGGTGCGCCCGACGCAGCTCCGGTCGTCGGCGAAGGTCAGATCGGGATGACCCCGACCGGTGATGGTGACGGTTCGGCCGCCGGCGGAAAGCGTGACCTCGATGGTGGCATCGACGTCCTGGCAGGCCTGAACGAAGTCGGTTGAGAAATCCGCCGGTGCCCGATCCGCCTCGATCCCGAGGATGCAATCCCCGGCGGGTGTGAGCCAATCGTCCGT
Organism: uncultured Halobacteriales archaeon; assembly: GCA_964404815.1. Lineage (GTDB taxonomy): Archaea > Halobacteriota > Halobacteria > Halobacteriales > Hikarchaeaceae > CAYOLR01. Next base: position 4,008 of record CAYOLR010000235.1, read on the forward strand.
CGTGACCTCGAACGTACTTGTATGGGTGGCGCTCACGTGCTCGTGTCCCCTGGCGACGATCCGTTCGTCCATGGTAAGGGGCGGAACCCGCGGTCCCTAAGCCCCCGGTTTCGCCTGTGACGTGTTCACGAACGGCAGGTCGAACCCTACGCCGCCATGCGGTTTTCCCATGAAATCGAACGAAACAATTAAAGTGATTGGTACTGTAATGCGGGTACCGAAACTGCGTCCGGCGGTTCGGCAGTATCGCACAGCAATCAATGAACGGCGTATTCCTTATCCAGACCGGCTGCAGCTTCCCCAGCGACTGCTCCCCCGCCGGACCGGGGCTGGTATCGAGGTAACAACCACACATGGCAACGCAACTCGAACAAGACTACGACATCGAACCCATTCAGGAGTCAAACAACGTATCGGTAACAGA
>CAYOLR010000236.1:0-4403 GCA_964404815.1 uncultured Halobacteriales archaeon
GACGCGGTGACGGACCTCGTCGTGAAATACGGCGGGACGGTCTCCGGCGAACACGGCGACGGCCGGGCTCGCACCGGGTGGAACCGGAAGCTCTACGGCGATGACCTCTGGGCCACCTTTCGTGAGCTGAAGGCGACGTTCGATCCGGACTGGCTACTCAACCCCGGCCAGGTCTGTGGCTACACTCAGGACGAACCGATTCCCGAGGGGACGCCCGAGCGGGCGCGGGCGGTGTCGATGCGGGAGCAGCTCCGGTTCGACCCCGACTACGACTTCGACGAAGGGTTCGACCCGACGCTCCGGTGGGACAACGATAACGGCTTCCAGGGCATGGCTGAGCTCTGCCACGGGTGTGGCGGCTGCCGGGGGCCACAGCACACCACCGGCGGCGTGATGTGCCCGACCTACCGGGCCAGCCAGGAGGAGATCACCGCGACCCGGGGGCGGGCGAACATGCTCCGACAGGCGATGAGCGGCGACCTCCCCGACGAACAGTTCGCGGTCGAATTCATGCACGAGGTGATGGACCTCTGCATCGGCTGCAAGGGGTGTGCACGGGACTGCCCGAGCGAGGTGGACATGGCGAAGCTGAAGGCCGAAATCGCCCACCAACATCACCAGCGCCACGGGGCGAGCCTTCGGGATCGACTGTTCGCCAGGTTCGATTCCCTGGCTGGACTCGGGAGTGCGACCGCGCCGGTCTCGAACTGGCTCACGGCCGTACCCGGCGGGCGGTGGCTCCTCGAGCGGACGGTCGGGATCGCAAGGGAACGCAGCCTGCCGGCCTTCCACCGCCAAACCTTCCTGGACTGGATGGCGACCAGATCGACCGGGACCCCGGCCGAAACGGCTGACCGTCGCGTCGTGCTCGTCCCGGATACCCTGAGCAATTACAGCCACCCGGCGATCGCCAAGGCCGCGGTCCGCGTTCTAGAGGCGGCCGGGTGTCACGTGGAAGTGGTCGAGGGACTCACCGACGTCGGCCGGCCGGCGCTCTCGAAGGGATTCCTGGACCGCGCCCGGACAACGGCACGGGAGGTCGTCGGGACGCTCTCGCCCCGCGTCGCCGAGGGGTGGGACATCGTCCTGATCGAGCCGTCGGATGCCGTGATGGTCCAGTCGGACTACGCAGACCTGATCGGCGGCCCCTCCGTCGAGGCCGTCCGGTCGAACGCCTATGGCCTGTGCGAATACCTCGACGTGAACGGCCTCCTCGAGTCGGTCGCGGCGGATCCGCCGGCGGAGCGGCTGGTCTATCACGGCCACTGCCACCAGAAGGCAACCAAGAAGGACGGGCATGCGGCCGCGGTGCTCGACGCGGTCGGCTACCGCGTCGATCGGTTAGATTCGGGGTGCTGTGGGATGGCCGGGTCGTTCGGCTACGAGGCCGAGCACTACTCCATGAGCCGGGCGATCGGTCGCATCCTGTTCGACCAGGTCGATGCGGCGGTCGGGGACACCGTGGTCGCCCCCGGCGCCTCGTGTCGCACCCAGCTGGGCGACCGGGCCGGCCAATCTGAACCGCCCCATCCCGCTCAGAAATTGGAAGAGGCGCTTGACTAGGCGCCGGTGAATTCGAAACGTGTGCCGCCGCTTTCGGACGACACCGCTGATACCGTCCAGCCGTGGGCGTCGGCAATCGTTTGAACGATGTCGAGTCCGAAGCCGGTTCCGTCGTCGGCTGTCGAATACCCCGATTCGAACACTTTCTCGTGGTCCTCATCAGAAATGCCGGGGCCGTCATCCCCAACGAAAAACCCTCGATCGAACGATCCAATGGTGACAGTAACGTCATCGCCGCCGTGCTCGATAGCGTTTCGGAACAGGTTTTCCAGGAGTTGACGAAGCCTCGTGGAATCGGCCTGAACGGTTCGGTCACTCTCAGTATGAAGTGTCGCATCCGCAGTCTCGACAGTCCGCCAAGCATCCTCAGCCACAGACGCGATCGAGACAGTCTCCGGGTTGGTCACTGTCTCACCGCTTCGCGCCACCGTTAATACGTCCTCAATGATGGCTTCTATCCGTTCGTGTGATCGTCTGAGTCGGTCGAGATACTCCTCGTCGTCGTCCTCCCGCAGCATCTGCTCGGATGCTCGGGCGACGCTCAATGGATTCCTGAGATCGTGGCTTACCATCGACGCGAACCGGTCGAGCTGCTCATTTCGACGCGCCAACTCTCGCTCACGGCGCTTCTGTTCCGAAATGTCGTACACAAGGATCACCCTCGCAAGCAGCCGGTCACGATGGTCGAACAACGGAGAGGTCCGAACGCGATAGACGCGGTCATTCACCTCGAGTTCGATTTCCGAATCCGTGTCGTTCTCTTCAATAAGTGTGAAGTAATGATCGCTAACGACGGGAAATGCCGAAATTGATCGACCGACGATTGACTCGTCCTGATCCACGTCTAGCAATTCCCGCCCGTGGGGATTGGAATCGAGTAGTCGATCCTCTGAATCTATGACAAATACGCCAGCATCGAGCGTGTCGACGACTACATCCCTGGCGACGGGTACCACGTCCATCAACCCCATCCGTGAAATAGCAACCGAGAGCGTGATACCGGAGACAATGAATCCAAGGGGTGTGAAATCGAGTCCAGTTACGCCGCCCACGTATAGCAGACTCGCGAGGGTGGGAGCAAGTGCACCCACGAGGATAAGCACAACCTGCCTGCGGTAATAGCGCGCCCGGTCTTGGTAATGGACGAGAAGAAGTACACCACCCACCCCTAACAGAAGGTAGGCGTAGATCGAGTGAAGCCAAAGGAGTGGTCCGAACGAATAGGTGAGTCCGACGAGGTTTGCGGCCGGTTGCCGATTGACGAATACAAGCTCGTGCACGTTATTGGTTGCCACGGTGGCAATGGTGAGGATGGGTATCGCCCAGATTAAAACGCTGGTTCGACGGGTGATCAACTCGCCCCGGCCGGTGTATATCAGAACGAACAAGAACCAGGCCGGCACCTCGATGACCACACCAACCCAGAGTAGCGCTTGCCAAACCACCGAAGCCTTAAACGACGTCGCAAGTACCAACCCGAGTTCGCCGCCCGACCACACCGTCGCTGCCAGCATGAAGAGCACAACGTAGCGAGCTCCCGGAGCCTCGCGATGCCGCCAGACGTAGAAAGCAAAGCCAGCGGAAAGGAGGGCGGCAATCGTCAACACCGCGAGATATGTCAGTTCGGAGACGGACATTATCTCCCCCGGAGCTTGTACCAACCAGCTATTTAAGCAGTCACCCGTGGTTATCACGGATGCGAACGTCTCTTAGACATTCAAGGAAAACGATAATATCTTCGAGCCCACTGCATTGAGGCTCGGGGTGCTTTCCTAGAGTCGGCTTAGCCGTTGCGGTGGCAACGTCTAGTCGTTCGGTGTCAGTGCCTGGGAGCCAGCGAACTCCCCATCGTGGTTCCGCTCGATACCGAGAAGGCGGTTGTATTTCGCCAGCCGCTCCGATCTCGCCAGCGACCCGATCTTGATCTGTCCGGCGCCCAGCGCGACCGCGAGATCGGCGATCGTCGCGTCGCAGGTCTCCCCCGACCGGGCCGAGATCACCGGGGCCCACCCGGCGGCTAGCGCCCGGTCGACGACGTCGATCGCTCGGGTGAGCGTCCCGGCCTGGTTCGGCTTGACCAGGACGGCGTTCGCCACCCCGGCCTGAATCCCCCGGTCGAGCCGGGCTCGGTTCGTGGCGAAGAGGTCGTCGCCGAGCAGCTGAATATCCGACAGCCGATCGGCGAGGCGGCGCCACCCGTCCCAATCGTCCTCCGCCATCCCATCCTCGATCGAGATGATCGGGTACTCGGCGACCCATGCCTCGAGGTGGTCCACGACCTCCGCGTCCGTGAGGGCGTCCCAGTGGGAGAGCGAGTACCGCTCGCCGTCGTGAAACTGGGTCGCCGCCAGGTCGAGGGCGATCCCCATGTCATCGCCGGGTTCCAGGCCCGCCGCTTCGATTCCGTCAACGAGCAGTTCGAGCCCGTCGGTGGGGTCGTCCATCGGCGGCGAGAACCCGCCCTCGTCCGCCACGAGCGGCCGGTGGCCGGCCGAGACGATCAGGTCCCGAACCGCCGATCGGACGGCGTGAACCGTCTCCAACGCGGCGGCATAGGTGTCAGCCCCGAGGGGGATCACCAGGAAATCCTGTACCTCCAAGCCGCCCTCCGCGTGGCGACCGCCGCTGAGGATGTTGACCATGGGGAGCGGGAGGCGGCCCGGCTCGTCCGGCGCCAGGTGCTCGAAGAGCGGGACGCCGAGCGCGTCGCTGGCGGCGTGAGCGACGGCACCGGACACACCCAGTACCGCGTTGGCCCCGAACCTCGAGAGATCGTCCGTCCCGTCGGCCTCGACCATCGCCGCGTCGAGAGCGCGTTGCTCGGTCGGGTCACGGCCGGT
>CAYOLR010000237.1:0-4402 GCA_964404815.1 uncultured Halobacteriales archaeon
CGGAGAGCGGGGTTGGGGTGTTCGATATCTGTCCGCACCCGGAGGACCATCTCGCCGGGGTCGTACTCGCCGTCGATCATGGCGTCGAACTCCTCATGGGCGGTCGCCGGGGGTTTGTCCCGGTGCTCACAGGCCTCGCCGGCGTTCTTCTTTGCGGAGAACTCTTCCTGGGGACACGAGCAGGTGTAGGCCCCGGTAACGTCGATGAGGTCGTGCCCGTGCTCGTAATACGTGGGGACGCGGTCAGACGCCCTGACCACCTCGTCCGGCTCGAACCCGAGGTACTCGATGTCCTGCAGGATCCAGTCGTACGCCGCCATGACCGGGCGTTTCGTCTCCGGGTCGGTATCGTCGAACCGGCAGACGAACCACCCATCGTACCGGTCCTTGTAGGTCCCGATGACGGCCGGCATCCTGGCGTGCCCGATATGCCACGGCCCGTTCGGATTCGGCGCAAGCCGCATCCGGATCTCCTCGTATTCGTCCGCGTTTGGGAGGGCCGGAAGCGTCCGTTCCTCCGTTTCCGGTTCGGCTTCGAGCTCCTGGACCAGCTCGGGCGACAGCTCGGCCAGCCGCGCCCGTCGGGCCCCACGGTCCATGGCGTTCACCTCGTCGACGATCGGGGCGACCACGCCTGGCACCTCGTCGCCGGACTCCCTGAACGCCGGGTTTTCGCCCATCAGCGGCCCCATGATCGCGCCGACCTGCGCCTCGGCATCGTGCTTCAGGGCGTTGAAGAGGGCGTGTTTCTCCGCCTCGCGCCGGATACGTTCGCGGACCTCCTCGTCCATCGCCCCCGGGTTTCGCGCCCCGAAGCAAATCCGTTGGGATTCGTCACGGAGGAGAAGGGTTTTACCCTCTCGCCGAGGCTGTCCCAGCAGTGATCGATGAGTGTCCCCAGTGTGGCGCCACAATGAATCTCATCGACGAAACCACGAAGCTCACGGAATACCGGTGTCCGGAGTGCTATAACAAGGAGATCGAGTGGAAGGACGACGAGTGATCACTCGTCGCCGCCGGCGTCGAGGAGTTCCGCCCGTTCCCGGTTCAGGGCGATAAGCATGCTCGATAGCGAGGTCAGGACGAGGACCTGAACGCCGATCAGGAAGGCGACGGCGGCGATCACCGCCAGCACCTCGTGGCTGGTGTCACGGACGAACCACTCCCAGGCGATGAAGATCGCGAGCGCGATTCCGGCAAGGGCTGAACTCACCCCCAGGATCACGAGCTGACGGTGACGGTCACGGACCGCCTTGATCGTCGATCCCGTGCGCCCGCTGACACTCATTTGTTTCCTCACTTTCCCCGGAGACCATAAAACAGGGGAGAACTCAATCGAACGATGGTTCCTCGCCCGGCTCGATCGCGTGGAGGCTATCAGTCGAATGGCGTTTCCGGCAGTCGACACACCGGACCACCGTGTCGCCGACACGCTCGAATTCGGTGTAGTCACGACACCTCGTACACCGGAGCACGATCTCGAGATCCGCCATCGCGTCCCCGATAGCCGGTCGGCGGAGATAATCGTGTCGACTGTCACGCCCAAAGTCGGACGGATCCGTCAGACCGGCCTGCTCCGAGGATCAGGGTTCCATCGGAACGCCGTACGGCAGCGAGGTTGCTCCCGATCGTAGCGCCGACATCTCGAGACCACCGCTCGGCGGTTCCGGGTCCCGAGCGGGCAACGCCGGCGACGGTCTCGTGATCGTTCCGGGGAACCACGATCTCCGGCCGGCCATCGCCATCGAAATCGCCGGCCACCGTGGTGTCCAGGTTCCGCGACCCGATCGTGTGCGACGAATACCCTTCGCGGGTCGCGACGATCGAAAGCCGATCGCCTTCGCGTCGGTAGAACTCGAGGCGGCCGCCGATATGAGGGGTCCGCACCACTGCCACCTCCGGCGTCCCGTCGGTCGAAAACGGGGCTACGGCCAGCTGATGGCGCCACCGAAACCCGTGGCCGATAGCGGGCCCGGCGGCCACCGTCCGTCCGTCGAGATCGAAGCTGACGAGTCGAGCGCCGTCCTGTGCATCGCTCGCGGTGACGGTCACGTTCGGCCGGCCATCGCCGGTGAGATCCGCGATGATCGGTGCCTGCCCCTCGATAACGCTCCCCGTCGGGCTGGCGTGCCAATCGACGGCCAGCCCGTCCCGGGTTTCGAGCATGCTCACCCGATCTGCCTCGATACCGTCCCCGAGGACGCTGTGGTCGTACCGCGTCGTCGCTCCGGACAGGACGGCCGCCCGCTCCGGACCGACCTCGACGATCCGGGCGTCGAGGATGGCGTCGATGGGGACGCTGTCGATCACCGACGTCCCGTTCCACCGGCCGACGGACCCTTCCTGATCGACGAAGAGTATCGTCCCGTCATCGAGCGGGAGAATCCCGGCCGACGGAGACGCATCCGGAGGTGGCGTCACGAGCTCCGGTGGGGACGATCCCGTATCGAGGACCGGCGGCATTCGCGATGGGAGCGAGTCGGGATCGACATCGGCGGAAGTTCCGTCGCCCGCCCCGACCCGGATCCCGTGGACGCGCCCGTCAGCTCCGACGGCCACAAAAAATGTCTCCGTTCCGATGGTTCCGCCGACCAACCACCTGGGCGTCAGGTCGAGGTCGACGTCGACCGGGTCAGCCGCCGGGAGATCGCCCCGGCCGGCGAGCACCCGATTGCCCGTGGGCTGGTGATGCGTGAAGACGTACTGACCGGGTTCTGTGGCCATGGGGGTAGTCGTCACCCGGGTGTCGGCGTCCGGGGACCGGAGCGATCCCCCCGGAGAGAAGGACGTACAGCCCGCCGAGGCTGCCACGCCGAGCACGGCCAATATCTCCCGACGCGTTACCCGCATGGTTGGGTTCTCGCGAGGCGAACGGTTAGCGTTGTGCGAAGCGGCGGCCGATACGTCAATACGACCGTTCGATCAGATAGTCCGACAGGGCGTGTAACAGGGAACGAGCCTCGTTGTCCGGGAGGGCCCGGAGCCGCTGTTGGCCCCGCTCGACGAGGTCCTGGGCGGTGTCGCGGGCGTAGTCGATGCTGCCGACCGATCGGAGGGCCTCGACGGCCGCGTCGATGTCCGCCGCGTCCGGGTCGTCGCCGAGTATCCCGTCGATGTCGACCCCATGCTCCCGGGCATGCATCGTCACCACGGTTTGCTTTCCCTCGATCAGGTCGCTCCCCCGGGTCTTCCCCAGCGACTCACTCGAACCGGTAAGGTCGAGGACATCGTCTTGGATCTGGAATGCCTGACCGACGTCGATCCCGAAACGGTAGAGCTCGTCCACGGTCCCGTCTTCGGCACCAAGGATGATCGCCGGAACGGCCGCGGAGGCCCCGTAGAGGACGGCCGTCTTTCGCCTGATCATGTCGTGATACTCGTCGAGCGTCACGTCACCCCGGGTTTCGAAGTCGATGTCGAGGGCCTGGCCCTCGCAGATCTCCGTACACGTGGTCGCCAACTGGTCGAGTACACGGACGGTCCGTTCCGGATCGCCGCCCGACGCAAGGGCGATCTCGAAGGCCTTCGAATATAACGTGTCGCCGGCGAGGATCGCCGTCTCCAGGTCGAACTCGCGGTGGACGGACGGAACCCCCCGTCGGAGGTCATCGTCGTCCATGATGTCATCGTGGATGAGCGTGAACAGGTGGATGACCTCCACGCTGATCGCCGCGTACAGGAGGTTCACCCGGTCGCCGTCACGATCGGGAAAGTCGTCGTACGGTTCCGACAGTGGCTCGACGTCGACGAACGATTCGCCGACGAGGAGGCAGACGGCCGGCCGTAGCCGTTTGCCGCCCGCATCGAGGAGGTGGCGCGTCGCCCGGTAGAGACGATCGGGCGACTTGATTGGGATGACGTCGGGAATGGCCTGATTGACCCGTTGGCGTCGGGCTTCGACCGCCTCCGTGACGCGCGCCTCCGAGGGCATCAGTCGACGAGGCTGACGATGTTGCCGTTATGGGAGACGTGGAGATCCCGGTCCATCTTGTAGCCCTCGTTGCTCGCGAGCGAGACGTAGCCCGAGATCCCGGCGAGATCCTGGTGGGCCGGAATGATGTGCTGCGGCTGCAGGGCGTTGAGCATCTCGTAGAGGCCCTCCTGGTTGAGGTGGCCGGAGACGTGGACGTCGTCGTAGATCCGGGCGCCCTGCATCTTCAGCAGCTGTTCGGACTGATAGCGCTGGCCCTCGTTGGTCGGCTCGGGGATGACCCGGGCCGAGAAGATGACCTTGTCCCCGTCGTCGAGCTCGTAGGGCGTCTCCCCGCGGCCCATCCGTGTCAACATCGCCCGTGGCTCGCCCTGATGACCCGTCACCACGGGGAGGAAGTTCTCCTTGCTTTCCTCCATGATCCGCTGGAAGGTCCGGTCGACCAACTTGTGGGGGCCGTGCATTCCGAGG
>CAYOLR010000238.1:0-2498 GCA_964404815.1 uncultured Halobacteriales archaeon
GTAGAGCGCCACTCTGATAAGGTGGAGGTCTGCGGTTCAAATCCGCATTGGCCCACTTCGGTTTTTGACGAAATAAACGGTCACCGCACCACCAACGGTCCAGAAACTTTTGGCAGATCGGCGAGGGATTCCGGAGAACCGCCGGCCCGCGATCTTCAGTCGCGATTATTCGACCAAAGGTGCCGATACCGGGCTCGGGTTGACCGTCGTCGGTACCGTCGTCGATAGCCATGATTGGGAGATCGACGTGACGACTTCCTGGGCGGGCGGAACCCGGGTCGAGATCACCGGCGTGGACGTCCTCGATTCGAGGGATCGCCAGGACTCCGTGGTAAACAGTTAATCCCGTCCCAGGCGAAGTTTTAAACCCCCAATCCTGGGGGAGGGACACCAATGAGCACCGTAGAAACCGTACTCGATCGACACTGGGAAGCGTTCAAGTCACAGGACCTCGCGAGGATCATGGCCGACTACGCCGAGGGTTCGTTCATCATCACCAACCTCGGGAGCTTCCACGGGCGCGATGAGATCGAGGGGCTGTTCGCCGACCTCTTCGAGGAGTTCTCACAAGACGGCGTGAGCATGGTCCTCGATCAGCAGGTCGTCCACGAGGAATACGCCTACATCGTGTGGCACGCGGAAACGCCCGACAACGTCTACGAGTTCGCCACCGACACCTTCGTGATTCGCGACGGCGAGATCGTCGCCCAGACGTTCGGTGGGAAGATCACGCCGAAGGACTAGTGCTGTAGGTTAACACGGGTTATTCCTTAAAAACGGGGTCGAATATATTCGCCCCCGTTGCCAGCAGGTGAAAATCGCCGACTGGCTTGTTAGCGTCATGTTCCCCTACGAAGGGATATGGAGCCCACACACTCCGTGGGAGGGGGTGAGCGGCCGTGAGCCGCCTCTCACGGCGGGACTTCATCACCGCCGCTGCGGCGGGGACCGTCGGTGTGTTGGTCGATCGGACCTGGGCGGCGACACAAACCGTCGACCCCGTGACAAACGTCGAAAACCCCCTCCAGTCGTATCCGTACCGTGACTGGGAGGAGGTGTACCGCGACATCTACGCCTACGACGAGGTCGACTGGACGGTCTGCCACCCGAACTGCACGCAGTCGTGCGCGTTGAACTTCTACATGAAAAACGGTGTGCCGATCCGATCGGAGCAGATCTACCTCAACGAGGTGGAGGGCAAAACTCCGAGCGGCTACGAGGCCGCCGACGTGAGCCAGAACTGGAACCCCCGGGGGTGCATGAAGGGGCTCACCCTTCACCGCCGGACGTACGAGCCAAGTCGGGTCAAATACCCGCTGGTCCGAAAGGGGTGGAGCCCGGACGATCCCAACACCGAGGGCCGGGGCGAGGACAAATTCGAGCGGGTCTCCTGGGACGAGGCGATCGACCTCATCGCCGAGAAGTTGGCCTCGCTCGATGACCGCGAACGGTTCCACGTCTTCAACGCGATCAAAGCCGACGGGCTCATCACCCGCCACGGTGCCGGGCGCCGATTCGCGTCGATCTTCGGCGGTATCGAGTGGACGGAATACGACTGGTACGCCGATCTCCCGCCGGGCCACGTCATTACAACGGGCTATCAGACCTCCGACGCCGACGCGGCCGACTGGCGGAAATCCGATTACTCGATCATCCAGGGTAAGAACCTCATCCACAACAAACTCGCGGACAACCACTGGTTCCAGGAGATGCGGGAACGGGGCGGCAAGATCGTGGGGATCTACCCGGACTACTCGCCGACGGTCCAGAAGTGTGACCGGTGGCTCCCGATCCGTCCGGGCTCCGACCCCGCGATCCCGTTGGGCTTCGCGAACGTGATCATCGACGAGGAGCTATACGACGCGGACTTCATGCGGAAGTTCACGAGCCTCCCGCTGCTGGTCCGGGAGGACACCAGCAAGTACCTCCGGGCCCACGACGTCTTCCCGGCCGTCGAGGCGCCCGACCCTGACAACAACGAGGGCCACGGCCACGGCGATTGGGGACAATTCGTCGTCCTGGATTCCGACGGCGAGCCGGTCGCGGTGTCCCGCGACCAGATCGGCGACGAACTGCCGACGACGCCGCGGCTCGACGTCGATGCCGAGCTCGACCTCGCCGACGGTTCGACGGTCCGCATCCGGTCGGATTTCCAGCGACAGGCCGACAACGTCCTCGAAAACTACGACCCCGAGACGGTCGAGGAGATCACGACCGTCCCGGCCGACGCCATCCGGAAGACCGCACGGGAGTTCGCCGCCGCCGAGAACGCCCAGTGGTTCACCGGTGAAGGGATCAACCACTGGTTCCACGGGAACTCCGAGTGCCAGCGGTCGATCTTCTTCGTCCAGGCGATGCTCGGCAACATCGGCAAACCCGGGAACGGCTATTACAACTATTCGGGGCAGTACAAGATCGAGCTTCTCGACGGCTATCCGAGCTACGTCAACCCCGACGGGATGGCCGCGAGCGGCATGTACCCGGGCTACGCGTTCGCG
>CAYOLR010000238.1:2508-4387 GCA_964404815.1 uncultured Halobacteriales archaeon
TTCGCCTTCTTCGGCGGCGAGACGCTGGACCCCCACGAGATCCGCGGTGACTTCGACCGCGACCTCGAGCTCGTGGCCCACGAGGACGCCGAGGAGCCGGTGCTCCCGGAGGGGGCGACCTCGTACACGATGAAGAAGCCGGAGGTGCTCTGGACGATGAACTGCAACCTCCTGAACCAGACCAAACACCAGGAGCACGTCGTCCGTAACTTCATCAAACACGAGGACACGTCGAACGAGCTGTTCATCGTCTCGGACCTCCACATGACCTACTCCGCCCGGCACGCTGACATCATGCTGCCGGTGGACTCCTGGCTCGAGAACCAGTACCCCGACATCACGGTCGGTCCGGAGAACCCGTTCATCATGATGGACCACGGGGTGATGGACCGCATCTACGACACGAAGCAGGACGGCGAGATCCTCGCGCTCCTGGCCGAGCGGCTCGACGAGAAGATCCCCGAATCCGAGCGCGACCTCTCCTACCGGTCGTACTTCGCCGAATTCCTCGACGATGACGGCGACGTGCGGAACTACATCCAGGACACGCTCGACGCAGGGATGACGACCCGGGGCATCTCCGTGGACGAGCTCGAAAAAGGCCCGAAGCGCCTCCAGCTGAAGACCTACCCGCGGATCCCCTTCTACTCCCAGATCCACGAGGACCGGCCGTTCTACACCAAAACCGGGCGAATGGAGTTTCACAAGGAGGAGGACCGGTTCATCGAGCTCGGTCGCGACGACCTCGACCACATCGAGAGCCCCGAGGGGACGCCATACGGCCGGAACATGAAGTGGCCTGAAGCGAAGGACGAGTCGAACCCGCTCTACGACGATGGCTACACCTTCTTCCACAACACACCGCACCCTAAGTACCGCACCCACTCGTCGTGGGGAATGACCGACTGGAACCTCATCTGGTCGTCCCGGGACTTCGGGTCAACCAGCGCCGACCCGCGGGGGACCGAACGGCTCGTCGACGACTTCTCCTTCCCCGACGGCGACGGCGAGACGAACGAGGCGCCGCCGCTCGGCGAGGCGTTCGTGGAGATCCACCCAACCGACGCGGAGAAGATCGGCGTCGAGAACGGCGATTACGTCCGGGTGCGGGGCGAGCGCGGCGACACGGTCGTCCGCGCCATGATCTCGGAGCGACAACGGCCGGGTGACGCCGGCGACCTCGGTCAGCTCACCATGTGGCACGGGTGGTGGGTCCAACACTTCCCCGACGACGAGGACGACCCCGATCCGGACGGCGAGAAAGGGTTCAACGTCACGACCAACATCTGGCTCGACCCCGGCCAGGAGACGGACGACCTCGTCCACAAGGGCGTCTTCGGCGACCCCAACATCAGCGACGTCATCGACGATGAGATCGCCTGGCATGGCGCCGGCCTCCACGAGGGTTACGAGGAGACGGTATGGGCCCCGACGGGCGTCAACCGGGACAACCTCGTCACGGTCGAGAAATACCGCGAGGCCGACTGGTGGCCGGGGGACGCCCGCCGCGACGACCTCGTCGAGAGCTACGTCGGCGGTTCCCTCCAGGGGGGTGATGGGTGATGCCCAAGGTATACAACCCCCAGCTCGGTCGCGAGCACGACTACCCCTACGCCCACCGGAAGGAGGACCGCGACTGGCACTGGGGCATGATCGTCAACACCAACCGGTGTATCAACTGCAACACCTGTACCTTCTCGTGTAAATCAACGTGGACCAGCGGGCGGGGGCAGGACTACATGTGGTGGATGAACGTCGAGACGGAGCCCTACGGGGGGTATCCGCTGGGCTGGGACGTCCGGCTGCTCGATGAACTCCCGAAGGGCGAAACCATCTTCGAGGCAGCCGGGTCGGGCGAGCGGGTGAAGGGTTACATCGC
>CAYOLR010000239.1:0-4287 GCA_964404815.1 uncultured Halobacteriales archaeon
AGACGGTGATCGTCGAACACACGAGTGCCAACCCGACCGGCCCGATCCACGTCGGGCGGGCCCGCAATCCAATCCTGGGAGATGCGATCGCCCGTGTCCTCGAGTTTGCCGGTTACGACGTCCAGACGCACTACTACGTCAACGACGCCGGCCGGCAGATCGCCGTGTTTACCTGGGCCTACGAAACCTTCGACGAGGCCGATCTCGACTCCGAGCCGGACCGCGATCGGATCGAGTACGACCTGGTCCGGTACTACCGGAAGGGCAATGCCTACCTCGAGGAGGCCGATGCCGGAGCGGTCGAAGCCGCCGAGGCGGAGATCCAGTCGATCATGCAAGGACTCGAAGCCGGCGACGAAGCAACCTACGAGCGCGTGGGCGAGGTGGTCGACCAGGTCCTCTCGGGGATGCAGGAGTGCCTCGGCAGACTCCCGGCGACCTTCGACGAGTTCGTCAAGGAGACCCGGTTCCTTCGCGACGGCTCCACCGACAGGATGATCGACCGCCTCAAGGACCTCCAGGAGGCCGAACGAGAAGAGGACGCCTGGCAGCTCGACTTTGCCGCCGACGGAATCGACAAGCCGTTGGTGTTCGTCCGCTCCGACGGGACCTCGCTCTACCCGACCCGCGACCTGGCCCATCACGAGTGGAAGCTCGAGCAAGCCGACCGGGCGGTGACGGTCCTCGGGGAGGATCACAAGCTCCAGGCGGCTCAGCTCACAGCCGCGCTCGAGCGGCTCGGCAACGACACCGATCGGATCGACCAGGTGTTTTATTCCTGGGTCAACCTGCCAGAGGGCGGGATGTCGACACGCGAGGGCACCGGCGTCGATCTCGACGACCTCCTCGACGAGGCGATCGCACGGGCTCGCCAGGAGGTTGAGGAGCGGCTCGATACCCGCATCCGCGACGACGAACTCGAACCGGATGATATCGACCGGATCGCCCGACAGGTCGGGATCGGGGCCGTCCGTTACGATATCGTCTCCAAACAGCCGACGAAGGGGATCACGTTCCGGTGGGAGGAAGCCCTGGACTTCGAAGCCCAGTCCGCCCCCTACGTCCAGTACGTTCACGCCCGGTGCTGTGGCATCCTTGACGGGGTCGACGTTCCCGACGAGTTCGACAGCGCGATCCTCTCGGCCCCGGAAGAACGGGACCTCATGCGGGTGATCGCCCGGTTCCCGGCGGTCGTCGAGGAGGCGGCCGACGAGTTGAGACCCCACCTCGTCGCGACATACACCCGCGACATCGCCGAGACGTTCAACACCTTCTACCGGGAATGTCCGGTCCTCGGAGCCGAGGATCCCGGCCGACGGGCGGCACGGCTGGCGTTGGTTGCCGCGACCCGCAACGCCGTCGCGAACGCGCTACAGCTCCTCGGGATCGACGCCCCTGATTCGATGTGAGGCCGATCAGCCCCGGAGGAGATTGATGACCTCGTCGATCACGTCGGCCTCGACGGCGATAATATAGTGGTGCCCGGGTTCGAGGACGGTCTCCGCACTCCCGATGCGATTGCCCTCGTAATCGACGACGATGAGGCTTCCCTTCGGCAGCCTTATCTCGCTCAGTCGCTTGCCGGCAGCCGGCGCCCCCTCGGCGACCTCGACCTGGATGATCTCAACGTCGCCGGAGATTTCCTCGATGCTCCGGACGCCACCCTGGACGGCGTTGACGAGCGTCCGCGCCCCCGCCTCCTCCGGGAAGACCACCTGGTCGACGAATTCCTCGTACTCGTCCTTGCTGTCCTCGACCGTCGTACGCATCACGGTGAAGATGTCCGGGGCGATCTGTTTGGCGGTCATGCACACCGCGAGGTTGGTCGTCGGCGTGTTTGTCGCCGCTACGACGACGTCTCGCTGGGCGAGGTCGGCTTGTCTGAGGATCGACGGGCGGCCGGCGTCGCCTTCGATCACGGTCGCGACATATTCCTGGGCGATTTGTTCACAGCGTTCCGGGTTTCGTTCGATGACGATGACGTCGTGGTCGCGGGCGTCGAGCATTCGGACGGTCTGGAGGCCGACGCGGCCGCTCCCGACGACGACCACTCGGAGCATACCGCCCTCGCTCACACGGGCCCACCTCGCTCGAACGTGTCGCGTCTCTCGATCATTGTTAGTCAGTGTCGCCCCCCGGGCTTACAGCCGTTTCGGGGGTTCGGTCGGGGCCGAACCGAGTAAAGAGGAGGTACACGATCGCACCGATGGCGAGCCAACCGATCGCCAGCGCCCACGTATAGGGGTCGATGAACAGCCCGAGGAGCAGATTAAGGATGATCCCCAGGATCGGCGGGACGGGATAGAAGGGGATCGAGAAGGGGCGCTGCATGTTGGGGCGCGACCGCCGCAGCTGGATCACGGCGAGGTTGACCACGACGAACCCAAGAAGGGAGAACAAACTCGCGAGGTTCCCCACGATCCGGATCGGCACCACGACAACTGCGATCAGCATCACGACGGCGCTCGCGATGATGGCGATCGCTGGCGTGCCGAACCGGTGGTGCAGCCGGCCGAGCGACGCCGGAAGCTGGCGTTCACGGCCCATGGCGAAGGCCACTCGACTCGACCCGATGACAACCGCATTCAGCGCGCTGATCGTCGAGAAGACCGCCCCGAAGGCGATGAGGCCGGCACCGGTGCCGACGACTGGCATCGCCGGCATGAAGCCCTCGGCCGCCTCGGCGATAGCGGTCTCGCCGGCCACGCCGAGCGCCTCGGCACCGAGCGTCCCGATGGCGACGAAAACCACGAGCAGGTAGACGATGACCGTTACGACGACCGAGAGTATGATCGCCCGTGGGATGTTCTTCCGCGGGTTCTCGACCTCCTCAGTGACCGTCGCGATCAGGTCGTAGCCCTGGAAGGCGATGAAGGTCAAGCCCATCGCGGGTAGGACCGACACAATCCCCTTGGGGAACGTCGGCTGGAACTCGCCGATATCAACGACCATCACGCCGAAGGCGACGAAGACGCCGAGGATCGCGATCTTGATGAGCGTGATGATGGTTTCGGCCCCACCGCTTGCCTCGGTTGAGAGGGCGTTGAGTGCCACGAACACCACGACGACGATCAGCGCGTAGACCACATGGTACGACGGCCCGCCGGGGAACAGGCTCCCGGTGGGGAGGCCCGCCCAGTAGAGATGGATGAATTCGACGAAGTTCGAAGAAAACCCAAGTGCGTATAACGCGCCGGCGACCATGTACGTGAACCAGCGGGTCCATCCCATGACGAACGCAACGGCGGACGGGAAGGCCTCGCGGACGTAGGCGTACCCCCCGCCGTTCCGGGGAATGGCGCTCGCGAGTTCGGCGTAGGAGAGGGCTGTAAAGGCCGTTACGCCACCGTTCAGTGCGAACACGATGATGGCCGCCGGCCCGGCTGTCTCGGCGGCCAGGCCCGTGAGGACGAAGATCCCGGCGCCGATCATGGCGCCGATTCCGACCATCGTCGCGTCGAGGAGGGTCAGGCTGGCAGTCGGAGACCGTTCGCCGGCGTGGCTCATCTTACCCTCGCCGGCGGCCGATTCTCTTCCATCACGAACGACCGAAACGGCCAGGGTAAAATAACCCGATGCCAGGAAGGCTCCGGCCTTCAACACATACTTGAGCCGCGACAGGCTAGAACGGGCGATGAGCGAGCACGGGACCGAGGTGGTGGACGACCGCCGGAAATACGAGTTCCAGAAGGTCATCGAGGAGCTGAAGGATTACACCGGCTCCGGTACCCAGCTCGTCACGATCTACGTCCCCCCGGACAAGCAGATCTCCGACATTGTCGAGCACGCCACCCAAGAACACAGCGAGGCGTCCAACATCAAATCCAAGCAGACCCGGACGAACGTCCAGGATGCCCTCACCAGTATCCGGGACCGACTGCGCTATTACGACAACCCGCCCGAGAACGGGATGGTCCTCTTTTCCGGTGCGGTCGATGCCGGCGGCGGTCAGACCAACATGGTCACGCGGGTTCTCGAGTCCCCGCCACAGCCGGTCGAGTCGTTCCGATACCACTGCGATTCAGAATTCCTGACCGAGCCCCTCGAGATGATGCTCGCGGACCAGGGGCTCTACGGGCTGATCGTCCTCGACCGCCGTGAGGCGAACGTCGGGTGGCTCCGGGGCAAACGGGTCGAACCCGTCAAGTCCGCCACGTCGCTGGTACCCGGTAAACAGCGCAAGGGTGGCCAATCCGCCCAGCGGTTCGCCCGACTCCGACTCGAGGCAATCGACAAGTTCTACCAGGAGGTGGCGGAGATGGCCAACGACCTGTTCGTCCACGAACG
>CAYOLR010000240.1:0-4280 GCA_964404815.1 uncultured Halobacteriales archaeon
CTCCTTGGCGACGATATCGTAGGTGACCCGGACCGTTCGCTTGTCTGTCTCGACGAGTCTGCCGAGATCGAACGGTGTGCCGACCAAAACGACCTCACAATCGATGCGTTGGATCGTCGCCTCCAGGTCAGCGATCTGGTCGTCACTGTACCCCATCGCCGGCAGTACCGGGCCGAGATGCGGGTACGCGTCGAACACGTCTTGGATCCCACCGACGGCCGATTCCTCGGGATCGACGACCTCGGCGGCCCCGAACTGCTCGGCCGCGATCGTCGCCGCTCCCGTCGCGGCCCCACCATGGGTCACCGTTGGGCCGTCCTCGATGGCCAGGACCCGGGCCCCACTGACGGCCGCCTCGTCTTCGACGCTCACGACGGAATCGGCGTGCAGAATCGCTGCGTCCGGGTTCGTCCGCTCCACGTTCCGCCGGACGGTTTCGATGTCGTTGGGATCGGCCGTGTTTTCCTTATTGATGACGACGACATCGGCCATGCGGAGGTTCGTCTCGCCGGGGTGATACCTGAGTTCGTGCCCGGCGCGATGCGGATCGGTCAGCACGAAATGGAGGTCCGGTTTGAAAAAGGGGAGTTCGTTGTTCCCGCCATCCCAGACGATTATATCGGCTTCCGCCTCTGCGGCCTCGAGGATCTTTGCGTAATCTACCCCTGCGAACACGACGTGACCGCGCTCGACGTGCTGTTCGAACTCCTCCCGTTCCTCGAAGGTGACGGCCCGGGAATCCAGGTCCGAGATGGTCTCGAACCGCATCAACGATTGCTCCTCAAGATCGCCGTACGGCATTGGCTCTCGGACGACGACCGGCGTGCGGCCACGGTCGGCCAGGAGGCCGGTCACCGTTCGGGCCGCCTGGGACTTGCCACAGCCGGTCCGGACGGCGTCGATCGCAACCACAGGTACCGACGCGTCCAGCATCATGCGCCCGGGACCGATGAACCCGAAGTCCGCCCCTGCCGCCAACGCCCGGGAAGCATGATGCATCACTGCTTCGTGGGCAACGTCCGAATACGAGAACACCACCCGATCGACTTCCTGCTGGCGAACGATGGCCTCCAGGTCGGCCTCCGGCCGGATCGGGATCCCCGCATCGTACTGGTCGCCGGCCAACGTGGCGGGATAGGTCCGGCCCGGCCGCTCTGAAAGTTCCCCGATGTTCTGGGATGGTGTCTGCGTGAAGGCGACGACCCGCGATCCTCGATCGTCCCGGAAGACGACGTTGAAATCGTGAAAGTCCCGCCCCGCCGCGCCCATGATCACGACCCGTTCCATATTGGGGCTCTCCCGCACGGCAGCCATAAAGCGAATGGGGTCTGTTGCTCGGGCATGGGCCGGGTCGTCATCGCTCTCGGCGGGAATACCCTCCTGGGGAAGCAAGGACGAGCGACGGTCGAGGCACAGGTCGAGACCATCAAAGCTTCCGCCCTAGAGATTGTCGGCGCGATCAACGCCGGCCACGAGGTCGTCCTCACCCACGGAAACGGACCGCAAATCGGGAACCTCCTACTACAGCAGGAAAGCGCCCCGGAAACCCCACAGTTGCCGCTCGACGTGCTCGTCGCCGAAACGCAGGCCCAGCTCGGATACCTCCTCCAACGGGCCCTCGACAACGAACTCGACGGAGAACAGGACTTCCTCACGGTCGTCACACAGGTGGTCGTCGATCCCGACGATCCCGCCTTCGAGGACCCGTCGAAGCCGATCGGACCCTTCTATACCCCTGAAGAAGCCAGGGAAAAGGACTTCCCGACGCGGCCGGTCGCGTCGGACGACCGCCCGTACCGCCGGGTGGTTCCGTCGCCGAGACCGGAGCGGATCGTGGAGGCCGACGAGATCCGGGGCATGGTGGACCGGGGCAACCTCGTTATCTGCTGCGGGGGCGGTGGGATCCCGGTCGTCCACCGGGAGGGCTACGAGGGCGTCGAGGCCGTCGTCGACAAGGACCGTACGTCCGCCGTCTTGGCATCGGCCATCGATGCGTCAAAACTCGTGATCCTGACCGATGTCGACCACGTCTACCGCGACTTCGGAACCGATTCACAGCGGCCCCTCGAAACGGTCACACCAACGGACCTGGATCCGTTGCTCGAGGAGGGGCACTTCGGTGCCGGAAGCATGCGGCCGAAGGTGATCGCCGCCCGCCAGTTCGTCGAGGCGGGGGGCGACCTGGCCGTTATCACGACCCCCGATCGACTGACCGACGCCCTGACCGGGACGGCCGGGACGCGGGTCGTTCCCGGCTAGCCCCAGCGATGGGGCTTATAGGCCGGTAGGTCGTCCACCCCCTATGGCACGCACCGCGGAGATCATCGGCGCACCGACGGACTACGGGACCGATCGGCGTGGCGTCGATATGGGCCCGTCGGCCATCCGCTACGCGGGTCTCTCAGCGCAGATCGAGGCCACCGGTTTGGGGTGTCGGGATGCCGGAAACGTCGAGGTCCCCATCGTCGAAGAAGCCGATCGGGCCGAGACGGCCCTCGTGAAGTTTCTCGATGAAACCGAAGCGGTCTGTAATCGGGTGGCCGATGCCGTGGCCGGCGCGATCGATGACGACCGGTTCCCGATCGTCCTAGGCGGCGACCACTCCATCGCGATCGGGTCGCTACTGGGGTCATCCCGGGAGACCAATATCGGTGTCCTGTGGTTGGACGCTCACGGCGATTTCAATACGCCCGAGACATCCCCGAGCGGAAACGTCCACGGCATGCCCCTCGCAGCGACCTTCGGGCACGGTTCGTTCGCCGACGAGGGATGGGCGCAGGCCTCGGTGGACGAAACAAACCTGGTCTGGATCGGCCTCCGGTCGCTCGACACGGGGGAACGGGAACGGATCCGAGAGAGCCCGGCGACGGCCTATACGATGACCGATATCGATCGTCGCGGCATCGCGGCGGTCGTGGAGGAGGCGATCGAGATTGCGACGGACGGCGTCGACGGGCTCCACGTCAGCCTGGATCTCGACTGGCTCGAGCCCACGGAGGCTCCCGGTGTCGGGACGCCTGTGGCCGGGGGAGTCAGCTATCGAGAAGCGCATTTCGCGCTCGAACTGATCGCCGAGCGGGTCGGTGATGACCTCCGGTCGATGGATATCGTCGAAGTGAACCCCATTCTGGATACCCATAACGAGACCGCGGAACTGGCGACCGAACTCGCCGCGAGCGCCCTCGGCAAACGGATCCTTTGAGACCGCTCGCCCAGCGTAGCGAGATGGGTCCAATACTCGGGATGGTTGCAAGAGAGCGACTTACGGATGCTTAGTCGTCAGCCCCGTCCTCTAGCGCTTCCGCGCTCTTCTCGGTGACGGCTTGTCCCGGAATTACGCAGACCGCCGCCACAGCGTCGTGCTCATCAGTCCGCATGATAATGATCCCCTTCGTGTTCCGATGACGAGTGGATACCTCGGTCACGGCCGTCCGCATCAATTGACCGTCTTCGGTGATGACAGCGATGTGATCCTCCTCCGTCACAGCCATGACGGCGACAACGGGGCCGTTTCGCTCCTCGGTCTTGATATCCACTAACCCCAGGCCCGCTCTGGACTGGGGTCGATACTCATCCAGTTGTGTGCGCTTACCGAAACCGTTCCGAGTCACGGTGAGGAGCCACCGGGTGTCGTCGGGGTCGGCCCGGACGAGCCCGGCGACGGCATCCCCATCCCGAAGCTTGACCCCGCGGACCCCCTTGGTTCGACGCCCGGTCACACTGACCTCACGCTCCTCGAACCGGATCGTCATGCCCTGTTGGGTGGCGATGATCAGGTGTGACTCCCCGTCGGTCACCTCCACGTCGACTAGTTCGTCGTCGTCTTCGAGTCGAATGGCGATGATCCCTGTCGACAACACACGTTCGAACTCCGTCGCGTGGGTCCGATTCACTTTGCCCTCCCGCGTGACCATGGTGAGGTATTCGTCTTCGCCGAAGTCGTCCGTGTTGACGACGGCGGTAATCTCCTCACCATCATCGAGATCGATGATGTTAACCGCCGACTTGCCACGGGCTGTTCGGCCCATCTCGGGAAGTTCATACACCTTGAGCTGGTAGACCTGCCCTTGGTTCGTAAAGCAGAGCAGATAATCGTGGGTATTTGCTTCGAACACCGTGGACACGCGGTCATCATCCTTAAGTTCGGTACCGATGATTCCCTTCCCGCCACGGTTTTGTGCTCTGAAGGTATCTACCGGCATCCGCTTGACGTAGTCGTCTTCACTCACCACCACGATGACGTCCTCCTCCGGGATGAGGTCCTCGCGGTCGCGCGACCC
>CAYOLR010000241.1:0-4270 GCA_964404815.1 uncultured Halobacteriales archaeon
GGGCGCGGAGACGCTCGCGAAGTCGAGTGGCGGATCGGTCGTCAAGCAGAGCCGCGACGAGGCATCGCCCTACGCGGCGATGCAGATGGCCGAGGAGGTCGCCGAGGCCGCGAAGGCCCGGGGCATCGACGGCGTCCACGTCCGGGTCCGCGGCCCCGGCGGCAACTCCCGGACCGGCCCCGGCCCCGGAGCCCAGGCCGCCATCCGCGCCCTGGCCCGGGCCGGTCTCGAGATCGGCCGGATCGAGGACGTCACCCCGCGACCCCACGACGGCTGCCGCGCACCGCAGCCTGGTCAATAACATGGCGAGCGAATACGAAGTCGAGGTCATCGAACGGGATGAACGGTCCGCGCGATTCCTCGTGCGGGGGATCACGCCCGCGTTCGCCAACGGCATCCGCCGTGCCATGATCGCGGACGTTCCGACCATGTCGATCGACACCGTCCGGGTGATCGAGAACTCGAGCGTCATGTTCGACGAGGTCATCGGGCTCCGGCTCGGCCTCATCCCGCTGACATCCCCGTTGAACGAGTTCGAGACCGGGGATACCGTCTCGCTCAAGCTGGACGTCGAAGGGCCGGCGACGGCCTACTCGGGCGACATCGAGACCAGCGACGAGATGGTCAAACCGGCCGACGAGAACATCCCGATCATCGAGCTCAAGGACAACCAACGGCTGGCGTTCGAGGCCGAGGCCACCCTCGGCGTCGGCCGCGACCACGCCAAACATCAGGGTGGCGTGTCGGTCGGTTACCGACACCTCCAGCGGGTCGAAGTGCTGGGCGATCGCGACGAGTACGACGAGGGCGAATCGCAGATCGTCCGCGGCGTCATCGAAGAGGACGGCGAGCTAATCCCCGCCGAATCCTTCGACCACGATCTCACCAACCGGTACCCGGACAGCGAGGTCGAGGTCGTCGACGTCCCCAACGCGTTCGTCTTCTATGTGGAAACGGACGGCTCCTTCCCGGTCGAGGACCTCGTCACCGGGGCGGTCCGGTCCGTGTTCGACCGCGCCGACGACCTCGAACAGGCGGTGCAATTGTAACGATGCCCCCCAACCCCATTCCGGTCGGCAGCCCCACGACCACCGAGCCGACCGAAAGGGGTTTGAAGGGGGCTAGCCAACCGAAAATCGCGTGCAGGGATAGCCAAGTTTGGTCAACGGCGCAGCGTTCAGGGCGCTGTCCCGTAGGGGTCCGCAGGTTCAAATCCTGCTCCCTGCACTTCACTTCTCTACCGGAGCAATCATGAGCAAGACCAGTCCACGGCTCAGCAGTCTCATCGCCGAGCTGAAGGCCGTGGCCCGCGAGTCCGGCGCCGACGTCTGGCAGGACGTGGCGCAACGGCTGGAAAAGCCCCGTCGGACCCACGCCGAAGTCAACCTCGGGCGTATCGAACGGTACGCCCGCGAGGACGAAACGGTCGTCGTCCCCGGCAAGGTCCTCGGCAGCGGCGTCCTCCAGAAGGGCGTCACGGTGGCAGCCGTCGATTTCTCGCAGGCCGCGGAGTCGAAGATTCAGCAGGCTGACGGCGAGCCGATCGATCTCGAACAGGCTATCGAACGCAATCCGAACGGCAACGGCGTGCGGGTGATCCGATGAGTACCGCAGAATTCGACGCAGAGACCGTGATCGATGGCCGGGGGTGTATCCTCGGCCGGGTCGCCTCGGCAGTGGCCGAACGCGCCCTCGAGGGCGAATCGATCGCGGTCGTCAATGCCGAACAGATGATCGTCACCGGCGACGAGGACGACGTGGTCGCCCGATACAAGCAACGGACCGACCTCGGATCGGACCGGGGACCGATGTATCCGAAGCGTCCCGATGGTATCGTCAAACGATCTATCCGGGGCATGCTTCCCCACACCCGCCCCCGGGGCCGCGACGCCCTCGAGCGGGTTCGGGTCTACGTCGGTAACCCCTTCGATCAGGAGGGCGAGACCGTCGACGGGACGACCCTCGACCGGCTTTCGAACATCCGTTTCGTCGAGCTCGGCGAGGTTTCAGAACAATTGGGTGCAAACGTCACATGGTAACCAATACGAGCGGCAAGAAGAAGACGGCAATCGCACGGGCGACCGTGTCCGAGGGTGCCGGCCGGGTCCGGATCAACGCTCGACCGATCGAACTCGTCGAACCGGAGACGGCACAGCTGAAGATGCTCGAGCCGTTCCGCATCGCCGGCGAGGACCTCCGGGACACGGTCGATATCGACGTCGACGTCGACGGCGGGGGGATCATGGGCCAGGCAGACGCGGTCCGGACGGCCATCGCCCGCGGCCTCGTGGAGTTCACCGGCGACATGGAACTCCGCGACGCGTACATGTCGTTCGACCGGACGCTCCTGGTCAACGACGTCCGCCAGACTGAACCCAAGAAATGGGGTGGCCCGGGCGCACGGGCGCGCTACCAGAAATCCTACCGGTGATCCAGCCATGATGATCCCTGTCCGCTGTTTCACCTGCGGCAACGTCATCGGCGAACACTGGGATGAGTTCACCGAACGCGCCGAGAGCCACGACGGGTCCGAGCCGGCCGACGAGGTCCTTGATGACCTCGGTATCGATCGGTACTGCTGCCGGCGCATGTTCGTCTCCCACACCGACCTCGTCGACGTGGTCTCCCCCTACCAATAATGCAACGTGGAGAGTACAACCGATACGAGAAGGCGCGGATCCTCGGCTCGCGGGCGCTGCAGATCGCCTACGGGGCGCCGGTCCTGATCGAAACGGAACAGACCGAACCCATCCTCATCGCGGCCGAGGAGTACGACGCCGGGGTCCTCCCCTTCACCGTCCGCCGACGGCGGGGCCGAAAGGACCAGTGAAATGTCGTTGATCGACCGGGTGCGGCTCCGTCGTGTCCTCGATTCCCGTGGGAATCCGACGGTCGAAGCTGACGTCATCACGGAGAGCGGGGGCTTCGGTCGGGCGATCGCGCCCAGCGGCGCGAGTACGGGCGAGCACGAGGCGGTCGAACGGCCGCCGGCCGACGCCATCGCCGCCGCCCGGGAACACGTCATCCCCCGCCTTGAGCGGCAGGCCTTCGCCGGCGACCAGCGGGAAGTGGACGCCGCGATCCGGGCGGGCGATGGCACCGAGGACTTCTCGGAGGTCGGCGTCAACGCCGCTGTCGCGATCTCGATGGCGGCCGCGAAGGCCGCGGCGGACCTGATCGGCATCCCGCTCTACCAGCATCTAGGCGGCGCCTTTCGAGGTAGTAATTTCCCCGTCCCGCTGGGGAACGTGATCGGTGGTGGCGCCCACGCGGTCGATGCAACCGATATCCAGGAGTTCCACGCCGTCCCCGTCGGCGCCCCGAACGTGGCCGACGCGGTCTTCGCCAACGCCACCGTCCATCGGACGGTGGGCCAGCGACTGACGGACCGAGGAACGCCGGCCAACAAGGGCGACGAGGGGGCGTGGGCACCGCAGTCGATCACCGACGAGGAGGCCTTCGAAATCCTGGCCGAGGCGATCGACGAGGTCGAGGACCAGGTCGGCTTCGAGATCGCGATGGGACTCGACGTGGCCGCCGCCGAACTTTTTGACGCCGACGATGGCGTCTACCGCTACAGCGACACTGAACGGACGGTGGACGACCAGATCGACTTCATCGCCGGCCTCGTCGACGACTACGGCTTGGTCTACATCGAGGATCCCTTGGACGAGAACGACTTCGACGCTCATGCCCGACTGACCGAGCGGGTCGGCGGACGGACGCTCATCTGTGGCGACGACCTCTACGTCACCAACACGGAGCGGATCCACCGGGGGATCGACGTGGGGGCCACGAACGCCGTCCTGATCAAGCCGAACCAGATCGGGACCCTCTCGGCCGCCTTCGACGCGATCGAGTTGGCCGAGCGCAATGGAAACCAGCCGGTGGTCTCCCACCGAAGTGGCGAAACCGAGGATACGACGATCTCACACCTCGCCGTGGCGGCGGACGCCCCGTACATCAAGACGGGCGCGGTCGGCGGCGAGCGAACCGCGAAGCTCAACGAACTCATCCGCATCGAACAGGAAGCTCTATGACAGACGACGATACGAACACCGAGGGCGCCGAGGCCGTCGAGGCACCGCCTGAAGACGACGACGCGCCCCCAGCCGACGAACAGTCCGCCGAGGAAGCCGAGGAGACCGCGATGGACGACGACGTCCTGGGTGACGAGGAAGCCGACCTCCTGATCCCCGTCGAGGACTACCTCGCCGCCGGGGTCCACATCGGCACCCAGCAGAAGACGAAGGACATGGACCGGTTCATC
>CAYOLR010000242.1:0-4258 GCA_964404815.1 uncultured Halobacteriales archaeon
GACCTGAGCACCCCTCTCACCCACAGGCCCGATCTATCGCTCGGTCACCGCGCGCCATTGCGTCGATAGCGTCCTGGAAGTTTTCCCGATCGGCTTTACGCGACGCAAGGAGGTATTCCTCGCTCGCCGCTTTCAGCCGAGTGGACTCACAGGTCGCATCGATCATCTCGATTTGGAACGTGGAATCCGCCCGGCGTTCACCGGCCCGGAAGATCGCCTCCGCCTCCTCGAAGTATTCGATGGCTGCCGTGAACCGGTCGATGCCAGCCTGGTAATCGTCGTCTGCCGAGTCGTCGTGAGTGATGGCCTCTAATCCCAGTTCCATCTCGCCTTACCCCCGAACCTGGGGGATCGCACCGGTCATCAGAACGCTGAACCCGTTTAAAGTGGCTGAGAGACTATCGAGAACTTGGCGGAAATCATCCATCTTGACTCGGTCGTCGTCACCTAGGGTGGGTTCGAGGTCGGTCAGGCCCTCCTGGATATCGGAGATGCGACCCAACCCATCCGTGATCGGCGCGAGCTGACGATCAAATTCCTCGGCGGCGGTCTCGTACCGGTTGCTCCGGTAGAACGAGAGTCCAAGCACCCACCCGTCGTGAACCTCGAACATCGTCTCGACGACCCCGAGTGCGGCATCGAGGTGATTGGTAAACGAGCGGAGGGCAACGACACGTTCACGCTGGTCACTGGTCGCCTCCGATTCGACCTCTTCGAGCAAGTTGCGGGCGATCTCACTGGATATCGCCGGCTCCCGGGTCTCGATACCGGTGACCTGGTCGATGTGGTTGATGTTGCGGGTGGTAAAGCGGAGTTCAGTGATGGCGATGTTGAGTTCTGCGACGACATCCGCCAGTAGCTCTCTCGCGAACTTCGCATTGGGAGTCGGGGTCCCGGTCGGAGTCGGATCCGGCGTTCTCGTAGTGGTGGCAGTTAGAGTCGGCGTCGCCGTTTGCCTCGCTTCAGGAGACCCTGCTGGATCGGCTGTTGGATTCCCGGAACAACCGGCGATCAACGACAATCCGACCAGGGTCACGTACCGGCGCGGTCTCATCATCGGCTCCGGAGACTGTTGATTATTGACATGGGTCTCACCCGATTGATCGTTATGAATACGGCAGTCGATGACTTAGAGATATCGGAGCCCCCGTCGGCGAGTGAGCGACCGGCAGGGCAGCCACTCTTACCAGTCGACCCGGCCTCTTCCGGGGAGGGGGATGACGTTTCGATTCTCCCTCCCTTTCGGAACCCGGAACGTTCGATTAGAAGGCGTCCCGACAGATCGCCTCGATGTCGTCTTGGGTCGCTCGGCGTGGGTTGCTCACGAGAAGTCGCTGGAGTTCCATCGTCTTCTCAGCTAGTGCCGGGACCTCTGCCTCGGGGACGCCCAATGCCTCGAGGCCGTCAGGCGTTCCCACGTCCCGGCGGAGCTTCTCGACGGCCTCGGCGCCCTTGCGGGCTGCCGCCTCCTGGCCGAGTCCGCTCACGTCCTCGCCCAGGATCCGGGCGATGTCCGCCGAACGCTCGAAGGCACCCGTGGCGTTGAACCGCATTACTGCGGGAAGGACGGCCGCGACGGTCGCTCCGTGTGGGGTGTGATACTCGGCGCCGGCGGCCATCCCGATGGCGTGGGCCGCACCGACCCCGGCGTTCGAGAAGGCCATCCCCGCCATCAGACTCCCCAACGAGACGGCCCGCCGGGCCTCGAGGTCTTGGCCGTTGTTCACGGCCCGCCGGAGGTGATTTCCGACCAAGTCGATCGCTTTCCGGCCGAGCTGGTCGGTAACGACCGTTCGGCCGCCGTAGTCCGGCCGGTCTCCGGGTGGATCGGCCCGCGGTTTGGCGTCGAACCGTCGGGTGACGTACGACTCGATGCCGTGGGCGAGGGCGTCCATCCCCGATGCGGCAGTGGGGCCCGGCGGCAGCGAGACGGTGAGTAGCGGGTCGACGAGCGCGACGTCCGGGTACTGGTGGCGGCTCGAAATGCCGACCTTGAGGTCGCGGTCGGGAAGGGAAATGACGGCCACGGGGGTGGTCTCTGAACCGGTTCCAGATGTCGTTGGTATGGCGATAGTCGGGATGCCTGGGCCCGGAACGGGGTTTCCTTCACCCGTGGGTGGAGCCACGTAGTCGAGGATGTCGCCGCCGTGCTCGGCCACGAGCCCGGTGACCTTGGCGACGTCGAGGGAGCTCCCTCCACCGACGCCGACGATCACGTCCGGGTCGGCCTCACGGGCGGTCGCAACGGCGTCCTCGAAGACGCCGATCGGGGGGTCCGGCTCGACGCCATCGAAGACGGACACCTCCGCAAGGCCGTCGAGGGCGGCCGTGAGCGGGTCGAGGATCCCGGCCTCGGCGACACCGGGATCGGTGACGAACAGCGCCGAGTCGGCGTTTCGTTCCCGGAGGACGGCCGGCAGCTCCTCCGCGGCGCCCTCCCCGAATCGAACCGTCCCGGCTGTCGTGAACTCCCAGACCGTCTCCGCGCGGAAGGTAGCGTCGGACATCATGACCTCAGTTCGAGCCCTGGCGTCCTTAAGAACGGGATCGCGGCCGTATTCGCGGCTAGCGGGGGATCGCCACCTCACCAGTTGGGCGAATCACGTGGCCGAGGGTTCTTTTCCGAGACGGTTCTAGACTACGATGGCCGATGACGAAGCACTTGCTCGGAGCCGGGGTCGGCACCCGGCCATGACGAGCCCTATGAGTGCCGAGGCCACTTCCCATCGAACCACTCACCTACCGCGTCCGTGTGACAGCTCGTGACCCGATAACGGAGGGGTCCGAATGGGACATCCCTCAAGGGAGCCGTGGATGATTTTTCACCGAAACCGCGACGGTCGATGCAACCGATTCCTGACGTATGAGCGTCGCCCCAGTTACTCGTCGCGAACGGCGAGGGTGCTCGTCAACTGGGAGCTGAACGGGAATGTGTCGGCCGTCCGTCGGGCCACGACCGTGAGCCGTACGACGTACGAACTGAGCAGGAGGAACGGGGCGAATCCAGCCGCGATGACTGCCGGGACGACGACACGAAGGACTGGCAAGGGAAGGGGTAGCTGCCACGCCGGGACCGTATAGAGGAGAGTCAGGGCGACAGCCGCGAGCTGGGCGGGGAATCCAACGTAGAGGAGGAAGCGGGACAGTTCCGCGATCTCGGATTCGATGAAGACGGTCTTGACCACTCGATTGGCGACCTCGATGTGTTGAAGAGTGTTCGCGAGCCCCTCGAGCGGCTCGGCGGCCTCCTCCGTGAACTCGTCACTCCGTTCAGTCTGGAGGATCCAGGCCTGGTGGACGGCATTCTCGTAGTTGGCACTTAGCGACACGAATAGTGCGTGTTTCACCCCGCTCGATGGCGACGTGAGCACGTCGATCACGTAGTCACAGTGGTCCGTGAGGTCGTTCACGAGCGTCTCGAGTTCCTCCCGGGCGAATTTCGTGCGCCCCTCCGACTGGAGTTCATCGAGCCGGTCGAGTTCCGTTCGGGTGTGTTGGAAGAGGTGCAACAGGAACACCTCTGGGCGGACTGGCATGACGCGCTCCCCGATGGTCCGCCCGACCGCTTCGCGATACTCGATGGTCTCCTCCATTTTCTCGCGGATCTCCCCCGGCGACTCGAGCCGACGACCGAGGACGAACTGGCTCAGCGACGTGACGATGGCGATGAGCGTGAAGTTTGCCGCGATGAGGGCGAACAACAGGAAGAGGACGGGCGTCTCGTTCCGGAGCGGCACCATCCCCGAGGCGATGATCGCGGCCAGGATTATGACGAGGACGAGAAAGGTGACCGCAGCGACCGCCACGCGGTCGCCAGTCAACACCAGCCACTCGCGGGCGTCGTGTCTGAACAGCCTGACCTCGAACGCCAGCCAGGACTCCCGGTTGGTATTCTCCCCGGCGGTACTCATCGTCGATGGAGCGATCGGTCTGGCGCGGTCATACGCCTGCGTCTCCTGGGCGGTTCGAATAACGTTCGGTCCCGGGTTGTCGTGAATCCACCGAGCGCCGGCTTCCCCGTTGGCATCGGGAGGTAGCGGAGAGCCAACCAATCATATCGAGAAATTACGAAATATAAATTACCCGTTAATCGAATAGTCGTTAAATTTCCCACTAAATGTGGATACTAACCGTTACCCACCGCGAGATCCCGAAGTATTAAGTTAAGTCGTATCGAATAAACTCGATATGTCTACGCACGAATCTGCACAGGTTTCGGACGCGGCGTGTGCCACGCTCGAGAAGCTCTCAGACGATC
>CAYOLR010000243.1:0-4249 GCA_964404815.1 uncultured Halobacteriales archaeon
CGAGTTCGAGGAGGTACTCGTCGACGACGCCGTGGAGGGAGGCGTTGATCGCGGTCGCCGAGGTCCGGCGGTACTCCCGGATGATGGGTGCGACGGCGGAGCTGAGCGAGTACTCGAGGTCCGGCGCGTGCGCCTCGATGAGCTCGGCGACGCGGCGTTCGTGTGCGGGGTTCTGGTGGGCCCAGAGCAGGGCGACCGCGACCGCGTCGATATCCCGGTCGCGGATCGCCTCGATCGCCGCAATGCAGTCCTCCTCGTCGAGCTCGCGGATGACCTCGCCCTCCGGGGAGACGCGCTCCTCGACGCCGAAGGTCAGCGACCGGGGGATGTACGGCTCCGGATAATCCATGTCCCATTCGTACGGGTCCTCCTTCCCGCCCTCGCGGATAGTGAGGACGTCCCGGTGGCCGTCGGTGCAAATGAGCGCCGTCTCGGTGACGGTGTCCTCGATGATGGCGTTGGTGGCGATGGTCGTTCCGTGGATGAGCGTCTCCGTTTCCGCGAGGAGCTCGTCCGTGGCCATGTCGTACCGGTCGGCGGCTTTCGCGAACGCCTCGAAGAGACCGGCCGTGAGGTCACCGGGCGTGGTCGGGGTCTTGATCGAGTGGGACGTTCCGCTCCCGTCCGTCAGGAAGAGGTCGGTGAAGGTCCCGCCGATGTCCACGCACGCGGTGAAGGATGTCGTCATTGGTCGGCCCCTCCCTGCCGGTCGCCCCCGTCGGTCGCCCCGCTCCGTCGGTCGTGCCGGAGGTCGGCGGTGGCCGTTTCATCGACGGTGTATCCCCCATCTGTCTCGCGGATCACGACACCGTAGTCCTCACGGGCTCCGGCGACGGAGACGAAGCCTTTCGCGACGTCGTTCCGAACCCGCTCAGGGTCCCGGTCGAGCGGGTCGCCGTACCCGCCTCCGCCGGGATTGGTCGTGACGAGCGCCTCGCCGGCGTCGATCCCGATGGGGTCCATCGTGATCGAGGGGAGTTCCTCGCGATCCCCGTCGGCGGTGAGCCGCCAGACCCGGTCCGGCGAGCCCTCGCCACCACCGAGGATGCCCTGAGGTGGGAAGTCGTGGCCGTCACCGTAGTACGTGAACGTGATCGGGTCGTCCCGCGCCCGGAACTCTGTGATCGCCCCCGGGGCGCCGCGCCACTTGCCCGGGCCGCCCGTGTCAGCGCGGAACTCCCGTCGCGCGACGAGGACTGGGTACTTGCGTTCGTCGACCTCGACGCTGTCGCTCTGGATCACGCCACACGACACCGGGATGGTGTAGGCCATCCAGCCGTCGTGGCCGTAGAGCGCGGGTGCCCCGCCGGCGGCGAAGATCAGCTGGTTGATGTACGGTTCGTCGTCCCGCCGAGAGTCGGTTCCGGAGGCGACCGGCTCGAAAGCGCCGACGCCGGCGTTCCCCTCGGCCATTCCGTATGGTTCCCCGAGCTGTCCGAACGCGCTCTGGACGGCGTTGAAGAGCACGGCGGCGACGTTGGTCGTCGCGGTCGCCGTCCCGACCGGGTATTCGGGCCGACCGATGACTTTCCCCTCGTCCATCTCGATGTCGATCCGGCCGATCGAGCCGTCGTTGTGGGGCAGGTCCGAGCTCAAATTGACGAAGATACCGCCGTACACCCCGGCGATGGTCGTCGCCTCGGAGAGGTTGAACCCGGCCGGGATGTTTTCGATATTGTCCGTCAGGTCCACCAGGATGCGCCCCTCGTCGGGCCGAATATCGAGCTTGACGTTCACGGGAACGCCGTCCGGAGCGGCCCCCGGGATCGGGTCGTGGTGGGAGGTTCGTTCGATCTCGGCATCCGGGAGGTCCGCGATCTCACCGCGCATCATCTCCTCGCCGTAGGTGAGCCAGTCGTCCGCGAACTGCTTGATCGTCTCGATACCATACTCGTCACACAGGTTCTGGAGTTCGCGCTCCCCCGTCCGGACGGCCGCCACCTGCGCCCGGTAATCGCCGTACCACTGCGTCTCGGAGGCCCGGAGATTGAGCTTGAGCATCCGAACGATGTCGTCCTGGTCCTCGTAATCGGTCTGGATGCGGACGGCCGGGAAGTGCGGACCTTCCTCGTAGATCGTCGCCGCGTTGCCGAGGTAGGTCGAGGGAAGCGGGGCCCCGGCGTCGGCTTGGTGGGCGCGATTGACGGCCCAGAACAGGAGCTCGTCCTCGTAGAAAACCGGCGCGTGGAGGGTGTAGTCGGCGTGATGCGTGTTGCCGGCGTACGGGGAGTTCGTGAGAAAACAGTCCCCCGGTTCGATATCGTCGAAGTATTCGAGCGTCTTCTGGGGCGTGATGTGGATGTTCCCCAGGTGGATCGGGATCCCCTCGTCGATCATGAACTGCCGCCCGTCGTGGAGGGTGATGGCCGACGAGAAGTCCCGGGCCGAATTGATGACGCTGGAACGGGCAGACTTCATGAGCGTCTGGGTCATGTCCCGGGTGACGATCTCGGTCTTCTTTGCGAGGATCGTCATCAGGTAGGGCTCGATCCCGTAGTCGTGGTCCGGCGGGTCGGACATACCGGCCGGCTCGGACGGCGGGGGGCTTAACTCTCGGGGCATCCCCCGCCAGATCGTCGAGGTCTTCGGTCACGTCACCCGTCGCCCCGATCACGCCGACCGCGGGCGCCGCTTGTTCGCGACAATCGGGACCACGCCCGGTCCCGGGCGGCGAGAACGAACGACAGGTTTGTGTCACGCCGGCCACGATACCCCCCACGACATGGCCGCCCCGCACGCGTGTCAGGCCTGTGGCAATCCGAACATCTCTGACGATTTTCGCCGCGTCTTCGGTGACAACGACCACATGGCATGGGGGTGCCCGAACTGTTACACCTGGGCGGCTCTCAACCGGGGCGCCGCGTGCGACCCCGATCGCGACGGAGACCGTGACCTCATGAGCGTCTCGCCCGTCCGGGGGTGATCCGGCTCGTCACGGTGACCTCTCACCGGCGCCCACCGAGAAACCTCTAAATGGCCGGGGGCCCGTCGTCCGGCCGCGATGATCGGCAAGGTCACGCCATCGGACCTCGAGGCGCTCGTGTTCGACCGGACGGGCGCTCCCGACGAGGACGTCGTGCAGGGACCGGCATACGGCGAGGACACGGCGGCGGTCCGGATCGGCGACCAGACCCTGGTGATCAACACCGACCCGATCTCACTGGCGGTCGAACGGATCGGATCACTCGGCGTGAACGTCGCCTGCAACGACGTGGCCATCTTCCTCCCCGGGGAGAACCACGACATCCTCGACCGGATCACGGCTCAGATCGACGAGGCTGCCTCGGACGTCGGCGTGGCGGTCGTCGGTGGACACTCCGAATACGCCCCCGAACTCGACCAGCCACTGCTCTCGCTCACCTGTCTCGGCGTGACCGACCGATACGTCCCTTCAGGTGGCGCCGAGCCGGGGGACGCCGTGATCCTGACGAAAGGGGCCGGGATCGAGGGAACGGCCGTCCTCGCGACGGACTTCCGGGCGGATCTCGAGGGAACCGTTGAGGCGGCGACCATCGAGACGGGAGCGAACTTCTTCGCCGACGTGAGCGTGATCCGCGACGCCGCGATCCTCGGACCACGTGCGACGGCCATGCACGACCCGACCGAGGGTGGCCTGATCGACGGCCTTCTCGAGATGGCGGTGGCCTCCGATGCCGTTCTCGACGTGACCCGTGCGGACATCCCCATCCGGGAAGCGACCGCCGCGATCACGACGGCGATGGGCGTGGATCCCCTCCGGATCTTCGGCTCGGGGGCCCTCGTCGCGACGGTTCCGGAGGCCGATGTGGAGGCCGCGCTCGCGGCCCTCGACGAGGCCGGCATCGAGGCCGCCGTTATCGGCACCGTCCGGGCACCTTCTCAGGGCGAGTCACCCGGGATCCGGATCGACGGCGAGGCGATCGCCGAGCCCGTCCGGGACGACCTTTACCAGTTCTGGGAATAGCCACTGGTCGGCAGCTGTCCGAACCGCCGCCCATGGGCCCGCGCAACCGGCCCGGCAAAGTCGGCGGTCCGGAGAGGTTTAAGAGGATGGGGTGACTGGTGCCGGGTATGTCACAGGGAGATTTCAGCGGGTATGGCGGTCGACACGTGCCGGAACCACTCGAGGGGCCGCTCGAAGAGCTCAGCCAGGCGTACGATGAGGTCAGCCAGACCGAGGAGTTCCAGAACCAGCTCCGGGCCCTCCTGGAGGACTATGCCGGACGCCCGACCCCGGTGTTCCACGCCGAAAACCTGAGCGAGCGGTACG
>CAYOLR010000244.1:0-4234 GCA_964404815.1 uncultured Halobacteriales archaeon
CATTGTCATCTCGCAATCGAACCCACGGTAGTCCTCGGGCTTCACTACTGACTGGAAGAATTAAGGGTAGAGCCCCCGAACGTCGAAGTCCCATGGCTTACCGCAAAACGCGGCTTAAGCTCAAACATCAGGATCTCGCGATTAATGCGGACATACGGACCGCCAAACTGTCCCCGGACGACCTGGAGGAACGCCCCGAGGTTATCCGACGGGACGAGCAGACCGGTTCGTTGGTCATCCGCCAACTCTACGATAAGTCCAGCGGCGAGCCACTGGAGGAGGGCTATGGGTATCGGTGGGTGAATGAAGACGGCGAGGAGGTACCGAAGGAGGACATCCAGTTGTTCGCCATCGAAGACGGCGAGGAGCAGCCGTTCTCGTTACACGAGCCGACGCTCGGCTCGGACCGGACGCTGTCTGCCGAGACGTGGATCCCGGTCGCCACGATCGATGAGTATCTCGTCGACAAGATCTATGAGCTGTGGGGGGATGACGAGGAGGACATCGCCCAACTCTATGAGCTAGCCGAACATATCAGAGAATTCGACGAAGCCCCGGTCGTGCCGTTCGTGATGCAACCGGCCCAGTACAAGAGCTGGGGGATCATCACGCCGTTCTTTTTCGAGGACACCTTCTCGCTGATCATCCGGGTCACCGATCAGAAGATCGAACCCGAGCACCAGATGCCGAAACTAACGGAAGAGGAGGTCGCCGAGGCCAAGGCGGACGAGGCGGACGCGCCGCCGCTTGAGCAGGAATCCCCGTTCGAGTAAATGACGCCGGGGCTTTCCGACAGGGACCGGGAGCGGTTCGCGGAATTGCGGTCGAAACTCGAGGACGTCGATCAGGCCGAGTTCGACCCCGATCCGCTCGATGGCCCGCCCGGCCCGCTAGATCCCATGCTCGCGTCGAGCTTTGACGGCGAGTTGGGGGCTTTGGAGGAGGATCAGTGGATTGCCGAGCGGAAGTTCGACGGGACCCGGCTCCTCTTGGAGAAATTCGATGGCGAGGTGCGGCTGTTCACCAGACGCCACATCGAACGCTCGGAGACGCTCCCCGAATTAACCAAGGCGGCCGCCGAAACCATTCCGGACGGCTGCATCCTCGACGGCGAGTACACCTTTCTCACTCCCGAGGGCCGCAGCCGCTTCGTGCCGATTCATGCCGCCGGTGACAAGATAGAGGCCGAGAACCTCACCGAGCGGTTCTACGTCTTCGACATCATTGCCGCGGACGGAGAGTGGTGTACGCGAGGGTCGCTTCTCGAGCGGAAAGACCGCCTGGCGGAGACGGTACCTGACGCTGATATCCTCACCACGGTCGATTTCGAGACGGCCCGGTTCGAGACGTACTACGATGACCTCGTGAGCCAAGGCGAGGAGGGCATCATCATCAAGCAACGACAGAGCGCCTACCATCTCGGGACCCGGTCTGAGCACTGGCAGAAGGTGAAGGCATTCACCGAAACCGATGTGATCGTGGTCGGGTATACGGAAGGGAAGGGGACCCGGGCGGACACGTTCGGGGCACTCGTGATGACAGACGGCGACGATTACTGTGGCCGGGTTGGATCCGGATTTGACGACGCTGAACTCGAGGAGCTGCTCGACTGGATGACGCCGACGGACGAACGCCCGGTCTCCAAAAAGCAGGTCGGCATGGCTTATACCCCGGTCGAACCGTTCGTCGTCCAGGTGAAATACCAGGAGGTGACGGAGTCGGGTGAACTCCGGGCACCCGTCTATCTTCGATCACGCCCAGAGAAACCGCTTGAGGACGTCGCCCCGATTGAAACCTAGGGCCTCCAATGGTATCGGTCCCAGAACGTATTCGGGTGGTCGCAAACGGCCCGAAGTGGGGTTCGTCCAACCGTCGATTGAGGGCGCTCGCGAGCGGCGGATCGGGGACGAGAACGAGATCGTAGCCCCGGACCTCGTCGTATAGGGTGTCGACAGACTTCGCCCGGTTGATCGGCACGTCCCTGCTCAGTCAGGCCAGCGTCAAGAAACCGTTGGGGGAGCAAAGTTGTCAGGTATCACTCTCCATCTGCGAGCAGCTCTTGTTCACCGGGTTGGTGAACCGTCGCTGGGCAAGCCTTGCGGCACTCACCCCACCCCGCCTTCAGCATACCGCCCGAAACTATATCATGTATCGGGTGATACAAGATATACGAGGGTAACATGGAGAGGGTGACGTCGTCCTCGATCGGAACGTCGAGATCGATGAGGTGGACGGCACCCGCGTTCGGTTGTTCGCCGTCGAGGACTCCTCGTACCCGGGCGGGTATTATTACCGATTCCAGTACTACTCGCCCGACGAGAACGAGGAAATCCTTCGGTACGACAACGCCCACGACTCGGACGTGGGACCCCATCACCGTCACGAGAGCGACGAGGTAACCGGGATCGAATTCGACGGCCTTCAGGCCCACGTTGCCCGCTTCCGATCGGAGGTGCTCACCATCAATGACCGACGATAACCAGGGACCCGCACCCGAAGCAATGAACTTTCCCGAGGTACTCCGTATCACGATCGCCTCCGGCGAGGAGGCGCTCGACGACGCACTCGAGGCTGCCGGTTCCGCCGAAACCGGAGACCCCCATGATGCCGTGGTCTCGTTCGAGACCGCTGAGGGGATTCGGCGGTTGCTCACCGATCGCCGCCTCGAATTGCTTCGCTCGTTGATGGGTGAACCCGCCGAGAGCATCACGGCGCTCGCCGAACGACTCGATCGGACCTACTCAGTGGTCCACGACGATGTCGACGTTTTGGCCGAGTATGGCATCGTCCAGTTCCGCCGGGAGGGCCGGTCGAAGCAGCCGTTCGTGCCCTATGATCGGATCGAGTTCGATGTCACCGTGGAGGCACCGGTAACGGGCGGTGACTCGGAGGCTCCGGCTTGACATCCCCCCGCACTGAAGCGCGAGAATTCCTCCATTAGGATTCGACTGCCGACCCGCGGAGGCAACGTGCCATGGCGAACTGAGCGCCCCGTTGCAAGCACCCGATTCACCGATCGAGATCGAGGGTGGGATGAGCGCCTGTGAACGGCCAGTTCTAGTGAACCATCACTAGGGAATCGTCAGTCCGCCCTGAGAGATTTCGAAGGCGAGCCCGGAGCGAACGTTTACCCCGCTGCCGTGCCATTCGGTACCGCATGGCAACCACGCCAGATCACGATCTCAGCGACGCCGCCGAGAACGTCCACCACGTGTGGGACAACAGCCTCGACCCGGTCCTGACCGTCGAGCCCGGCGAGGTCGTCCGGTTCGAGTGCCGCGACGCCGTCGACGGCCAGATCACCGAGGACTCGACGGCCGCCGACATGGCCACGGTGGATTTCGACCCGGTCCACCCCCTGACGGGCCCGGTCGCCGTCGAGGGGGCCGCCCCCGGCGACGTCCTCGCGGTGGAGCTGCTGGAATTCGAGCACAAGGGCTGGGGGTTCACCGGGTTCCTGCCCGGCGAAATGGGCCTCGGCCTCCTCCCGGAGGACTTCGAGGATCCCGGCCTGCACGTCTGGGACCTTGACGACGACGTCGGCCAGTTCGTGAACGGCATCGAGGTGCCCCTGGACATGTTCCCGGGGATCGTCGGGGTCGCCCCCGCCGAGGACGGCGCCCACGACACGCTCCCGCCCCGTGACGTCGGCGGCAACATGGACGTCAAACACCTGACCGAAGGGTCGACCGTGTACCTGCCCGTCGAGTGCGAGGGGGCGCTCTTTTCGACCGGCGACTGCCACGCCGCCCAGGGTGACGGCGAGGTGTGCGTGACGGGGATCGAGGCGCCGATGTACGTCACCGCCCGGTTCGACGTCCGGCCGGACATGAACATCGAGCAGCCGCAGCTCCGGACCGACCACCCGTTCACGCCGACGGGACGGGACGAGCCGATGTACGCGACGACGGGCATCGCGCCGGATTTGATGGACGCGACCAAGAAGGCCGTCCGGCACATGATCGACCACCTCGTGGCCGAGCGCGCGCTGACGCGGGCCGAGGCGTACATCCTCTGTTCGGCGGCGGTCGACCTCAAGATCAGCGAGGTCGTCGACGCCCCCAACTGGACGGTGACGGCCTACGTCGCCGATAGCCTGTTTCCGTAGTCAGGTGGTCGCCCTGGGAGTCACATTAACAGAAACGCCCGTTTGCGGGATCGTGGCTCCTTTGCCGACGCCGGCAGTTGTCACCCTGTGCACCGCGCCCTCCCGCTCGCGATCCTGCTCCTCACC
>CAYOLR010000245.1:0-4204 GCA_964404815.1 uncultured Halobacteriales archaeon
TGGGCCGCGGAGCGACCGCCGAACGCCCGGCGGGAGCCGGCGGAGGTCCACAAACTCTCCGTCGACGGCGGCCGGCTGATCGGCCCGGAACTCGTCGGCGAGCTCCGGATGTCGGTACCAAATCTCGCCCGCGGTGATCCGCCCCGGGGTTTCGATGAGATCCAGGACAGAGAGCGCCGTGACGGATTTGCCGGACCCCGACTCCCCCACGATCCCGAGGATCTCGTTCTCGCGAAGGGTGAACGATACCCCTTCAACGGCATTGACCTGCCCCTCTTCCGTGAAGAATCGCGTCGAGAGGCCGTCTACCCGGAGGAGGTCGCGACCGCTCACACGCCACCCTCCCCCTCGATCCCCGGGTCGAGAGCATCACGGAGGAGGTCGCCGAGGAGGTTGATCCCGATGACCGCGATCACGATGGCCAACCCGGGCATCGTCGAGACCCACCACGCCGAAGCCAGGTAGCTGCGTCCCTGGGCGATGTCGAATCCCCAGGAGAGCGTCGTCCCGGAGAATCCGAGGAAGGACAACGCGCTCTCCAGGAGGATGATGGCGGCGATCTGGATGGTCCCGAGCACGAGGATCGGCGTCGCGGCGTTGGGGAGCACGTGACGGTAGATGATCCGGGAGTGTGAGGCACCGATCGCCTTCGCCGCCTTGACGTATTCCTCCTCTCGAATCGAAAGCGCCTCACCGCGGGCGACCCTGGCAAACCAGACCCAGTTTACCAAGCCGACCACGACGATAACCGTCCCCGGAAGCGTGAAGGTCTCCGGCATGCCCGCAATCACACCGAACCGGACCCACGGATCGGGTACCGGAACCGCGGCGCGGCCCCACAACCCGATGAGGGCGATCGCGAGCACCAACGAGGGGAAGGCCAGCGAGACGTCGGCGAACCGCATCAACGCGTCGTCGACGCGACCGCGGTGGTAGCCGGCCGTCAACCCGACCGTGACGCCGAAGATCGCCGCCAGGAGCGTGCCGAGGATACCGACCAGGAGGGAGGTCCGGGCGCCATAAATGACGCGGGAGAGCATGTCGCGGCCGAGCGGGTCCGTCCCCAGGGGATGGGCCGGCGACGAGTTGATGCGTTCGGATTTGTTGACGAGCTGGATCGAGCCGTTCACTAGCTGTGACGTGGTGGTCTCGGTCGTCCGTTCGAAGCCGATCGGCGGCAGTCGGGATTGGTTCAGGTTTTGGGTGGTCGGATCGTGTGGGGCGATGAGCGGCGCGAACACCGCCATGACAAGGATGAGGACGATGAGGACCAGCCCGGTCTTCGCTAGCGCGCTCCGACGGAACTCGCGTTTGAGGTTCCGGAGGACCCGGGGGGAGACCATCAGTCGTACACCACCCGTGGGTCGAGATAGGCGTAGAGGAGATCCACCATCAAGTTCACCAGGACGAAACTCGTTCCGACGACGATCAGCGCACCCTGCAGCGTCGGCCAATCACGGACGTTGATGCTCTGAATAATTAACGTCCCCAGCCCCGGCCAGGCGAAGACGGCCTCGGTGATGACGGCCCCACCGATAAGGGTCCCGAGTTGGAGGCCGAGGACGGTGACGACCGG
This sequence comes from uncultured Halobacteriales archaeon, assembly GCA_964404815.1. Taxonomy (GTDB): domain Archaea; phylum Halobacteriota; class Halobacteria; order Halobacteriales; family Hikarchaeaceae; genus CAYOLR01. The sequence goes on from CAYOLR010000245.1 coordinate 1,577, forward strand.
GATGAGCGTGTTTCGGAGGGCGTGTTTATAGCGGACCAACGTTTCGGGAAGGCCTTTGGCCCGGACCGCCGTGATATAGGACTGACCGAGCTGGTCGAGCATGCCGGATCGCGTGAGTCGGGTGATGAGCGCCGTGAAATAGGTCCCGAGGGCGATGGCCGGGAGGGTGATGTATCGTAGCCACTCCACGAACGTCCCGACGAACGGTTCAGCCGTCACGAGAGACATGGCGACGTCACCGACGTGCACTCCTCGCCCGCTCGTGTGGAAGATACCGAACTGCACGGCGAGCACGAGGATCATCATGATGCCCAGCCAGAAGTTGGGCGTGCTGATCCCGACCAGTGAGAACATTGTGGCGCCGTAATCGACCGGTTGATTCCGCCGGGTCGCGCTGAGAACGCCGAGCGGGATCGACAGCACGATTGCCACCACTGAGGCAGCGACCGCGAGTTCAACCGTCGCCGGGAGCTTCAAAAACACGAGCCCCACCACCTTCTGTCCCTTGATGTAGGAATAGCCCATGTCACCCTGCAGGAGGTCGAAAACGTACTGGCCGTACTGGATATAGAGCGGTTGATCGAGCCCGAGTTCGGCAGCAATGGCCCGTTTCGTCTCCGGGCTGGCGTCAAGCGGCGCCAACGAATCGATCGGGCTCCCTGGAGTAATGAATCTAAGGAGGAAGACGATGGTGATCACGCCCCAGACCACCACCACCCCCTGCAGGGTCCGTTTGATCAGAAACCGTCCCAGCGCCATCGGTTGGACGACCGTCCTCGTCCTACGTCAGTTCGGTGACGCCCGGTATGGATCGATCATCTCGTCGGCGCGGGGCTCCCAGTCGACGCGATCCGTAACACCGTAGACGCTGAACTGTTGGTGCATGAAGACCCAGGGCGCGAGGTCGTGGAGGGTGGCGTTGGCCTCCTGTAGGATACTTTCCCGTGCGTCGGGATCGGCCTCGTTCGCTGCATCCGCCATCAGTTGGTCGACCTCGTCGTTCTTGAGGATCGTGAGCGGCCCATCGGTCGTCAGGAGCGGGTTGATGGTCTGGGAGGCGTCGAACTCGCCGTTCCCCCAGCCGAGCAGGTTGAAGTGCGGTTTGTCCTCGATGCTCCCGGTGAGGAGGTCTTGCACAAGCGCGGCGAAATCCCGCTGGTTGACCTCGCATGTAACGTTCGAGAGCGAATCGATCTGGCTCGCAGCAGCCTGGGCGATTTCGACGTCAGCAAGGTAGCGCCCGATCGGCGTCTCCAGGGTGATCTCCGCCCCGGCGTGGCCGGATTCCTCGACCAGCCGTTCGGCTTCGTCAGGATCGTGCGGATACGGGTCGACGTCCGGGTTGTAGCCGACGAATTCGCTGAGGGTCGGCTGGCCCGTGATCTTCCCAAAGCCGGAGAGGATGTTCTCAATGATGCTTTTGACGTCCACGGCGTAATTCATCGCTTGTCGGAACTGCACGCTGGAAAACGGTTCGACGTCATAGCGCATCTGGAGGAAGATGATCCGGGTACTCGGCACTGCCTTGATCGATGCCACATCCGAATTCTGCACGCGGGAAACCTCCTGCGGTGGGACGTTGGTGACGATGTCCGATTCCTCGGCGAGGAGGCGGTTCACACGGGTACTCGATTCGGTTGAGGAGTTGAGGGTGACCTCCGTGACCGAGGCCGTCCCACCCCAGTACTCGTCATTACGATCGAACGTGACTTCGTTACCGGAATCGTAGCCCGAGAGTTCGAAGGGCCCCGTGCCGTTCAGGTTCTGATTGATGTAATCCGTGGAGTTGTTTTCGACCCACGACTGCTGCATGATCTCGCCGTTGGTCGCAAAGAGCTGGAAGACGATGGGGTTCAAACTGCTGAAGTTGACGGTGACCTCGCCGTCACCCGCCTCGACCTCGGTGACCTCGCTGTTGCCGGCAAGGTCCCCTTTCTGCGGGCTGGTAAACCCAACGTCGTTGTCCTCGATGCGGAGAATGCTGAACCTGACATCATCCGCCGTGAGCGGGTCGCCGTTGTGAAACGTCACCCCGTCACGGAGCGTGAAACGGGCGGTCCCTTCCTCCACCCGCTCCCACTCGGTTGCGAGCGCCTCGATGATGCCACCCTGGGGATCGCGATCCATCAGGCCCTCGTAGCCCTGGCTGACCACGATGTCGGTGTTCGTTTCGGCGTGGTCCTGGGGGTCGAGCCCCGAGTCCATATTCCCCATCGTGATGGTCACACCGAAATCAGGGGCTGGCGTCGGAGAATCGGTGTCCATCGGCGTCTCATCGCCGTCCCCTGGAGCGGTGGTTTCCTGGGGTTCGGTGTCGGTGGGTTCCCCACCGTCTTGGCCGGAACAGCCGGCAATCGTTACCGCGGCACCAGCGCCGCCAGCGAGCTTGAGGTATGATCGTCGTGACAGGTCGCCATCCGATGACATACGCGTCGGATACGAACCAATCGTGATAAAATGGTATGGTTTCAGGTGATCCACTCGCGATATCAAGGCTTTTGCCACCCAGCGGTCAGGGAGTCGCATGGAGGATCCGGCCGACCACCCGGTCGCCGAAGCCTGGGGTGACGTCCTTGCCGACATGGAGGCGACGGCTGCCGACTTCGAGGAAGACGGGTGGGAGACCCT
>CAYOLR010000246.1:0-4196 GCA_964404815.1 uncultured Halobacteriales archaeon
GGTCGACGCCAAGCAGTCGGAGGACACCGTCATCATCGCCCGGACCGACGCCTACGGGTCGGCGAACGGTTCCTGGGAGGAACACCTCGAACGCGGCCGGATGTACGCCGACATCGGCGTCGACATCGTCTGGCCGGAAATGCCCGACCCGAGCCGTGAGGATGCCACGAAATACGCGGAGACCATCCACGAGACCCACCCAGACCTCGACCTCGCGTTTAACTACTCGTCGTCCTTCGCGTGGTCGGAGGAACCCGATCCGCTGACCTTCCAGGAACTGGGTGACCTGGGGTACCGGTATATCTTCATCACGCTATTCGCGCTCCACTCGGCTGCCTACCACGTCTACGAGGACTTCCAAGCGCTCGCCGACCACGGGGAGGAGGCCCAGTTCGACCTCGAGAGCCGGTACCTCGGTCACGAGACCGAGTCCCACCACGAGATGGCCTTCGTCGATCGCTATCAGGACATCGAGACGGAGTTCGACCCAACGGCCAAGCAGCGCATCGAAGAGTCGGAAGGGTTCAGCGAGGAGCGCGCCGCGCCGATCCAATCCACCGACGACGACTGATCGGACGGCGTTTCCCCGGTTCACTTCTCAGCGGAGCCGACCGTTTATCAAGGTGATCAGCGCGATCACGCCGACGACCGCCGTCCCGGGGACGAGCAGCCCACCCAACGACGGAATGCTCCCGGGGAGGTCGCTCGGGAGCTTGCCGAATATGCCTCCCGGTCCGCCATCCGCGGCCGGCGTCGCCGTGGTCCCACCGCCGGTCGAACCCCCGCCCGCGTCCGTTGTGGCCGTCTGCGTGTCGGGCGCTGAGATTTTCTAGCCGGGGTCTCAACTGACGCGCTTGACTCGCCAAACGTTATAGAGGACGAGAAGGATCCCGACGAGGAGGACGGGGCGATGCCGGTCCATGGTCTTCCGGTCGCTATCGGCGGCTTCTCGGGTTTTAATCTATGGTTTAAATTTCGATTCGTGATAACTGCAGGGCGGCACCCCGCTCAAGCCACCCGGTTCAGGAGCGCCTTGCCGGTCTGGAAGCGCTGGACGTTCTCGCTGACGAGGTTCGCGATATCGAGGTGGTAGCGGTTGGTCGCCGACCCCTTGTGGGGCGTCACGATGACGTCCTCGATGTCCCAGAGCGGTGAGTCCGCCGGGAGGGGTTCCTCCTCGAAGACGTCCAGGGCCGCTCCCGCGATGGCGTCCCCCTTTAGGGCCCGCACGAGTGCCGCCTCGTCAACGACCGGACCCCGACCCACGTTGATCACGTAGGCGTCCCCGCGCATGTGTTCGAACTCCGCGTCACTCAGGAGCCCTTCGGTCTCGGGGGTATGGGGCGTCGCCAGCGCGACGAACCGTGCCTGGCCGATGGCCGCGTGTAGCTCGTCCGGGCTATAGAGTTCGGCCACCCCCTCGACGGACTCCTCGCTCCGGCGCACGCCCACGACATCCATCCCGAGATCGGCCGCCCGTCGGGCGATGGCGGCCCCGATGGTGCCTAACCCCACGACGCACACCCGCTCGTCGGCGACGGTGAACGGCCGCTCGTAGTCGGGCTCGTACCACTCGCCGGCAACCTGGTGGTCGCGGTAGATGTGGAGGATGCGTGCGAGGGACAGCATGTAGCCGATGGCGAGCTCGCCGACGGACTCGCCGTGGATCCCCGTACTGTTGGTCAGGGGCACCCCCCGCTCGGCGTACGTCTCGGTGTCGAACGCCTCGTACCCCGCGCGGGCACAGTGCACCCAGGCCGCATCGAGGAACGCCGGCCGGGGCTCGTAGGTCACGACGGTATCGTTCCCACCGTACGTCCGTCCGTCGCCGACCAGCGTCGCCGGGATCCCGAGATCGTCGAAGGCATCGACGAACGCGTCGGGGGGGATGACGCTCTCGACCGATTCGTGAACGAAGAGGCGCTCGAGCTGGCCAGGGGCTGTCATGGCCGGGTAACCCCCGGGCCGCCGATTGAATCTTTCGTGTGGCGCGAATACTCCTGAACGTTAGTGAAATAACCGTTATAAGGCCCTCCACCGTCTTGTTAGCTCACCTACTTACCCATGAACGTTACCGATACCATTGCCCACATCCTCCGCGAGGAGGGTGTCGACTACCTCTTCGGCTTCCCGAGCCACCCGCTGCTCGACACCGGCGCCGCCGAGGCCGCGGGCATCCGCACTATCGTCGTCCGCCAGGAGCGAACGGGCGCCCATATGGCCGACGCCGTCGGCCGGATGACTGCGGGGGACGATCTCGCCGCGTTCGTCTGCCAGCACGGCCCGGGCACCGAGAACTCCTTCGGGGGGATCGCTCAGGCCTACGGCGAATCCGCCCCGCTCGTGGCCCTGCCGGCCGGCTATACCCGCGCGAAGACCGATGTCGACCCGAAGTTCAACTCGCGACTGAACTACGCCCACATCAGCAAAACCTGCGAACAGCTCACCGACCCCGAGGCCGTCGGCGAGACCATGCGACGGGCCTTCAGCGCTGCCCGGAACGGCCGGCAACGCCCGGCCGTGGTCGAACTCCCGCTTGATGTCTTCGACGTCGAGGTGGGCGAGCCCGACTACGAACCGACGGCCTCGCGGCGCGTCGCGCCCGACCCCGCCGGCATCGATCCGGTCGTCGACGCGCTACTCGCCGCGGACCGCCCCGTCATCTTCGCCGGACAGGGCGTCCACTACGCCCGCGGCTGGCAACCGCTCCTCGAGCTCGCCGAACTGCTCGAGGCCCCGGTCGCGACGAGCCTCAACGGCAAGAGCGCCTTCCCCGAGAACCACCCGCTCTCGCTCGGTGCGGCGGCCAAGAGCGTCCCGGGCCAGCTCCACCATTTCATGGCCGAGGCCGACACGATCTTCGGTATCGGCTGTTCGTTCACGAAGACGGCGTACGGCCTCACCGTCCCCGCCGGCAAGACCATCGTCCATTCGACGCTGGATCCCACGGACATCGACAAGGATGTCAAGGCCGACGTCGCCCTGCCCGGCGACGCGAAGCTCGTCCTCGAAGCCGTGGTCGACGAATTGCAATCCCGGCTCGATGGCCCGCGTGGCCGCCGTGACTCGATCGTCGACGAGATCCGTGCCGTGAGGGAAGACTGGCTCGACGACTGGCGGCCAAAGCTCACCTCCGACGAGACACCGATCAACCCTTACCGGGTCGTTCACGAGCTCGTCGAGACGGTCGACGCCGCGGGGGCGATCATCACCCACGACGCCGGCAACGCCCGCGACTTCCTCGCCCCCTTCTGGGAGTCGACGGAACCCCTCTCCTACATCGGGTGGGGGAAAACCACCCAACTTGGCTACGGCCTCGGCCTCGCCATGGGCGCCAAGCTCGTCCACCCGGAGAAGCTCTCGATCAACTTCTGGGGCGACGGCGCCATCGGCATGACCGGCCTCGACTTCGAGACCGCCGTCCGCGAGGACATCCCGATCATGTCCGTCCTCCTGAACAACTACGAGATGGCCGGTTATTCGACGCCCTTCGGCGGGGAGTTCGCCGACGTAGCGACGGCTCTCGGGGGCTACGCAGAGAAAATCGAGGACCCTGACGAGGTTTCCGATGCGATCGAACGCGGTATCCAGAAAACACAGGAAGGCGAGGCGGTGCTGCTCGAGTTCATCACCAGTAAGGAAACCGAGCTCTCGACGTTCGACGTCGAGGAATCTGCGCAATAGCATCTGAATCTATCAATTACTAACATAAACTTTGAAATTGACAATATATGGTTACTTGTCAAGAAGAAAAATATAATAAATACATAGATTGCGGCTTTAGATGCGGCCTATGGAGCGGTTTTTACGTATCAACATAATAGTCCATCCTGGATTCGAACCAGGGTCGTCGGCCCCAGAAGCCGACAGGATTGGCCACTACCCCAATGGACTGATATATTTACCAACTGTGATTAAATCAGTTGGCGTAATCCTAACTAGCAGATATTTCTATTTCAGTGTTGCGAACGAGAGCAAATCATTTGGGTGAATCAGGATCGGACAGATGCTCTATCCGGTGGCAATTCCGACATAGTATTTCGCATAATTCAATCTCCGATAAGATATCAGGCTTACTCGGGTTGTAGAGAACATACGTGGAAATCCTCATTTTCTTCTCATCGGGGTTTATGTGATGATATTCAAGACAAGCGGGATCCCGTTCAGAACAACGTTCGCATCCTATGGTTTTTTTG
>CAYOLR010000247.1:0-4196 GCA_964404815.1 uncultured Halobacteriales archaeon
GCCCCTGAGAGGGCGAACTGTCGACCGATGCAGGCGTGGGGGCCGGATGAGAAGGGGAAATACGCCTCGGTCGACCGCGGGTCACGGTCGACCCACCGATCCGGCCTGAACTCCTCGGGATCGTCGAAGTATCGATCGTCGCGATGAATCGACCACTGGGGGAGCACGATGGCGGCGCCGTCCTCGATCCCGTATCCTCCCAGTTGGAGGTCCCCGTCAGCTCGCCGAAAAACCGCCCAGGCCGGCGGATAGAGCCTGAGGGCCTCATGGTAGGCCCGGCGGGTATATCCGAGGTCGTCGAGGTGGTCGTAGTCCGCCGGACCGTCACCGAGCACGGTACGGGCCTCCTCCCGGACGGTCGCCGCCGCCTCTTCGTTCCAGGATAGGAGACCCAGGCTGTAGGTGAGCGACAGCGCCGTCGTCTCGTGGCCCGCGATGAGAAACGTCGCCACCTCGTCGCGGATCTGCTCGTCCGGCATCTCGATTTCCGGATCGGACTGGGCTCGCAACAGCCGGCCAAGCATGTCATCCGTCGCCGAGCTACCGGCATCGTCGATCGCCGCCCGGCGGCGCCTGATCAGTTCCTCCGCAAGCTCGCGGATCCCGTCTGCCGCCTCCCGAAACTCCGGGCTGATGCGTTCGGGAATCCACCGCGGCGTAATCGCATCGAGGCCGAATTCGAACTGACGGCCGGCGACCCGCATCCACTCATAGAAATCCTCGGCCCGTTGGTCGCCGATGTCCTCCCCGAGGAGGATCTCGGTGGCGACCCGGATCGTCAACGATGTCATCCGTCGGTGGAGATTGATGGATGCCGGACCCTCCGCCGTCAACCGGTCGGCAAGGGCGGCCGCCCGGGTCCCGGTGGTATCAGCGTAGGTCCGGACCTGTTCTCCGGAAAAGGCGGGATTCATGATCGACCGCTGCTGCCGCCAGAGGTCACCCTCGCTCTGGACGAGGCCGTTCTCCGCGATCATCGCGGCCGATCGCTGGGCCGGGACCCGACGGAAGTCGTCCGGTCGGCGAAGAGCTTCATGGACGAGCGTCGGGTTCGTAACGATAACGAGCGGTGGCCGACCGGGAATCGAGACCGCCGCACCGTCCTCGAACCGTGCTTGGATCCCCTCGATGAAACGGAAGGTCTGCGTGCCGAACCGCAAGGCGTTGAAGACGCCGGCATCGGGGGGCGACGGGAGGGCTTGGGCCATCGGGATGAGATAAGGCTTCGAGGCCTTGTAGCCTCCCCGGTTCGGCGAACGAGACCGCTCAGCCTACCCGGGTTTCGATCGGGATCTCCCGGCCGCACGGACAGCGCGATGTCAGATCGACCTGCGGCCGGGCCTCGAACCCGTCCCTGAGAACCCAGGGTCGACCGCAATCAGGGCAGTACGTCGAGTTGCGGTGGTGGCCAGGCACGTTCCCGACGTAAACGAACTCGAGGCCGACGTCGGTTGCGATCTCGTGAGCCCGTTCGAGCGTCCGGACCGGGGTCCGAGGCCGGTCCAGCATCTCATGATCGGGGTGGAACTGGGTGAAATGAACCGGAATTTCGGGATCGAGTCCCCTGACCCACTCCGCGAACTCGCGGATCTCGTTGGAGTCGTCGTTGAGTTCCGGGATGGTCAAATACGTCAGCTCGACGTGGACGTCACGCTCGAGCATCAGTTCCGTCCCCTCAAGCGTCGGAGCGAGTCTGCCGCCCATCACCCGAATGTGCGGCCGTTCCCGGAACCCCTTGATATCGATATTGGCAGCGTCCAGGTGGGGTGCGAGGAGATCGACGAACTCGGGCGTGAAGTACCCGTTCGTCACGATCGCGGTATAGAGGCCGGCCTCGTGGGCGGCCGCTGCGCTATCACGGACGTACTCCGCGTAGATCGTCGGCTCGTTATAGGTCCAGGCCACACCTTGACAGGACTGCGCGGTCGCCGCCTCGACCACTTCCCCGGGATCGACCGCACGAAGCGTCAGATCCTCGGGGGCAGAAAAGGACAGGTGGTTGTTCTGGCAGAAGTCACAGGAGAAGTTGCAGGAAGCGCCGCCGAAACTGCAGATCCGTGTCCCGGGGGCGAAGTGATAGAGGGGCTTCTTTTCGACCGGATCAGGCGTGCCGGGCTGGCCGAACGGAGCGGCATAGACCTTCCCGTACGTTGATAACCGGAGCTCGCCGTCCAGGTTCGCCCGGACGTTGCAGATCCCCCGCTGACCGGGGTCGAGGCGACAACGATGTGCGCAAGCGGTGCAACGGACGGTTTCGCCATCTCCCGTCGATTCCCAGAGTGCGGCCGACACCCCCGGCTCGGTCACCTCGCCGGTGCTGTCTATCGAGCCATCCATCGATCCAGGGTACGGTCCTCAATCATTTAAGCCCGAGTCCGGCTGAGACGGAACACATCACACCTATGGACGGAGCCTGACAACTCTTGACCGTTGTCGTTTCGGCCGGTGCCGAAGCACGCTCAAACCATGACCATCCGCCATTCGCTCGGCTACCACCCCATCGCTGACCACCAATGAGCACGCGTCTCGACCGAAGCGTTGATCGACTCATTGCCGCGATCCCGATCCCGGTCAGTGCTCTCGTCACGGTCCTGCTGTTCCTCTTTGCCGTCCGCCTGCTTGGCGCGACGACTGAAGCGGCGGGCCCGGTCATCCAACGCCTCCTCACCCAGTTTGTTATCGGCCATCCCGCAGCCCTCGGCCTCGGATGGCTTGGAGCGTACGGCCTCGGTAACGGATCGGTCATCGCCGCCTTGGCGCTATCCTTGTTTAGTGCTGAGATCGTTTCGGAACCCGAACTATTTCTCCTGATCGCGGGATCTCGATTGGGGGCCGCGGCGATCGTGATATTCATCGGAGGGCTCGAATGGGTCCAGAAGGAGCGCTATTCCCTCCAAAAATCCGTTAGTATGGGCGTTTTGACCTTTCTCTTGACCCATACGATCTACCTCCCGGCCACCCTGATCGGCTATTTGTCGCTTCCGTTCGTTATACGATCTTTCATTGGTATCGGAACAGGTTGGTCGATCGGTATTGCCTCGGTAAGCATCGTGAGGCCGGTTGTTGACCGGATAATCGAAGGGCTCGGGCCATCGCTGTCTTTCGTCCTCGCGGTCGGAGTGCTTTTCACCAGTCTCAAGATATTCGATCGGGTCTTGGAAGAGGTCCCCATCGCTACCCTTCGTAACCGAGTTTTCAATCGGTTCAAAAACCCCGTTCTCTCCTTCGGCATCGGTCTGCTCATTACTGGTATTACCACAAGTGTCGCCTTCTCGCTCGGCGTCATAGTCCCACTCTACAACCGGGGATACGTCGACCGGGAAGAGTTCATTCCGTACGTCCTCGGGGCAAACCTGGGGACGCTGGTCGACACCCTGATCGTCGCGATCGTGCTCGGCTCCCCCGTCGGAATAGCGGTCGTTCTGGAACTCATCGCCGTCTCAGCCGGAGTTACCGTGCTTGCCCTGGCGGTCCGCTCGTCCTATTCCCGGTCGATTATCGCCATCGACCAACTATTAAAGGTCGATAGACGCGCGTTCGCCGCTTTCATGGCCACGCTGTTGGTCATTCCTCTAATCCTCCTGATCGGACCGCTCCTGCTGTCATGACCTGAGGAGGACACTCATAGGCCCAGCCTCCGAAGACCCGTCATGGTCGAGACGGTCCTCGTCCCGATGGATCACTCGCCCCTCGCCAGGCGGGCCCTCGAATTCGCCCTCGAAGAATACCCGGGTTCTGAGGTCATCGTTCTCCACGTCGTGGACTACATCGAGGAAAGCTATGCTGGCAAGCTCCTCGTCGGTCCAGATGAGCTTCGCGAGCGAGGCCGGGAACGGACGGAGGAGTTGTTTGAATCGGCAAGAGCTATTGCGGAAACCCACGGCCGGGAGATCAGGACGGTAACGGAGTTCGGCAAACCTGAACGGGAGATTATCAGCTTCGCCGACGAGGCGGACGTCGACCTCATCGTCATCGGCAGTCACGGACGATCAATCGTTTCGCGGATCGTCCTCGGTGATGTCGCCCAGACGGTCGTCGAGCGGGCGGAGATGCCTGTGACGATCGTTCGCTAGCTGATCCACGCTCGAGTCCGATCGGTTAGTTCCAATTGAAAGTAAGGTAAGATGGCGTTTCCGTCGCACTCCCTTCGCGGGAGTGCGGTTCGCGGCGTGGAGGCTGCCACCCTACTGCCAGGT
>CAYOLR010000248.1:0-4189 GCA_964404815.1 uncultured Halobacteriales archaeon
GACGAACCGGTCGACGACCCCCACCTCGCGGAGCCGTTCGGTGACGTGGAGGACGAGGTCCGTCGCCGTCGCGCCTTCCGGAAGTTCGCCGGTGAGTTTCACGCCGACCACCTCGGGGAGTTTCATGGTGATCGGCTGTCCGAGCATGGCCGCCTCGGCCTCGATGCCCCCGACACCCCACCCCACGACGCCGATCCCGCCGATCATCGGGGTGTGGCTGTCGGTCCCGACCAGCGTATCCGGGAGGAGCCACTTGTCGCCGTCCCGCTCGCGGTTGTGGACGACCCGGCCGAGGTATTCGAGGTTGACCTGATGGACGATGCCCGTCCCCGGCGGCACGACCTGGAAGTTGTCGAAGGCGTTCTGGGCCCATTTCAGTGCTTTGTACCGCTCGCCGTTCCGCTCGTACTCCATCTCGACGTTCTTCTCGTAGGCCTCCTCGGAGCCGAAGTAGTCGACCTGGACGCTGTGGTCGATCACCAGATCGCAGGGGATCTCGGGTTCGACAACCGTCGGGTCGACGTCGTTCCGATCCGCGGCCGATCGGAGCGCGGCCAGATCGACCACGGCGGGGACGCCAGTGAGGTCCTGAAGGACGACCCTGGAGGGCTGAAACGGCAGTTCCACATCGGGCACGTCGGGGGACCACGACGCCACGTTCTCGACGTCCTCGGCCGTGATCGTATCGCCGTCGGCGTTCCTGAGGACCGACTCCAGCAGGACGCGGATGCTAACCGGGAGCTTCTCTAGGTCGCACAGTCCCTGTTCCTCGAGGACGGTCAGGTCCGCCATCTTGAAGCTCTCCCCCTCGATCTCGATCTCCCGAACCGCCCCGAATGGATCGGCACTTGTCATGGTATCGTCTACGGGCGCCTGTGGCTTCAATTGCCCTATCGACAACAGGTTTTCCGCTCCCTTTCGTGCCCGGTCCAGGATGGTCTCACTCGGCCGCCCCGTCGGCCGGTTCCGCCCTGTCGTCACTGGTCGGTTCGTCCATATAGAACCCGGCGACGGCCGTTACCAGGCTAGCGATCGCTAGCGACCCGAGCGCCGGCGCGAACGCGCCCGTCACGTCGCGGAGGAACCCGATCGCGAAGGGGCCCATGAACCCGCCGACCTCGCCCACGGTGAAGATCAGGCCGATCGACACGGCCGTCAGGCGGGGCCCGATCCCGTTCAGCTCGATCGGAATCGACCTGATGAGCGGCGAGAGCCCGCCGATGACGAAGGTCCCGACGAGCAGCAACGAGACCGTGAGCGACCAGACGTCCCGTCCTAGCATCAGACCGATGACCCCGACGGCGCCTGCGATCCCGGCAACGATTATCGGCAACCGTCGCGTGGCCAGCTTGTCCGACACGGCTGGAAGGCCGACGATTCCGAGGATCCGGATGAGAATAAACACGCTCGTGAGTGTCCCCGCGAGCGCGGGCGTCATCCCGCGCGCCTCGAGGATGGCCGGCAGCCAGTTCGAGAGTCCGTGACTGATGTACAGACGCATCGTTCCCACGATGACCAACAGCAAAAGGCCAGAATGGGTGAGGACGCTGACTAGGTCGGTCCGCATCGAATCGAGGGAGAAGCCCTGGTCGGTGGCCTCGGCCTCGAATCGGTCGACCGTGCGCCAGAGTCTCCAGGACCCGACCGTCCACACCGCCGCGAACCCGAGAACCGCGATGCCGGTGTACAGGAAGAACGGCCGCCAACCGCCAACGAGCGGCCCGACAAGTGGGCGGGCCACCGCGAACACGGTCGCGCTCCCGAGCGTGGCACCGACGATGTAAACGGACGACATCGACCCGGAGCGCTCGGACGGAAACAGTTCGGAGACGAGCTTGGGGAGCCCGAAGGTGACGGCTGTTCCGCCGATACCGAGCAGGAAGGTCGGGAGGAGAACTGTGATGAACCCCGTCGAGAGCCCACGCATGACGTGGGCGATACCGATGATTGCCAGTCCGGCCCCGAGCGAACGTCGCGAACCGAGCCGGTCGATCGCGAGCCCGGACACCAGCGACAGCGGGATGTAACTGAGCTGGACGGCGCCGGTCACCAGCCCGGCCTGGGTGTTCGATAGCCCGAGGTCAGCCATGACCGGGACGAGGTACGCCGCCAGGGAGAACCACGAGAACATGAACAGGAAATAGCCGCCGCTGGCGAGGCCGAGCAGGACGTAGGATTCGATCGACACCTGTCGTTCAGCCACTGGTCACCGGGTATTCCAGGGGATGGCCATATAGACCCATCCGATCCGTCCCGCCACGATCGACCGGCCATCCGACGGGTCGGATAAGCTGGCCCGGGCGCCCGGACTGCCATCCTTTCGGTCGTCGATCGTCCGTGAAAGCGCGGACCACCCGATCCGGAAATCAACGGCTGGTTTCCTCGTAGTGGAGCTGGTCCACCCCATTTCGATTGGTGGCATGGCCAAACCGGCGACGACCCCGTGGGTAGTGGCCCTCGTGTTCGAGTTCGGGCGTGGCGGTCTCGGTACCGGTGCGAACGCCCACGGGTTCGGCCGGGGGGTCGTCACCGGTAATGGGGGATTGCGCTGCCGGTGCACGTCTAAGGTAACAATATAACAGTGGGTATCGTCGAGTAACTTGGAATGGCACAGTCAACTGCTACAGGTTCGACGCAGATGTCGGCCGAAGAAATCCAATCGAAAGTCGGATCGATCAAGAAAATGCTCATGGTCGGCGGCCTGTTCGCGGCCGTGGGATACCTTCTGATCATCGGGGCACTGGTCCTCGAACTCACCCAGTTCCACCCGCTGCTCGAACAGTTCTTCAGCACACAAACCGCCCACAGCCTCGCTGGCGGCGGGCCCGATCGTGCCGGTCAGGCGGTGCTCAATAGCCAACTGTCCACGATCCACCAGTTCCCATCGACGCTCCTCTGGCTGAAGTTGGGCGGAATCGGTCACATCCTCGTTGGGATCTTCATCGCGCTGGCGGCCATCATCCGGGCCCTGTCGATGATGCCGGACCGGCTCGGGATGATTGTGGAATAGACCGACCCAAACGCCACCGCTGTACGGACAGACCCGACGTTAACGCCCCGTCTTTGTCATCATGAATAAACAATCCTAACTGTTATTCGGTTTCTGTTAGAGCGATCAACTTTCCACGATAGTAACAACAGAACGATTAAGAGTGCACTGGCCAATAGTTCGACCGAGATGGCGAACGACGACCCCGACTCCGACTCTGAAGACGACAAGCAGAAGATCACCGTTGAGGCGACGACCGTCGACGGCATCGTGGAGGCCCTCGACATGGAGATCGTCGAACCCGACGAGGAGGAGCCCGAACCCTCCGATTATCCCGAGGAGTTGCTCGGCGTCCTCGATACTATCGCGGATATCTACACAGGCGTTCACGAAGCGACAGAGACCGACAGCAGGGGTCGCTCGCGTAAGATGGTCCGGCAGTTCGCCGACCGCGAGGACCTGAGCAGTGATGCTGTCGGGCATATCCTCCGCGTCTTGGAGTACCACGAGCTGGTTGTCCAGGACGGCAATCGCTGGCGGATCCCCGAAGAGGAAGAGGACTGATTCGGCGATCCACGGGACGTCGAGGCCCCCGGCGGCGAACCGTAGCGGTTTAGCCGATCGTCACGATCTCGTCAGCGGCCTCGATGATCCGGAGGAGGTCTCCCATCGTTGAGTGCGGTCGGAGTTCTCCCGGTTCGAGGTCGCGGGAGTCCATACAGGTGCCACAGGCGAACACGGAGCCGCCCTCGTTGACGTATTTCTGCATCACCCCGTGAGGATTGAATTTCTCGGCCTCGAGGTCGGGTGCCTCAACCCCGTCTCCGAGGAGGAAGACCTCGACTGAATGGTCCGCTTCGAGTGCGGTAATCGCCAATCGGAAGCCATTCCAGACACGCTCGGGATCGTTCGATTCGACGATAAGTCCCAATTGCATACGATCGGGTAGACCGCGGACGCCAATAGGGGCCGTTATCAATCCCAGAAATTGGGAATGGGCGAACCTCGCTGTCGGTTCCTATAGCCGACGCCTGTCCACCCGATCCAGAACGACATTTTAAGATACCCGCTGATGCTAGAGCGGTTACGGGGCGGATAGCCTAGCCCGGACAAGGCGATGGCTTCCGGAGCCATAGACCGCGGGTTCGAATCCCGTTCCGCCCGTGCCCTTCTCGGAATTCTCAGCCCCCGGGAATCGCG
>CAYOLR010000249.1:0-4135 GCA_964404815.1 uncultured Halobacteriales archaeon
TCACCTCGAAGAAGCTCATCCAGCCGAGTTCGGCGAACTCCGACTGGTGGGCGTGGAACATGTACAGCCCCGGCTGGTGGTCGGAGTAATCCAGTTCAATGATGCCACGCTGGGCCTGACACTGCATGATCGTATCGATAGTTTGGTGTGTCGGTTGGAGCGTCGTCCCGTGGTCGTAATAATCGAAGAACTGCGAGTGGGTATGGAACGAGTTGATCAGATCGAACTCGGTAACGTTACTGAGATAGATCCGCTGCCGTCGGTTTTTGTCGATCTGAATCGGATGGATGGTTTTTCCGGCCTCCCATTCACCCTCACCGTCGGTGTCGCCAACACCGTAGGCAAACGCCCGGGTATTGGCGGCATATATCTCGTTGTCGCCGTCGAAGTTCGTGTCAAAGCTGTTCATCATGATCACCATCTCGTTCACGTCGTCATTCTCCGGGAATTCGTGGTTCCGGGACCTGGCCTCCTCGACAAGATAGTCGCGATACTCGCCGGTGATCGGTCCTTGATAATTGACGTACTCTTGGGGGTTCTCCCGGACGCGATCGGGATCTGGATCAACGATAACCGTCCCGTAGAGTCCTCGATGGATGTGTTCCTTCAGCGGGAGTGAATGGCAGTGATAAATATGGACCCCGGCGGGCTGGGCAATCCATTCGTACGTGAAAGGCTCGTCCTCGGCGTCGATAACACCGGGACCAGTCTGGGGGATCCCGTCCATTGCCGGATTGAGGTTCTTTAGGTGAGGATGAATCGTGTGGCCGTGGCTGTCCAAGTTTTTGAACCGGATCCGGATGAGGTCCCCCTCGACAGCACGGATGGTCGGCCCGGGGACTTTACCGTTGTATGCCCAGGCCGTAAACTCAACGCCAGGGGCGACAGTGATTGGCATCCTAACGGCAGTAAACTCGAACTCGCGGACCGTGCGGCCGTCCTCCTCGTATTTGGACTGCGGGACGAAATCCTGGCCCGAATCGCCGGTGTTGAAGGCCGATAGGTAGGAATGCGGGTCGAATTCGTCTGTCTGATATTCGCCAACGGCACCGAAATTCCCGTGTTCCTGAAAGCCCTCGGCATGCCCTGGATCGGCAGCCCCTCGGGCGCTCCCGAGGCCCAGTGCAGCGCTCCCGGCTACACCGAGGCCACCTAAAACCGTCCGGCGATCGACGTCCGCCGACACGTCGAGAGAATCTACGAGGCGGTCCTGGAGGCGACGGGTGACCTCGCGGGCCTGGTCGTAATCTATTGATGGCATGCTATCCGAGCCCGCCCTCCATTATCCGGTAGATTGCCGGGAGGATGCTCTGTTGTCGAATACGATTCGAAGACGACACTGCTCATGAAGGGATGATGTGAATTCTATCGATATAAATGTTAAGAACAAAACGAAATTTTTAGACTAACAAAACTTTTGGCAGTTCGATTTCCTTAAATCGAATTAGATTTGGATTGATCGATTGATCGCGGTCGCTACCGGGTATTTTCACACCGAGGGGTGATCAATTATATTCGGTAGATCAAATCTTTTGGTTCGATACGGTATATTAAAAGCGTTAGCCGTTCCAACAACGTCATAAGCGTTACCCCGTAAAAACAATCGAGACAGACCGATGACCGTGCTGAGCGACACGATGGAGGACTACATCCGGGCCATCTACCTCCTGGAGACCCAAAGCGGCGAGTGGGTCTCGACCTCGGCGCTGGCCGACCGCCTCGACCGAGCGCCGCCATCGGTCACCAGCATGGTCCAGAAGCTCGAGGAGAAGGGCTTCGTCGATCGCGAGGAATACGAGGGCGTCACCCTCACGAAGGAAGGGGAAGTGGTCGCCCTCGAGATCATCCGTCACCACCGCCTCCTCGAACAGTTCCTGGTCGACTACCTGGACTTCGACTGGTCGGAGGTCCACGAGGAGGCCGACCGGCTCGAACACCACATCAGCGAGCGCCTCGAGGAACGCATGGCGGACGCGCTCGGGAACCCGGCGGCCGATCCGCACGGCGACCCCATTCCCGACCCCGACCTCGAACTGCCGGAGTGCGGTGAAACCGCCCGCCTCGACGAGGTTGCCCTCGAATCGGACGTCGTGGTCAGCCGGATCCACCACCAAGGCGAGGAGGAACTGCGCTTTTTGGGCGACCTCGGCATCCAGCCGGGGGCGACCGTCCAGCTCATCGAGATCGCCCCCTTCGGGATGCTCACCGTGGGGACGGCCGACGGGGAGGAAACGATCCCCCAGACGGTCGGTCACCTCATCGAGGTCGTCCCCAAATCCGACGTGAAAGCCGCCGAATAGGCCCCATGCCCGCTCACGGGTCTTGAGGGGTTTCTATTCGGCCGACCGACCCCTGCAAGAGAGTCCCAACAAATTCTTATGGGCCCCACGAGACAGACGGTATCAGTTAGCACATGACCGCCTCGGGCTTCGGGGGAGCCATCGAGGATCGGGGGATCGCGTCGATCGACGGTGCGTCCAACGTCCTCCTCTCGTTCCCCACACTTGACGACCGGGACCGCCAGACCTGCGACGACCTGCTCGCCGTCGACGGCGAGGACGGCCGGGCCGTCGTCATCGTCTCGCTCTCCGACACCCCGGAACGGCGTGTGGACCGGTGGCAGTCGACCACCGGCGACCTCCCCCGCGAGCTCCGGTTCGTCACGACCGACGACCTCGCGCGGTCGCGGCCGGACACGGCCGAGCCGGGGACCGTCATCTCGGTCGAGACGGTCTCGTCGCCCCGGGACCTGACGGGGCTCGGGATCGCCATCTCGAACCACCTCGACCGGATCGGCGACGATCACGACGGGATCGCGTTCTGCTTCGACTCGCTCTCGACGCTCCTCAACCACGCCGATCGCGAGCCGGTCTACAAGTTCCTCCACGTCCTGACGGCCCAGCTGCGGTCGGTCGACGCGACCGCCCACTTCCACATCGACCCGGACGCCCACCGGGATCAGGACGTCCGGGCCATCACCTCCCTGTTCGACACCGAGGTGGTCGCGACCGACGACGGCGAGATCGACGTCCGCGCCCGCTGACTATCCGAACGCGGCCAGGCTGACCGTTTCGTGGTCAGCGAGGTAGTCCGTGATGGCCGCCCGGCGCCACCCGAGCGGCGAGACCACGCTCTCGGCCGCGCGGACCAACAGGTCGGCGTAGAAGTCGGCGTCGTACTCGCCGGGGCCGAACGCCTCGTCGGCGAGCTTGACCCGGGCGCGGCCGGATTTGTCGTCGTCGACCACCACGTACCGGACATGCTGGCCGGGGTGTTTGTCCAACCCGTGGCCCAGCGCGCGCTCGAGCGCGGCCACGCCGCGGGTCGCCTGCGTGTAGTTCTCGAGCCGCTTGGAGGCCTTCGTGTCGATCACGAGCGAGTCCGCCGGGACGCGCCCCGCCCGCAGCTCGGCGAGGTGGCGCCCCAGCCGATCGCAGACCGCCTCGGGCGTCCGGTGGTCGTCGAGCGCCGCGATCAGCGACTGTTGGACCTCGCCCACGTACGGGGGCGTGCTCCGCTGGCGGACCTCGATGCCGCGATACTTGTACTCGCCGTCGGTCCTCCGGCCGAAGTACTTCGTCAGCGCGCCCGCCTCGCCGTCCCGCAGCGGGACGAACGCCAGCCAGTCGAACGCCGCCTCGTACTCGAGGCGGATCTCGGCCGCGTCGCTGATCTCCCGTGCGAGCTCGGCGAGCGGTTCCTGTACGGCGCCCGCCCGGGGGGTGACCCACAGGCTGTCGACGATTCCGTGGACCACCTCCCAGCCGCCGGCCTCGAGGCGTTCTTTGGCGTCGAGGAGGATCTCGCGGGCGTAGGCGTTGATCGCCTCGTGGCACTCGATCCGGCCGAACTTGGCGTTCGAGAAGCCCTGGTAGCCGAAACAGGCGACCAGCACCCACTTCAGCGCGCTCGAACGACCCTCCAGGGCGGCGCGCCGCTCGGGATCCTCGCAGTCGGCCAGCTCGGCCTTGATCGCCTCCCTGTCCTCGACTATCGGATCGAGGACGTCCGGCAGAAAGCCCCGGTCGTCACAGATGGCGTAGCCCAGCCCCGGGACGTCGGCGCGGTCGGCGTGACAGTCACAGCGGACGGTCTCGGGACTGACGTTGCGGGTGCGGATGACGTTGGGGTACAG
>CAYOLR010000250.1:0-4133 GCA_964404815.1 uncultured Halobacteriales archaeon
TGGCCCTGCCGCTGCATCCGGAGTTCCACACCCAACCGAACGTGTACTACATCCCGCCGTTCGCGCCGCCTCAACACGACCCCGAGGGCGAGTCGATCGACGTCGACCGGATCCCGCGTGAATACCTCGAGGAGTTGTTCGGCGAGGGTGTCCACGATGCCCTCGACATCATCCAGCGCGAGCGCGAGAAGGTCAACCGCGGCGGATCGAGCGAGCTCCTCGACCTCCTGACGACCACCAACCCGGCCAAACAGTACCGCCTGGAGGTGTTCGACTGATGGCCACCTCGCGGCGGGGCACCGGCGCCCTTGCGGTGATCGTCGCCCTCGTCGCGCTCGGCGCGTTCGTGCCGGCGTTGGCGGGCGGCGTTCCCGCCAACCAGATTCCGGTGACGGATGCCGCCGAATCCGGCGAGGCGCTCCTCGATCCCCGGGCCGATGCGTGGGCGGACGTCGATCCGGTCGAGGTGTCGCTCACGAGCGCCCCGTCGGGCGTTCCGTCGGCCGGCGACACGACGGTCGGCACGCTGGAGGTCCGGGCGGCATACACCGATGCGCGATTCGTCCTTCGGCTGGCCTGGCCGGACGCGACGGCCGACGAGGCCGTGACCGACCCCCGGTCGTTTGCGGACGCGGTGGCCGTCCAACTGCCGGTCAACTCGACGACCCGACCCGCCATCGCGATGGGGAGCCCACGGTCGCAGGTCAACGTCTGGTACTGGAGCGCTGATAGCGGCGTCGAGGAACTCCTGGCCGGCGGCCCCGGGTCAACCACTGAGTTCGAGACCTCCGGCCTCGAGGTCGCAACGAGCCGAACCGACGGGGAATGGCGGGTCGTATTGGCGCGTGACCTGACCGGCGGCGAGGCCCGAACGCCGATCGACCCGGACGAGGATCTCGACGTCGCGTTCGCCGTCTGGAACGGCTCCAACATGGAACGGTCCGGCCGGAAATCGGTCAGCGAGTGGTACACGTTCGCCCTCGGACCGGGCCCGTCCGGTCCACCGTACCAGACGCTGCTGTGGGCGATCGCCGGCCTGGCGATCGTGGTCGTGATCATCGTCACCGTCATCGCGGTCAGGAGGACCTGAGGATGGGCGAAGCGGCTGATACCGTGACCCCGTCCGGCATCGACACCGACGCCGGGGCCCGGGGAGCACTGTACGCGCTCCTGGCGCGGGCCTTCAGGCCGCCGGACGACGAGCTGCATCGGGCCCTGCTGTCGGGGGCGTTCGAGGCCGAAGCGGAATCGTTGCTCGGGCTCACGAGCCTGGATGTCGAGACCGTCGAGATCGGCGATGTCGACGACGATCCGGATACGCTGAACGCCCGCTATCACGACCTCTTCGTCATCGGCTACGCCGAATACGAGGACCGCACCGACGGCTCGCTCTCGACGAGCGAACCCCCGGTCCCGCTCTACGAGTCGGCCTACCGGGCGGACGTTTCCTGGAACGACGTCAACCTCGACCTCTCCCGGGCCTACGAGTACTACGACATCGAGGTCGATACCGACAACCGCGATCACCACGACTTCCTCCCGCTCGTCCTGGAGTTCGCCGGTTACCTGGCGCGCCGGGAGGCGGCGGTGGACCAGTCGGCGGCCCGGAGTCGCCTCGATGTGCTCGACCGCCACCTCCGCGTCCTCGTCGAGGGGATCGCCGAGCGGATGGCAGCCGAACCGGGAACGGGCGCCTACGGCGATCTCGTGGCCCTCCTGGACGCGGTGTCGGCGGCCGACCGTGCCGCCCTGGCCGACCGGTTGGAGGTGGCCTGAGGTGGACCGGTCGGGGACCCTCCTGGATCGGGTGGCCACCGTGACGGGTTCGACGGCCGCCGATCCGACCGCCCGGCCGGCACCGAGGACGGCGGTCGGGCTGGTCGTCGGCGGCACGGTCGTCATGGCGGCGCTGCTCCGGGTCGGCGTCAACGCTCCGGTGACGCTCCCCCGGCTGGTCCAGCAAGCCTATCCGGCGGTCGACGGGGTCGTGCTTCTGACGGGCGGGCTGGGCGCCCTCGTCCTCGGGCTGCTCACTGCGTCCACCGTCGGGCGGGTAGGACTGGTCGCGACCGGCGTCTTCGCCCTGCTCGCGGCGACCGTCCCGGCGGCCGCCGTCCCGGCGACGGGCGTCGTGACCGTGGGCGCGCTGGCCGTCTGGATCGACGGGATGCCGGGTGCCCGGATCGCCGATGGCCGACCGCTGGTGGCCCTCGGCTACGTGATCGCGGTCGGCGCCGCCCTCGGGTCGGCGACCGGGCTGCTCGGCCCGGGCTTCCGGGCCGTCGGCGCCTGGGCGGCGCTCCTGGCGCTGGCCGCCCTCTCGACCGTCCATCGCCCCGGTCGAGCCGGGTGGCTGCTTGCCGGCGTCGCCATGGCGGGTGTCCTCGCCTCCGGCATCGTCTCGCCCTTCCTCACCGGGGCGGTCGTGTTGATCGTCGCCGGCGTGATCGGCGCGCCGTTAGTGCTCGTTGCGGCTGGCGTCGGCGGCGCCGTGGCGGCCGCCGCCGGCTCGGTCGGCGACCGACGATACCGGCCGGCAATTGGCGTGGTGATCCTCGTCGCCGCCGGCGTGCCCGCCACGCTCCCCCGGGCGGTCGCCGCCGTCGTCGGGCTCGTGTTCGTCCTCGACCGGACGGCCAGGGAGGTGGCGGCATGACCGACGACCCGGAGGAACGGACCGACGGCCCCCCGGATCCCGAGCTCGATCCCGAACGGAGCCCCGGGTTTGGTGACCACGCCGTCAGAATCGAAGAGATCGACGTCGGCCGCGACGTGACCCTCGGCGAGGCCAGCCCCGAGGAACTGACCGCGAGCGACACCTCGCAGGTGGCCGACGCGGCGGTCGCATCGCTCATCGGTGATCTCCAGGACGGCACCCCCACCGAACGGCAGCGGGCCGCGCTGGCGCTCGCGGACCGCCAACCGGGCGAGCCGGCCGTCCGGGCCCTCGCCGCCGCGGCCACGGACGACTCCCACGAGGACGTCCGGCAGTTCGCGGTGGAGGCGATCGGCAAGCTCGGGGGCGACCTCGCGGCGGAGACCGCCCTGGCCGTCCTCGGCGACCGCGACCCGTGGGTGCGGGCGGAGGCCCTCGTGGCCTTGGATCGCCTCGACCGCGACGGCCACGCGCCAGCCATCGAGACCTGTCTCACCGACGACCACCACGCCGTTCGCCGGAACGCCGCCATCTCGCTGTTCAAACGCCGGGGCGAGGACGCCCTCGAGGCCCTCCTCGGGCTGGTCGACGACCCGAGCGATCGCGTCCGGGAGTGGGCCGCCCACATGTTGGGCGGCATCGACGACGAGCGGGCCGCCGAGGCGCTGGCCCGGTTACGGCGCGACGAGAGCGAGATCGTCCGGGCGACGGCCGAGCGGGCGGCGTCGGTCGATCCGGCCCGGTTCCGGCGGCGGTTCACGAGCGCGCTCGACGAGTCGGCAGAGCCGCTCCCGGGCGAGGACCCGCTCAACCGCCAGCCAAACCTCTGAGCCCGGAGCGACACCGACAAAGGCCCGCTTCGCCAACGGGGTGACGATGGACGACGAGGACCGGACCGAGGCGGTCGAGGCGGCGCTCCGTCGGGTCGAGGACCCGGAGGTGGGGATGGACGTCTTCGAGGCGGGCCTCGTCGAGAACATCCTGATCGACGGCGGCGAGGTGACGATCGAGGCGGACCTGAGCGACTTCGATCCGGAGTCGGCACAGACCGTGACGTCGGCCATGCTGGGGGCGGTCTCGACCGTCGAGGGGGTAACCAATCCCCACGTCGAACACGTCGGACCCTCGACGGTGGCCGAATCGACCGGGCTCGCGGACGTCGACCGCATCATCGCCGTCGCCAGCGCGAAGGGCGGCGTCGGCAAGACGACCGTCGCCGTCAACCTCGCGTGTGCCCTCGCCAGGTACGGCGACATCGGACTGTTCGACGCCGACATCCACGGCCCGAACGTGCCCTCGATGCTCGAGATATCCGGGCCGATCTACGCGAACGATGCGGGCGATCCGATGCCGATCGAGTCGAAGGGGCTCAAGACCATGAGCATCGGGCTGATGGAGGAGGGGGCCCCGCTGGCCTGGCGGGGGGCGAAGGCCCACGACGCCCTGACCGAGTTGTTCGGCGACACCGCGTGGGGCG
>CAYOLR010000251.1:0-4133 GCA_964404815.1 uncultured Halobacteriales archaeon
GTCGATCGACCGGTCGTATCGCTCGCGCTTCACCGGGTGGGGTGTGCCGTCCTTGCCGCCGTGGGCGTAGGCGTACTTCGCGGGGTCCTCCCGGGAGCTCTCGGCGTCGTAGACGAGCTCGGCGATGAGCGCAAGTGCTCGGAGCGAGCCCGCGCCGATGCCGTCGAGCTCGACCAGCTCCTCGTAGTCGGCGGGCTGGTACTCGTAGGCGCGCTGGAGCTGGTCGAGCGCCCGCCCGGAGAGGTCGGCGTCCCGGAGCTCGTGGTGCCGGGGCATCGTCAGGTCGGCGTCGCCGTCGAGGTCGGACAGCGCCTCAGCCAGCCTGGAGTCCCCGGCGGAGCCGCCAGCCCCGAAGTCGGCGAGGGACCGCTGGCCGCGCAGCTCGTTCTTGAGGTGAACGGGATCGTCCTGGACGAGGTCGACAGAGACCGCGCGGGTCTCGGCCGACGCGTCGGCCGTGAGGTCGAGCGGCTCCGGCTGGCGCTCCTGGGCACAGATCGCGGCCTGAGGCTCCTCGACGAAGCTCTCGAGGCCGTCCGAGATCCAATGGTACCGCCGGGCGGTCGCGTCGTTCATCCCCTGTTGGACGACCGCCCAGTCGCCCGATTCGGTGACCGCCATGGTGTGGTGATAGAGCGTATAGGAGTCCTGGACGCAGCCGTTGTCGACGGCGGCGCTGAGCCGCGAGGTGCGCTTCAGCTCGTCGCGGGTGCCCGGCGAGAGGTCGACCGGCGTGGCGTCGATCTCGTCGGGTGTCTTCCGCGAAGTGGCGCCCTTGCCGCCCACGATAGCGAGGCCGAGCGTCTCGGGATCGATGGCCTCCTTCAGGGCCCCCATCGTCGTGGTGGTCACCCCCGAGGAGTGCCAGTCGAACCCGAGCGCACAGCCGAACGCCTGGAACCAGTACGGATCGGCCAGCCGGCGGAGGAGCTCGGCATGGCCGTACTCGTCGACCACGGCCTCGGCGACAGCGCCCGCGAGCTCGACCATGCGGTCGAACAGCCAGCGGGGCGCAGAGCCCGAATGCAGCGGGAGGTCGGCGCTGGCGCGGCGGGCCATGTGGGGGCTGGTGGTAGGTACCGCCGGCCTAAGGGCGCGAGCCGTGGAGCGGAAGTGACGACCACATTGACGGACCGAACCAGTGGAAGGTCGGGGTGCCTTACTGAATTCTTAGCCCGAAGCTAGCGTGGCGATTGACTGTGAAAACGGTGTTACGTAGAGCCGCATAGTTACCGCGGTGCCGATTCTAACCAACGAGTCTTGATATGAAATTCCGACCGTGCTGCACTCATGGCGCAAGTCTCCCAAACGAGAGCGACTGAAAGCGAGTTCCCAACTCTCGCTCAGCTTAAGCAGCTATACCTTTACGGTGATAGATTTCCCGGGAGCAGCGTTGAATAGAGGGCCCAAATGGAGAGGCCCCCTGGACTAACCTATTGTAATGATAGTTTGCCGAGGGAGAAAAGCACAGGGTGATTTCCAGAATAAAAAGAACTTGCTCCCCCCGTTATCCTGCTCGTCACCACAGCTAACATTGGTGAGAACCCTTGCAAGCATTCGTCATGGAAGAGCTCGGGGAGGTCGGGTTCGCGGAGAAAGACAAACCGGAAGCGGGGCCAAACGACGCCATTCTTCAACCAACGAAGGGGCTCGTCTGCACGTCCGACGTCCACACCGTCCACGGGGCCATCGGCGAGCGGGAGAATCTCACACTCGGCCACGAAGTCGTTGGTGTCGTCGATTCCGTCGGCGAACAGGTAGCGGATTTCAACTCCGGTGACCGCGTCGTCGTCGGGGCGATCACCCCTGATTGGGGATCCGATGCGGCCCAGGACGGCCATCCTTCACAGTCGAACCAGGCACTTGGTGGCTGGAAGTTTGCCAATGTCAAGGATGGGACGTTCGCTGAGTTCGTCCATGTAAACGAGGCCGACGCGAACCTCGCCCGAATTCCCGACGGGGTGACCGACGAAGAGGCCGTCTACGTGACCGACATGATGAGTACAGGCTTCATGGCGGCAGAGAACGCCGACATTCCGATCGGCGGCACGGTCGCCGTGTTCGCCCAGGGGCCCGTCGGACTCATGGCCACGAAAGGGGCCGCACTCCAAGGCGCCGGTCGGATCATCGCGGTCGAGACGGTGCCCAATCGACAAGAACTGGCCCGCCAGTTTGGTGCCGACGAGATCGTGGACTTCGCTGACGCCAATCCGGTCGAGCAGATCATGGAGCTCACCGACGGCGAGGGCGTCGATGCGGCTATCGAGGCCCTTGGCCGGAACGAGACCTTCGAGCAGTGTGTAGCCGTGACGAAGGCCGGTGGGACGATATCGAACGCCGGCTACCACGGCGAGGGCGAATACGTGAACATCCCCCGCGAGGAGTGGGGCGTTGGTATGAGCGAGAAGACCATCGCCACGGGTCTCTGTCCGGGTGGTCGGCTTCGACTCCGGCGCCTGCTGCGGTTACTCGAGGAGGATCGCGTCGACCCGACGCCCATGACGACCCATGAGTTCCCGTTCGAACAGACCGACGAGGCCTACCGCCTCATGGAGAGCAAAGAGGACGATATAATCAAGCCGATTATCGACTTCGAATAGCTGGCTGCTTTGAGTAGTTTTCAACCATACAAATAGACGGGGTCGCCTGAACATATCTTCTTAGATTGGTGTGGTCCAATGTAGAGCTGAACCGATGCCTGACTTACCGAAGTGATATCCTACCGGCCGAGACGGTCCTTTCCGAAGCTGTCCGAGTCCTCGATCCAGATGGAACCTTCGTGACCCTCCTACTGAACTCCGAATCGTCCTATGTTCGAGCAAACCTACAGCGTGACGGGTCGTACTTTCAGCGGATGGTTCATAGAGATACCATCGAACTGGCATCCATCATTGAGGACTACATCGACGGTCACCGGGAGTATTTCCTCGGCATTCGAGGGCAAACAGTCTTCGAGAGTCACGACCCCTCAGAGGCCGCGATATTAGCGATCGCAGGGAACCCTCGTTAGCGAGCTAGTCCATTGGCTCGTAGTTTGATGGACGACGGCATCGCCGATCCCATGAGTACCCTGGGCGAGAATGATTACCCAATTGTAAGTACCTGATCGGCCTCTTCGACGATCCGCAAGCAATCACCCATCGTTGACCGGGGCCTGAGGTCGTCTGGCTCGATATCCCGCGAGTCCATACACGTTCCACAGGCGAAGAGAGACCCCCCGTCGTTCGCGTATTTGAGCATCACGCCGTGGGGGTTGAATTTCTCGTGTTCGAGATCGGGAGCTTCAACACCGTCGCCGAGGAGGAATGTCTCGACGGTGTGTCCTGCCCCAAGCGCCGTGTTCGATAGCCGGAATGCGTTCCAGACGCGTTCGGGTTCGTTCGTTTCCAGGATGAGTCCCAGCTTCATACGATATCGAAGACCCGGGGGAGCCCTAAACCAGGATGACCATTCCAGAAAGTTGAGAAGCGCCCACTCCAAGCCGGATGACTGGAGCCCGTTCATTGCGGAAAGCGCGTATCGCCTAGGGAGTGGATTGAACGCATAACCGGACGGCAGATTCGCAATATTGTGGAATCTGGACAATCTCTTATACCGGCCGGTGGCGTACTTTCACCCGTCATGGCCCGGACGTTCGTCGTCATCGGCGGGGACGCGGCGGGGCTCAGTGCCGCGAGCAAGGCCAAGCGCGATGACCCCTCGCTGGACGTGGTCGTCCTCGAACAGGGCGACTGGGTCTCCTACGGCGCTTGCGGCTTGCCGTACTTCGTGAAAGGCGAGGTCGAGACCTTGGAGGACCTCGTCTCGGTCCCGGCCGAGACGTTCCGCTCCGAACGGGACATCGACCTGCGCACGAATCACCGCGCCGTCGCCATCGACACCGAGGACCGAACGGTGTCGGTCGAGACCGGCGACGACGCGTACGAGCTGGCCTACGACGACCTCCTGATCGCCACGGGGGCGCGCGCAATCGAGCCGCCAATCGAGGGGCTGGATCTCGACGGGGTGTTCACGCTCCACGGCCTCCCGGACGGCGCGGCCCTCCGCGCGTTCATCGAGGAGAGACTGCTCGACTGGTCCGACGAGGGTTACGGCACCGAGTCCGGTAGCTACTCCGTCGGTCCGCGTCGCGT
>CAYOLR010000252.1:0-4108 GCA_964404815.1 uncultured Halobacteriales archaeon
CTGTTCGTCGTCCCGAGGTCGATGCCGAGAATCTTCTCGGTCGTCATCTTGCTCGAATGGTAACGGCTTTTGCCGTTTAAACATTGCGAGACACGGCCCCCCATGGTGCCATGACACCATTACGCCTGCTTGCGATTATCGTCTACCCGTCGATTGGAAAAGAGCGGGATATAAGATGAACCGCAAACCTAGTCCTCGACGACCGTCACCTGGGCCGGCCGGATGACCTTTCCCGCGAGCTCGTAGCCCGGCCGATAGACGTCCTCGATGTGGCCGGGTGACTGCTCGCCGTCGACGCGCATGACGACCTCGTGGACCTCGGGGTCGACCTCGTCGCCGATCGCCGGTTCGATCGCTTCGACGTTCTCGTCGGCGAGGATCCGATCGAACGAGGCGAGCGTCGCCTCGACGCCGTCACGGATATCGGCCTCGTCACCCTCCTGCTCGAGGGCCCTCGCGAGGTTGTCCCGCACGTCCACCAGGCGCTCGACCAGATCCTCCGTCGCCCGTTCCTTCAGCTCGGCCTCGCGCTGTTTGGCCCGTTTCTTGTAGTTTTGAAAGTCGGCGCGCGCTCGTTTGAGCTTGCCTTCGAGCTCCTCGACCGTCTCCTCACGGTCGGTCAGCTCCGACCGGAGCGTCTCCACCTCGTCTATGACGTCCCCGACCTCGGCGGCCAGGGCCTCGTCCTCGACGGCGACCCGGGCGACGAGGTCCTCGATCACGTCATCGTCCCCGTCCGGTGATTCCTCGCCCTCGGGTTCGGCGTCCGCATCGGCCATGGTTAGTTTTCGTCAGTCAGCCGGGATAAGGATTTCAGAATTCGCCGTTCGGCTGGTCAGCGGGTCGAAGCGGGAGTAGGTCCCGACGCCCGTCGAGGCGAACCCTTCCGCCTCAACCCAGCCCGATTGGGGACCGTCAAGGAAGACCGTCACCCGGTCGTAGTACCGGTTGAACTGTCGTCCCGCACCGGTAAGGTCGTTCGTCCCGCCGGCGACGATGTACACGTCCACCTCGGCGTCCGCTGGCCCGGTATAATTCGCGAAGACCCGGCTTTCGTAGCTAACACACGTCTCTTCCGGCTCGGGGCCGGCCTGGTTCGGGCACGGCCGTTCCCGCTGCTCGATGCGTGGCCGGAGCAGGGGTTCCTCGTCGAAGGGGGCTTTCGTATCGATCTCGACGGGTGAAGCCACCGAGAGCGAGACCCCGTACGTCGAATACGTCCGGCCATCGGGCTGGCGCTGAGCCGGCATCGCGGCGGCGTGGATCCGCAGCATCGGCCCGAACTCCGTGTCGACGACGCTCACGTCCCACCCATCAGGCGTCTCGGCTCGACCCTGCGTGATCGCATTCACCACGAGCCCGTCACCCTCCGCTACCGGGATCGGGAGCAGCAGCGTGACCGCACCGAGAGTGGAATCTGTCGAGACGGAGACGGTGTACCCGTAACTGCTTTCGACCGGTTCGGAGGGGAGGGCGAGGTAGGCGGCGACGCCTACGCCGATCAGGACGAGGGCCGCCGCCCCGAGGGGGATCCAAAGTCGCCGATCGATCGCCATCACCATCGGATAGGACGGCCGGACGGATAGCCTCGGGTCCCGTTCTCAATCCCCGAGAATGTGTCAGTCTATCGATACACGTCGTCCTTTGGGGATCTGCGATTTGAGTTCGCCGTAGGTGTACAGCCCGACGCCAAGGGGGGCCTGCCGGCCCCCGATATCGGCCGTAGCGATCAGGTAACCCCAGTCGCCGTCCCAGTCGATCTCCTGGTCCTCGCCAGCCACGAAGGCCGTCGCCTCCGCGGTCGAGAGGTGGATCCGATTGCGAGTCGCTGCGTGGCCGAACCGCTGGACCGCGTTCGTCGTGGGTTTCCAGTGTTCCTGGCGGGTATGCAGGCACCGCAGGCCGAGGGCCTCGATTGGACAGGGCGTCTCGACGGCCCCGTGGAGAACCCAGACCTTCCCCGCCCCCTTCTCCCAGAACGTAAAGCCATCGAAGGTCGACGGCGGGATCCCGAACCGCGACTCCCACCAGTCAAGAACCTCCGGCCGGGTCGCTCGGTCGGGATCCGTGCGTTCCGTCTCCGTGGATGGGAGACGATCGAACCGCAGGTTGACCGGCGGGCTCATCGGCCCACCTCGAACTTCGCCAGGAAGAACCCGCCCGTATCGTTCAGATGTGGCCACACCCGGCGTGCCTTCTCGACCGAGGCATCATACGATGTTCCCTGCCAGTCGGTGACACCCGGCTCTGTCGTGACCGGGCAGTCGATCTCCATTAGGCGACAGTCCTCAGAGTCGAGGACCCGGTCGAGGACCGCCTCGTTCTCCTCCGGGGCGAACGTACATGTCGAATACACGACGTGACCGCCCGGCCGCGTGGCCTGGATGGCCCGGCGGAGGATTCCGGTCTGGACACTCGAGATGCTCTCGAGGAAGCCCTCGGACCAGCCATCGACCGCGTCGGGGTTCTTCCGGATCGTCCCCTCGCCGGAACACGGTGCGTCGACGAGGGCGGCATCGAACGAGTCGAACCCAAACGGCTGCAGTGAATAATGGCGGGCGTCCTGATTGGTGACGGCCGCACACGTGACGCCGAGCCGATCGAGGTTGGTCCGGAGGGGGGCCAGGCGACCGAGGTTGTCGTCGTTCGCGACGAGGAGCCCCTCGTCGGCCATCCGCTCGGCCAGCTGGCTCGCCTTGCTCCCGGGGGCCGCACACGCGTCCCAGACCCGCGACCCAGGCGTCGGGTCGAGGCACTCGACCGGGAGCGCCGACACCGCCTCCTGGCCGTGAATCCAGCCGAGGAAGTACGGCCAGGTCAGTCCGGGGGCGTCGGTCTCGAGCTCGAGGAGGTCGTCGTTCCACGGCAGCGGCGTCCACTCGAGGCCGGCGTCGGCCAGCGCCGTGGTTACGGCGCCCCGGTCCGCCTTGAGAGTGTTCACCCGAACCACGTGAGGAAGCGGCCGATCACAGGCCGCCCGAAAGGCCGCGTAATCGTCAACCAACGGCTCGTACCGGGCGAGGACGTCCATCTTCGTCCGCACTCTCCATCCGCCCCGCTTGACGGTTTCGGATCGGAGTGTCGCGTAAGCCCGACCCCGTTTATGGCCGCCCATGGCCCAGACTACCATCCAGCGGGTGGACCTGACCCCCGACGACCCGTTCCCCAACGAAGGGTTGCCGGGGATCGAACCTATCGCCGGGATCGACGCCGACAAACAGTAGCGCATTGAGCGGGAGGAAGAGAGCGGCGATCAGAAGGAACACCTCGCCGATCGGATGCAGGAAGCCGAGAATACCCGGGCTGAGCCCTTCGGGATGTCCCGGTCCCGACTCGAAAAGAGTTATTCGGGTCGGGGCCGCGCCGTATGGCATGACCGGTTTCTCCGCCCGCGTCGAACAGATCTCGATCAGCGGCATCCGCGAGGTGTTCGAAGCCGCCGGCTCCGACGCCATCAATATGGGCATCGGCCAGCCCGATTTCCCCACGCCCGACCACGCGCGGGCGGCCGCCATCGATGCCATCAACGAGGGCGTCGTCGACGGGTATACCTCCAACAAGGGGATCGAACCCCTGCGGGCAGCGATCAGCGACAAACACGCCCGCGACAACGACCTCGACATCCCGGTCGGCAACCTGATCGCGACGGCGGGCGGGAGCGAGGCGGTCCACCTGGCGATGGAGGCCCACGTCGAGCCCGGCGACGAGGTCCTGATCCCGGACCCGGGGTTCGTCTCCTACGACGCGCTCACGCGGTTGGCCGGCGGGACGCCGATGCCGCTCGAGTTGCGGGATGACCTCACCCTCGATCCGGCCACCGTGGAGGCTGCTATCACCGACGATACGAGCGCCTTCGTCGTCAACAGCCCCGCGAACCGACGGGGGCGGTCCAGTCGCCGGCGGACATGCGCGCGTTCGCCCGGATCGCCGACGATCACGACGTGCTCTGCCTCAGCGACGAGGTCTACGAACACATCGTCTTCGAGGGCGAACACCGCTCGCCGATGGAGTTCGCCGAGACCGACAACGTCGTGGTCGTGAACGCCTGCTCGAAGACCTACTCGATGACCGGCTGGCGGCTGGGCTGGGTCGCGGCGAGCGAGCGCCG
>CAYOLR010000253.1:0-4102 GCA_964404815.1 uncultured Halobacteriales archaeon
CGCCCCCGATCTCGTCATCGTCGTCGGTCCCATAGGCCGCGGTCGTGACGTAGGCATCGGTGAAGTCCGGACCGGCGAACGTGAGGCTGGTCGTGTTGTGGGTCGGCAGCGTGATCGTCTGGCGGACGGTGCCGTCGGGCGCATGTTCCACGAGCGCGCCGTGATCCCAGAGCGCGGACCACACGGCGCCGCTGGCATCGACCGTCAGGCCGTCGTACATGCCGGGGCCGTCCCGTTGGGAAAAGACCCGTTGGTTGCTCAGCGCCCCCGTTGCGGCGTCGTAGTCGAACTCGTGGATCGTGTTCGTGTTCGACTCGGTGAAGTACAGTCCGGTCCGGTCCGGCGTAAACCCGAGGCCGTTCGACAGCTCGATCTCGAACAGTTCGGTGATCGACCCGTCGGTATCGAGCCGGTAGAGCCGCCCGATGCTCCAGTCGTCATCGCTCATCGTCCCCGCGTAGACGCGGCCACACGGGCCCGCGATGACGTCGTTGAAGCGCATTCCTGCCTCCTGATCGATGCCGTCGATCACCATCGAGAGCCCACCGTCGTCCCAGTGGGCCACCCGACCTTCGTCCATGAACAGGAGCAGCGACCCGTCGCACTGGATCGTGAACGCGGCGATCAGGTCGCCCTCGTGGAGCTGCTCGGTCTCGCCGGAGGCCGGATCGTATCGATAGAACGCCTCGCCGATGTTGTCGACCCAGTAGAGCTTCCCGTCGTCCGGATGCCACAACGGTCCTTCGCCGATGGTACAATTGACGTCAGTGACTACCTCTGGCATGGGTGAGGAATCTGCGGCGCCGTACAAATATCCTCCGCGATAGACGGCGGACCCTATCGGTTTTGGTGGACCGTTTGCTGTCGCTAGGTCCGGGAGAGTCGTCCGACCTTAACTCGCCTCCCGAGCTGCCATCCGAATCCCACGTGGTCAAATGGGTAACGACTGGCAGCGACGGGGCGTCCGGGGCGAGTCCACGGAAAAGGTCACCGAGCGGGCTTTCCCACCGGCATGCAATCAAGCGAGGCTCGCGCCTTTCGATACCGTTACCACGGCCGGGTCGACCGCAACGGCCGCCAAGTCGACGCCGTGATCCGCGTCATCCGGCGGGGAAATTGCCGCCGATTCAGTCCCACTGCCCGTCACCGCCAGTTCGTCACGTGTCAAGACGGGCCAGTTTCGGGGATTGCAATCGGTCGTATCCCCTTACGGGTCGGCCACCCGAATCGCTCCCCGTGGCCCTCGCACGAACGTTACTGCCTTGGACCCCGGCGATCGTGACCGTCGCCCTCCTCCCGGTCGTGACCTTCGGCGTGGCGATGGTGGCGTCGAACATGCTGGCGGACCTCGTCGGCCTGCTCTACCTCCTGAGCACACCGGGCATCTACCGGCTGATCGACACGCGAATAGCCCCGACCGTACAGCGGACGTCAAGTCACCACCCCGGGTACTCCTAACCAATGGTCCCGGTCGCTGGCCGGCCCCAGGTGGGTGGCGATGACCAGGCCGGCTAGCAGCCAGAACCCGAGGAGTTGGACGCCGAAGAGCAGGCTTGTTGCCGCAACGAGCGTCCAGACCTCGTGGGCCACGCCTACGGTCACCCACTCCACCCCAACCCACGCGCCTATCAGGCTACCGCCGCCACAGGCGATTCCCAAACCGAGCAGCCGGCGTCGGTGGGTCGTCACCGCGTCGACCACGTCCTGTCTGGCACTTATCGGGCGCTATTCACGGGTCGGTGAGAACCCCTGGTCGATCCAGGGACCGTCACGATATATCACGGCTTCCGATCGGTGCCATCGCGGTCGCTCCACATGCCGGACAGGTATCGGGGGCCGACCGCGTGCTCACCTCGAAGGTTGCCTCACACCGCTCGCATTGGTAGACCTCGATAGTGTACGAATACGAGCCCGTCCCGAGGAGCGTCCTGACGACATCCCGGAGCGGCATGGTGACGGACGTCAGGACCGGACGGCCCATAACACCGGTCGAGGAGTTACAAACCCCGAAGCGGCCGGGGAGTCTACGGAGAGTCTCGCCCAGGCAACGATAGTCAGAAAAGCGCCGAGAACCGCCGGACGGAATTGGCGACCCGTGGCACGTTCGGCCCGCCCCCGAATGGCCAGAAGACGACCGCGCGATCCTCTCCGTTACGGCCAGAGCATGGGATTGCGGCCGGCCATCGTCCTCGTTGGTTGTCGAGGGCGCACCAGACGGACCGGTTTTCGGTGGTCCGAGAGCACGGCTTCGGAACCGTCCATCAAGAACTTCCGGTTTCGAAGCGCTGGGCGATCTCGCTCTCGGTTGCCGGCTCCGGCCCGCTTGATGTGTCGCCCGGCGTGTCGATGAAATCAGCCATGGCGGGAAGCTCGAACTCGGTGCGGACGCTCAGCCGCCAGAGCAGGATCCAACCGACGGGAAGGAGGGTATACGCGCCCAGGATTACCCCCTCGATGGGGCCTTCCACCGCGGCCGTGTGCCGCGAAAGGAAGAACCAGATCACGGTCCAGATGCCGAGCATGAACAGGATGCCGAGTTCGAAGAGAACCGTGCTCAGAAGGCCGATGCCGGTCCGGATACGGCCGATTGCGGTTACGGTGGAATCGTGCATGGGAGGCTCCTCAGTTGGGTGGTTTGGGGATCGGTAGGGCCGAGAGTGCGCCGACCAGGGGAACGCGGGGGAGGCATCCCGTCGTTGGCGTTGAGGGCTGCCCCACCGATCCCTGGCAGGGGCGACGTTCGGTCGCCCCTTGAACCGTGATGAGGCCTTACATTCGCCGAAAAAACCCGTCCTGAACCCGTCAACGGGCCTCGCCACCCCGCGAGCGTGGGCTTGCTTCGCCCGTCACACCGCGACATCGCAAGCTCCATGGAACATCGGCAGAATTTCGGCGATTGAAACTCCGCTCGGGGGGTTATAGGGGTCGACCCACTACCGACACCCGTCATGTCGATGGTTGATTCGATCAAGTCCATTCTCGGCGTGGGCGATACCGGTGTGTCGTTTACCAGTTACCGGTGTGACGAGTGTGGCAATGTCTTCGAGTCCGCAAAGAGTCTCGATCGCGTCCAGTGTACCGACTGTTTGTCGCGCGAAATCAGCGAGGCTTAGTACTGCCGGAGAGAGTAAAAGAGCGCGCCGAGCCCCAGGGCGATAAGGACCCCTTCGACGGTGTGAAGGGTGAGGAGTTCCCGGCCCCCGAGCTCGTAGCTCCCGCGAATGCCGAGTTCGTAGATCGCCTCCACGAGCGTCCCAAAGGTGATCATGCCGAAGCCGCCCACCGCCCAAACGAGCGACGCACGGTCGGTGTTTCGACGATAGGCCTGCCAGGACAGGACGGTCATGGTTCCCCCCATGAGAAGGACCAGAAGGTTCGACGCGATGAACGCCCAGAGTTCGGGCGGTTCAGCCATGGTGGCCCACCGCAGCATTACGGCGCATCGTCACCCCCCTCAAGATCGGTCCAGAAGTCCTGGAACTGGTCCACCATGTCCCGCCGGAGCTGGATGTCCACGGTGAAGCCACCGTCGCTGACCTCGAAGCATACGCGTTGTAGGTTGGTTTCATAGGTTTTGTAGTGGTTGCCCTCCTCGTCTATGTTCGTGTTCTCTCGGAGCAGATCGTATTCCACCAACGCGTTTACCCGTCGGTAAACCGTCGGCAGGGAAGTGTCGATCGCCGACGCCAGCTGTTCGGCGGAGACCGGTCGAACGCTCGCGATCGAGAGGATCCGCCGGGCTCGCTCGCTCCCGAGGACATCGAAGATCGTCTCGGGTTCCCATTCTTTCCCCACGGTCCGTCCCTTGAAGCACTGATGTGCGGGGCCTAAAACCCCCGGCGCGGTTTCGCTTTTTGAAACTGCCATTGTCGGACAGCTTTAGGCTGACGTGGACCTGACGACAAGGAATCATAGCACGGGCGAACCGAACGACGGACGGTAGCTGGGGGATACCGAGTGCGCTTCACAATTTTTGAACAGGACGGGAATTTGAACCAAAAAGCCAACTACTTGGCGTCGAATTCGATTGGTACGTTTCTTTGCCGTCGTCCGGCGATCTCCCCTCGAACGGCCAGGATGCTTGCCCCGTGTTCCGTATTCA
>CAYOLR010000254.1:0-4054 GCA_964404815.1 uncultured Halobacteriales archaeon
GGGGTACGAACCCCAGTGGCCCGATTCGTCACGGCGATCACGGGGCCGGTGGCCAGTTCGTCCTCGAGACTGATTTCGCCGCCCGCGGTGCTCGGCAGGCTGAAGGTCGGGGCTGGATCGGCGATGTGGGTCACGGGGCCCCACGCTGGGGAACGACTAAGGTGTGGGCATCGATGGCCCCTCACCAAGCGTCGCGGAGTACGCCCTCGATATCGGCCACCGTCGGATCGAGACCCGACGGGGCCCGGTCCATCGGGGAATCGGCCAGGACGAAACGGGCGATCGCCGGGAGATCGTCCTCCGGGACGGTGTCGAGCTCCCTGATACTGGCCGGGAGGTCCATCGAATCCCGCACCGCGCGGACCGTTTCGACGATGGCGTCGGCGACCTCGGCGTCGTTCATTCCGGCCGTGTCGATTCCGAGGGCCTCCGCCACGACCGTCCGTCGGGCCTCGATCCGGTCGAGCAGGAACCGGAGGACGTGCGGGACCATGACCGCGTGGGCGACGCCTTGCTGGACGTCGTATCGGCGGGCGAACCCATGGCCGAAGGCGTGGATGATCGACGTCCGACGTTCGAACTGGACGAGCAGGCTGCCGGCGACCGCCCGGTTCATTGCCGTCGGGTCATCGGACAGCCGCGGGAGCGCCTCCCGAAGGAGTCGGAGCCCGCGAACGGCCGTCGCGTCCGTGATCGCCGTCGCGCCGCGTGAATAGATCGTTTCGAGGCCCTTGTTGAAGCCGTTCATCGCCGAGCCCGCCAGCGCCCCCAGCGGCGTCGTTTCGTAAAGCGCTGGATCCTCGATCACGGCCAGCGGCATGACAGAGCCGCTGGTCCTGACGGGATCACCCGAGGGCGAGCCGTCGGGCCCGAGAATCTCGACCGACCCGCCGCTCGAGACGGCTGCGCCGGCGAACGTTGTCGGGACGACGATGACCGGGGTCGGATCGGTCGCAACAGGTGGGGTGAGGTAGCCGTCCCGAGCTGCGGTCCGATAGTCGACGAGCGCTCGCCCGTCGGCCGCGAACGCGCTCATCTGCCGGGCGATATCCAAGCTGCTTCCGCCCCCGACCCCGACGAGCACGTCCGGATCGGTTTCTTCCATCGTCGCGATCCCCTCGAAGGCCGTGTCGGCCCGTTTCGCCGGGGTCGTCCCGTCGAAGACGCCCACCAGCCGCGATCCCAGACCCTCGGTAACGGGGTCCATGACGTCGGGGTTCGCGCCGACGTGTGAGCCGGTGACCAGGAGGGCCCGCTCGAGGCCGTTGTCGGCCAAGATATCTCCGAGGCCGTGAACGCTCCCGCGACCGTATCGGAGTTCACAGCCACAATGGTCATAGCCGAACGACTCGGGAACGATCGTCATGGCAGGTGGGTACCCGGTCGGGCTTTGAACCTGTGCCGATCCGGCTCTCTGGACCGAAATCCCTACAATCGGATCCCGCGCACAACCCTACCGTGGCGCCACTTCCGGTGGATGTCCTCGTCGTCTTCGCGATCGTCCTCCTCGCGCTGATACTGTTCACCACCGAGCGGATCCCGGTCGACCTGACGGCGATCACGGTGATGGTGCTCCTCATCGCGTTGGAACCCTGGACCGCGATCTCGGTCCAGGAGGGGATCTCGGGCTTCTCGAACCCGGCGACGGTGACGGTCCTCGCGATGCTCATCCTGAGTGCCGGCGTGAGCCGGACCGGGGTCGTCCAACGGCTGGGCGGGTGGATGGCCGACGTGGCCGGCGACAGCCCACACAAACAGCTCGCCGCGACCATCGGAATCGCCGGCCCGGCCTCCGGGTTCGTCAACAACACGCCAGTCGTCGCCATCCTCGTCCCGGTGGTCGTCGACCTGGCCCAGAAGGGCAAGACATCGCCGTCCAAACTTCTGATGCCCCTCTCGTTCGCCTCGATGTTCGGCGGCATGCTCACCCTGATCGGCACCTCAACGAACATCCTGGCGAGCGATATCTCACGGCGGCTCATCGGCCACCCGTTCTCCATGTTCGAGTTCACCGGCCTGGGGCTCGTCATCCTGGTCGTTGGATCGATCTACCTCATGACGGTCGGGTACTGGTTGCTCCCGGAGCGCATCCTCCCGGAGGAGGACTACGTCGAGGAATACGACCTCGACGAATATTTGGCCGAGGTGGTCGTGCTGCCCGGTTCACCGATAGTCGGGGAGACGGTGGGGGCCGCGCTCTCGGCGACCGACGTCGACGTGGACATCATCGAAGTCGAGCGGGACGGTGAACGGTTCATCGGACCGCTGGGACGGCTCACCATCCACGAGGACGACGTCTTCATCGTCCGGGCGGGCCGGCAAACCCTCGAGACGCTGCTCGAGACCGAGGGGTTAGCTGTCGGCGAGGAAACGGTCACCGACGAGGAACTCGAGGCGGTCGAACCTGCCCAGACGCTCGTCGAGGTCGTCGTCCCCTCCGGGTCGGAACTCGTCGGCGAGACGCTCGCGAGCGCCGCCTTCCGGCAGCGCTTCGACGCCAACGTCCTCGCCATCCGGAGCCACGGCCGGGTCCGGCGGGAGCGGCTCGACAAGGTTCCGATCCGGGTCGGCGACACGCTCCTCGTCCAGGCCCCCTCCGAGGAGATCGATCGCCTCTCGCGGAACCGCGACTTCATCGTGGCTCACGAACCCGAGCGGCCGGAGTACCGGACGGAGAAGATCCCTCACGCCGTGGCGATCATGGTCGGCGTCGTCGGCGTGGCCGCCCTCGACCTGCTTCCGATCGTCGTCAGCGCGCTCGCCGGCGTCGTCGCGATGGCGATCGCTGGCGTCCTCAAACCCCACGAACTCTACGAATCCGTCGATTGGAACGTGATCTTCCTGCTGGCGGGGGTGATCCCGTTGGGGATCGCCCTCGAGCAGACCGGCGGGGCAGCCATCCTCGGTGATCTCGTGGCCGCGACGGGGACCGTCCTCCCCGCGCTGGGCGTCCTCTGGGTGTTCTACCTCGCGACGGCACTCGTCACGAACGTCATCAGCAACACGGCGAGCGTCGTCCTGATGATCCCGGTCGCCGTCGAGGCGGCGACGGCCCTGGGGCTCGATCCGTTCACGTTCATCCTCGCCGTCACCTTCGCCGCCTCGACGGCGTTCATGACCCCGGTCGGTTACCAGACGAACCTCTTCGTCTACGGGGCGGGTGGCTACCGGTTCTCCGACTACCTCCGGGTCGGAGCCCCCTTACAGCTCCTGCTCTCGGTCGTGACCGTCCTCGGGATCGCCGGGTTCTGGGGACTGACCCCGTGAGACGGCCAACTTTTAGCGGGCCGAATCCATAGCTATAACTGATGGTCTACGTGACGGCCGGGTTGCTCGACGGGGTGTTGACGTTCGCGGCCGACAACGAGCCAGCGGACGTTTCCATTCGCCTGTTCACGACGCCCGCGTCGGCCTTCGACGACCTCCCCCATCCGGGCGACACGCCGATCTTCACCCACTTCTACCTCCCCGACGTGAGCGAATCGCTCACGGCGACCTTCGGGATGGACCTGGGTACGCCCACCGGACGGACACAGGGGCGGTTCGTCTCCCACCCCGACGGCAACCAGCGCCTGGAATCGACGGACGATCTCGGCCAGGTCGTTTTCGTGGCCGTCCCCCCGTGGGAGCGGGCTTCAGTCGCGGCCTACGATCGTCGGGGGCGACAGCTGGCACTCGATATCGTCGACGCGGAGCCGCCGGTCGAACGGCTAGAGGAGGAAGGGTAGGACCAGGGCCGGTTCAAAGATGAACCCCAGTTGGGCGAGGATGATCACGAGCACCGCCGCCGGGACGCCGCCGAAGGCGACCAGCAGGACGACCACCGGCGAGATCGAAACCCCGTACCCGACGAACGATGCCGCGAAGAGGATGATCAGGCCGATAACGGTGTTGACGATCAGCGGTTTGACCGCCTTAATGACCCGCCAGACACCGAACAGCAGGGCCAACACGAGGACGACGAGCCCGATCTCGATCGGGGTGACCATGTCTGGCGACAGGAGCGACGGCGGCATAGGCCTTCGGGCGGGTCGAAACGCTTACCCGGGGTTCG
>CAYOLR010000255.1:0-4037 GCA_964404815.1 uncultured Halobacteriales archaeon
AAAGGAAACTACTACTGGTCCGACGAACTTTCTATAAAATTGCGAGACTGATTATTACTACAATTATTAGTTTAACGACTGTTAATGATTAATAGAAGACGCCGGCCAAGTAGATTTTAATATAGACAAGGATAAATATTAAATAGTTAACCCTTGGTTTTGGTTGTAGTTGATCTCTATGGTCACGGTTACTGATCACGATATCGAGGAGGTGGTGGGAGCCCTCCTCGACCCGGCCTCACCCCCCGTCTACGTCGTGGGGCCGTCCGCCGCGACTGTCGAGGCGTTGATCGATGTCGCCACGGATCTCGATGACCCCTCTACTATCCATCTCATGGCCGACCTCGACGTCCTCAAGGCCGTTTTCAAGGATTTCCTGGTCGCGAGTCGGGCTGCAGACCTCGTTGAGGACGGAACGCTCGCGATGCGAACCGGGTCGGTAACGCGAGGAAACGAACTGGTCGTCACCGACGATTCCGTCGCCGGTATCGTGACCGCCGGACCGGCCATCGCAGCGCTCTCGACCGACGACGCCGAGTTCGTCGAGACCGCAACCGATTACTTCGGCGACATCTGGGCCGAGTCGGACCCTTACGACCTGCGGACCCCGGCACTATCGGCCATCAGGGAGTCGCTCAGCGAGGACGTCGGCCCCGACGTCGAGGCCGATTTCACCACCGTGCTCGAATCCCTCGACACCGCAAGGGGCGAGGGCGAGGGGCTCGACGAGGTGACCATCAG
This sequence comes from uncultured Halobacteriales archaeon, assembly GCA_964404815.1. Lineage (GTDB taxonomy): Archaea > Halobacteriota > Halobacteria > Halobacteriales > Hikarchaeaceae > CAYOLR01. The sequence continues at coordinate 742 of CAYOLR010000255.1, forward strand.
CCTGCTGGTCGCGGCGAAGAACGAGGAGCTCCTGTACGATATCTCGAAATGGGGAGAGGACGTCGGGATCGCGAGCAAGGCGACGTTCTCCCGGACGAAGACGACGCTCGAAGACATGGGATTGATCGACACTGAGAAGGTGCCCATCGACGTCGGCCGGCCACGTCTCCGGCTCAAGTTCGCCAACGAGCAGCTCCGAGACGCATCCGCCCAGGAGCTCGCGAGCGTCGCCCAAAGCCTGATGGGCTGAATCGGGCCTTTCATTTTCGCCGCCACCAATCCCGGCTCACGATGGAAATCGACGAGCCGAGTGTCGGGATCGTCGGATCGGGCCCGGCGGTCGAAGCGATCGAGGCGGCGGTCGGCGACGTTGCGGCGTCGATCCATCGCCCCGATGAGGGATCGATCGACGCCGGTGACCTCCTCTGCGTCGTCGACGTGGCGGGCTCCGAATCGTTCGAGCACGTCCGAACCCACCGATCGGATCCGTGGATGGCGGTCGAACTCGGCGGTATCGGCGGGGTACCGGTGTCGTCGATCGACGGTGCCATTGCGGTCTTCGGCCCCGGCAAAGGCTGTTTTCGCTGTCTCGGTGCCAGGGTTCGAGCGAACCTCGACGGTGCGGATGCCGACGACGCCCGGACCACCCGGAGCGACGCCAGGCTCGTCGGGGCCGTTGCGGGCCGGACGGCCGTCGAGCACCTCCATGGGCAGGGCCAGGCAGGGCGGGTGGTGGAACTCCCGTATGCGGAGCACGAACTCCATCCGGTCCCAACTTGCAGCTGCAAGGACGCCGCCGATCGAGCGCTCGCGTGGGGTGACGAGTCCGCCACCCTCGAGGCCGCGGTCGACCGAGCCGAGCGGACGATCGACGGGCGGCTCGGCCTCATCAACTCGATCGGCGAGGCGGAGTCCTTTCCGGCGCCCTACTATCTGACGCAGCTTGCCGACACCGCCGGCTTCAGCGATGCCGAAGCCGGCCCGCAGGCAGCCGGGGTGGCCGTCGACTGGAACGAGGCGTTCATGAAAGCCGCCGGCGAGGCGCTCGAGCGATATGCCGCCGGCGTATACCGGACCGACACGTTTCGGAGGGCATCCACCGGCGATCTCGATAGCGCTATCGATCCGGCGGCGTTCGTCCGGCCGGACGGCTATCCGGGGGTCTCGGCGGACGAGTCGATCCAGTGGATACGGGGAGAGAGGTTAGGAGCCGACGAACCGATCTGGCTCCCCGCCGAATACGTCGTCTTCCCGCCGCCGGAGGAACGGTTCAAGCCCGCGATCACAACCGGCCTCGGGTTGGGCACGTCAACCGTCGGTGCGACGTTGTCGGGGCTCTACGAGGTTATCGAGCGTGACGCGACGATGTTGGCCTGGTATTCGACGTTCGAACCCCTCGGCCTCGACATCGACGACGAAGGGTTCCGAACGTTGGTCAGACGGGCGCGGTCGGAGGGCCTCGAGGTGACGCCGCTCCTGCTCACCCAGAACATCGACGTGCCGGTGGTGAGCGTGGCCGTCCATCGGGAGCACGAGTGGCCGAAGTTCGCGGTGGGTTCCGGCGCTGATCTCGATCCCGCCAGCGCGGCCCGATCGGCCCTCGCAGAGGCGCTCCAGAACTGGATGGAGCTCAGGGGGATGGGCCCCGATCGGGCGGCGGAAGAGGAGACGTCGATCGGGCGGTACAGCCACTTCCCCACGGAGGTCCAGTCGTTCGTCGAACCGCATGGATCCGTTGCGGCCGGAGAACTCGCCCCCGAACCGCTCGATGGACGGGCGGAGCTCGACGCCGTGGTCGACGCGGCCGAAGCGGCCGGCCTCAATCCCGCAGTGGCCCGCCTCACGACCATCGATCTCGAGGAGGTCGGGTTCGAGACTGTGCGGGTGCTTGCGCCGACGGCCCAGCCGCTGTTCATCGACGAGCGGTGTTTCGGCGAGCGGGCCCGGACCGTCCCGCGTGAGCTGGGGTATCGACCCCAGTTCGACCGACCCCCGCATCCGTACCCCTAGATACCGAACGTGGCGCGGAGCATGTCCCGCGTCCCGGGGCCGAGGCCGACCGCGACGACGGCGATCATGAGGAGGATCGCATAGCGCGGTGAATCTTCGAAGATCGTCTCGTCGAAGATCGCGATGACGGCGATGGCAACGGCGATCTTGACGACGAGGAACGGCCAGGCCGTCCCGATAACGTCGGTGAGTGCGGTCGGGAACATCTCGCCCACGTCGATCAGGGCCCGGTTGACCGGGTGTTTGGGGACGAGGTTCGCGGGAAGCCCGAGGGCGACGGCCCAGTCGATGCCGATCACGTTCGCCACCCCGTCGACCGAGTGGGCGAACAGGACGACCAGGCCCATCGAGCCGGTCCCGCGGTTGTACGCCGGCCGATAGCGTTCGATCCCCCACCAGGCGAGCAGGGTGATGGCCGCCGATCCGATCAGGACGACGAGGGTGATCTGTGGGTAGAAGGCGACGTACTCCGTCGAGAACGATAGCCAGAACAGGTAGCCAACTGTGACGGCCAACGCGATGCCGCCGATGGTGGCGAGCGGCCGTTCGTAGCTTCGGACGTAGTCGGCCTTCGCGAGCCAGACCGAAACGAGAAGGGCGGCCAACGCCAGGACGAACATCGTGAAGTAGATGATCGGGCTGATGATCAGCGTGTTCCACGGAAACGAGATCGCGGCCTGGAGACCCTCAGGGACGGCATCGTTGGCGTCCTCGACCACCCGGAGCGCGCCACCGAGGAACATGAACGGGAGGAGCCCGTAAAACAACGGGCGGTCCTGGCCGATATCGAGCCGGCGCAACAGGAAAACCACCCCGATAATGGCCAGCAGGAGGGTTACCATGTAACCGACCTCGGAGACGAGTGTGTAACCGGGGTAGGCGACGATCCCCGGGGAGGCGGCGCAGGAACTCGAACTCCCGAGCAGCCGAGTGACGCCCTCGACCTTCACCGCACAGACAGCGCTGTTGGCGTCGGCCACAACGGGGCCCCAGAAATAGTGCCAGATGAACCCGTCGTAAACGACCCGGGGGACGAGGAGCGACCCCCCGATCAGGATGATGCCGATCGTTCCGACGGTGCCGAGCCAGGCCCGCAACGGGTCGATCCTCTCGGCGACGTCCATGCCCGCATTCGGAAGCTCCCGCGTTTCAGCATTCCGGTTCCGGCGACTCGGAACGTTTTAACGCCGCGGCGTCCGATGGTTCGCTGCGTGCGAGGGTAGCCAAGCCTGGAAACGGCGGCGGACTCAAGATCCGCTCCCGTAGGGGTCCAAGGGTTCGAATCC
>CAYOLR010000256.1:0-4032 GCA_964404815.1 uncultured Halobacteriales archaeon
GCGAGTACGCCGCCCGGCTCCCGGACTTCGAGCCGGAGGACTTCGTCATCCACAAAGTGATCCTCGAGAACGGCGCGATCCTCATGCAGCACCTCACGAACCTCGGGGCGCTCCCCGACGACGGCCGGGTCCCGTTCTACGGCCCGTTCGTCAAGATCCAGGGTGGCGAGGGGGCGCCGGCCCGGTTTTTCGCCGTGCTGGACGGCTGAATCCGGGCGCCGACTCGGGGGCTGACCGGCGGTTCCGATGGGTCCAGTCGAAAGATTAATCTGGGTTTTGGGAGAGGTTACAAACGGAATAACCCATGTCAACAAGAGAAGTATTCGACCATCACTTCCAGGCGTTCAAGGACCAGGATATGGAGGAGATGATGAAGGACTATTCCGAGGAGTCCCTCGTCGTCACCGGGAACGGGACCTTCAAAGGCCTCGACGAGATCGAGGCCATGTTCGAAGGGTTCTTCGAGGAGTTCTCGGGGGAGCACTTCGTCGAGTCCACCCAGGAGGTCGTCGAGGGCGACATCGCCTGGTTCACCTGGCGGGCCGACAACCCGTCGAACTTCTACGAGTTCGGCACTGACACGTTCATCATCATCGACGACACGATCCGGTACCAGACGGTCGCCGCCGTCGCCCACGAGAAATAACGCCCGCAACACCACCGAACCCACTCTCGTGCCATTTTCGGCCGGTGTGGTCCACCGGTCGTCCCTCGCCGTATCGCCATGTTACCCGTTGGACGGCCGCACCTCAACCACGCCGTGCCAATACCCCGTACTTCTCCTCCGGAAGGTCAACGGTCACCTCGATGGTGAATCCCGCATCGTCGAGCCACCCTGTACAGTCGGCCATCGAAAGCCGGTGGTCGGTTGGCGGACCGAACTCGCCGGCGGCGTCGGGGTCGTATTCGATGACCAGAAGCGACGTCCCCGGTGGAACGGCCTCGCCGATCGACGCGACGGCCCGTTCAGGACGTTCGACGTGATGGAGGACGAACGCCGCGAGCGTCGGGACCGGATGTGACGGGGCGACGGGGAGGGTCGCGACGTCACCGACGATCGGCTCGATGCGGTCGAGGACCGTCCCGGCGCGCGACCTGAGGTGCCGAAGCGCTCCACGGCGACGATCCAGCGCGTAGACCGTGCCGGCCGTGTCCCGCCGAGCCAGCCGGATAACGGTGTAGCCCGGCCCACAGCCGAGCTCGAGGACGTCGTCACCCGCGCCGATATCGAGCAGTTCGACAATGGTGTCGGTGAGGTCACCGCGGGCGGCCTGGCGGTCGTAGACCTCGGCCCAGTCGACGTCCCGCATCGCGCGATCGAAATCCTCGTCGGCCATCGACGGTGGCTTCTCGTGACAGGGGATAAAGCCTTCCGGGCGGGCCACCCCGGATCGGTCACGGTGAGGGTGGCAGGTGAGCAACCCCCCACCAAACTGTGGGTGGCGACCACGTCGAATCTCCCCCCGGATCTCCGGGGTGACCGGTCGCCGGCGGGGAGAAGTCCACCATTCTTTTAGTCGGTGGCACCATACCCCGGCCAATGAGTATCGAGGAACAATCTTCGGCCTTCATCGATCTTTCCGAGGAGCGGCTCCGGGGGATCCTGGATGAGACCGGATACGTCGCCGACGATGACATCGTCACCACGATCTTGCTCTCGCTCCGTCTCGGCAAACCCCTCCTTATCGAGGGCGAGCCCGGCTGTGGCAAGACCGAACTGGGGAAGGTCCTGGCCCAGGGGTTCGATACCGACCTCATTCGCCTGCAGTGTTACGAGGGGCTGACTGCCGAGAGCGCGCTCTACGAGTGGAACTACGCCAAGCAGCTCCTCGCCCTCCAGGCCAACGAACGTGCCGTGGTCGACGGCGAAACCGTCTTCTCCGAGGACTATCTCCTCGAGCGCCCCCTCCTCCGCGCGCTCGCCCAATCCGGTGACACGCCGCCCGTCCTGCTCATCGACGAGATCGACCGTGCCGACGAGGAGTTCGAGGCGCTGCTGCTGGAGATCCTCTCGGATTTCCAGGTCTCGATCCCCGAATTCGGCACCGTTCGCGCGGAAACGCCCCCGATCGTCGTCATTACCTCCAACCGCACCCGCGGGCTCAGTGACGCGCTCAAGCGTCGATGTGTCTACCTCCACATCGGCCCGCCGAGCTTCGAGAAAGAGCGCGAGATCGTCCGTCGGAAGGTCCCGGAACTCGATCCGGGGCTCGCCGCCGAGAGCGTCGGCCTCGCCCAGCGGCTCCGCGACGAGCCGCTCCTGAAACAGCCCGGCGTGTCCGAAACCCTCGACCTCGCCCGGGCCGTCGCAACGCTTCGCCAGGAGGGCCAAAACTCGCTGTCGGAGATGGACATCAAGCACGCCCTGGGCGTCGTGCTGAAGGAGGGTGAGGACATCGCCCAGATCAGCGACGAAAAGATGGCGGACCTCCTGACGGCCGCCGAGGAAGCCCGGAACGTCGGGGGCTGATCCATGGCCGACCCCGGCGACGACGGGGATGCCGCCGAGGGCCTGACCCCCGAGGAGGCGAGCGACCACGTCATCGGCCACGTCACCGCCTTCGTCCGTGAACTCCGCGCCGAAGGGGCCGACGTCCCCGCCAACGCCGGCATCGACGCCACCGGGCGATCCGGACCGTCGGCCTCGTCGACCGTGAGCGGACGGCGGCCGCCCTCCGGGCGACCCTCATCTCCCGCGTCGAGGACCTCGAGATATTCGATCGGCTGTTCCCCGCCTTTTGGGAACGGCTCATCGAGCGGTTCGAGGAGCCGCGTGACCGCGAACCGCTAACCCTCCTCGAGGATCACGCCTCCCGCTCCCGCGAGGGGGATGACGACCTCGATGCTCCCGGTAGCGGGCAGGACTCCGATACGACGGTGCCCGACACGGGCGCCGACGACGACGCCGACGACGCCCCGCTTGATCCCGACGGACAGACCGAATCGCCCGGCGGCAGCCCGGCATCGGACGAGGAAGACCAGCTCGGTGTCAGCATCGACTCGTCCAAGTTCAGCCAGGTCGGCCGGCCGAGCCCGATCGACGTTCGGCGGGTCGATGACGACGACGACCTCACCACGGCCGTCGACGAGCTCACCCGGGCCATCGGCAACCTCAAGGGCCGCCGGTGGGAGCCCCGATCGGGTGGCAACCGGATCGATGCCCACCAGGCGCTCCGCCGGAGCTTCGGGAGCGGCGGGACCGTGCCGGCCATCCCGTTACAGTCCAGACGCCGATCGGCCGTCCGGGCGGTCATCATGGTCGACGTGAGCCAGTCCGTCCTCGACACGATCGACCGTGGCTTCCTCCTCCGGTTCCTCCGGTCAATGTACGACGTCTGGCGGAACGTGCGCATCTTCTTCTTCGACACGAACGTGCGCGAGGTCACCGACCGCTTCGCCGTCCCGACGACAAGGGAGGCCCTCCTGGCGCTCCGGCAGGCGGAGTCCGAGTGGGGCGGCGGAACCCGGATCGGGAACGCCTTCGCCACGGTCCGCGAGGAGCACCCGTACGCCATCGACCGCGAAACGACCGTCTTCGTCATCAGCGATGGCCTCGAAGTCGAGGAGGTCGAACAGCTCAAGGCGGAGATGGCGAAGGTCTCGCGCCGCTCCAACGCCGTCTTCTGGCTCAACCCGCTCGCTGCCTCGCCGGACTACCGGCCGACCCCCTCGGGCCGTCGGGGCCAACGAGAACATTGATTACTCGTGCCCCGAGACGGCCAACCTAGATGACGAAAGACGACCGTACCCGCAAGGGTGGCGAGTACGTCTTCGACGCGTTGGTCGAGCACGGCATTGACCTCCTGGTCGGGCTCCCGGGCACACAGACCCTCCCCCTGGATACGGTGAACGCCGAGCGTGGCGAGCTGCGGTACGTCATGGCCCGCCACGAGACGGCGATCCCCCACATCGCCTGGGGCTACTACGAGGCCGGCGGGACGCCAGCCGCGACGGTGACCGTCCCGGGCCCGGGCGAAACCAACGCCATGCACGGCCTGAAGAACGCGCTGGAGGACTGTGTCCCGCTGGTCC
>CAYOLR010000257.1:0-1115 GCA_964404815.1 uncultured Halobacteriales archaeon
ACCAACGACATTCTCTGGATGTTCTCGGCCGACTGGGACGAGCTGCACTTCATCAACGCGGCCTACGAATCCATCTGGGGGCGCCCGATCGAGGAGCTGCGCACGGCGCCACGCTCGTTTCTCGAGGGGGTCCACCCCGACGACCGCGAGCGGGTGGAGGCCGCGATGGCCCGGTTGTCGGCCGGCGAATCGGTCGACCTCGAATATCGGGTCAACGCCGCCGAGGACTTCGGCCGCTGGGTCTGGGTCCAGGGCCAGCCGATCGTCGATGATGGCACGGTCACGAAGGTCGTCGGCTTCGCCCGGGACGTCACCGAGCGGAAGGCCCGCGAGCGCCGCCGCCGGCGCGACGACCAGGTCGTCCGGGCCATGAACGACGGCGCGGTCATCGCTCAGGACGGCGTCATTGAATACATAAATCCGCGCATAACCGAGCTGACGGACTATGCCGCAGACGAGCTCGTCGGCCGGGACATGGCGTCTTTCATCGCACCGGCGGACCGCGAGACGGTGGCCGACCGCCACCGCGCCCGGCTCGCGGATCCGGGCGACGGGCCGCCCTCTGTCTACGAGATCAGGATCCTCACGGCCGACGGGTCGACCCTGCCGGTCGAGATCAGCGTCAGCCGGATCGACTACCAGGGCGACCCGGCGACGCTATCGCTCGTCCGCGATATCCGCGAGCGCAAACGCCGCGAGCGGGAGCTGCGGGCGCTCACCGAGGAGTACGAGACGGTCTTCGAGACGGCCCAGGACGCCATCTTCCTGGTCGACGTCGACCGGACGGACGGCGACCTGACCTTCGAGTTCCGACGGCTCAACCCGGCCCACGAGGCCATCAGCGGGCTGTCGAGCGAGGCGATCCGCGGGCAGACGCCCCGGGAGGTCCTCGGCGAGGAGACCGGTGCGGCGGTGGCCGAGCGGTACCGCCGCTGCGTCGAGGCGGCCGAGCCCATCGCCTACACCGAAGTCCTCGAGATGCCCGCCAAGACGGTCCACTGGCGGACGACGCTCGGGCCGGTGGTGACCGACGGCACCGTGACACAGATCGTGGGCGTCGCCCGCGACGTCACCGAGCGACGGGCGCGCGAGCGCGAGCTCGAGCGCTACGAAAC
>CAYOLR010000257.1:1125-4030 GCA_964404815.1 uncultured Halobacteriales archaeon
CCCCAATGCCGAGAACGCGGCCAACCTCGACCAGGACTATTACCCGCGGATCATCACCGGCAAGTCGCGCGCCTGGATCAACTGCTACGTCCTGAACCGCTACGAAACGCTGGTCGAGGCCTCGGCCGACCCGCTGTATACGCTGGACGCCGATGGCCGGTTTACGTTCGCCAACGAGGCCTTGCTCGAGCTCGTCGGCACCGACGAGTCCACGCTCCTCGGCGCCCACGCGGACGCGATCATCGAAGACGAGGACGTCGAGCGCGGCGAACGGCTCATTCGCGAGCTGCTCCGTGGCGAACGCGACCGCGGCACCTACGAGCTCACGCTGGTCACCGCCGACGGCGACCGCATCCCGTGTGAGAACCACATGGCGCTGCTCCCCTTCGACGAGGAGTTCCGGGGGACGGTCGGGAGCCTCCGGGACATTTCCGCCCGGCTGGAGCGCAACCGCCGCCTCGAGCGCCAGCGCGACCGGCTCGAGGAGTTCGCGAGCGTCGTGAGCCACGACCTGAAAAGCCCCCTGAACGTCGCCACGGGACAGCTCAGCCTCGCCAGGGAGGCGTGCGAAAACGACCACCTCGACGCCGTCGCCAACGCCCACGACCGGATGGCAGCCCTCATCGAGGATCTCCTGACGCTCGCCCGCGAGGGCCGCGACGTTACCGACCTCGAACCCGTCGAGGTCGCATCCGTCGCCGATCGCGCCTGGGCCGCCGTCGTCGCCGAGGAGACGGCGCTGACGAACGAGGCCGAGTCCACGATCGAGGCCGACCGCAGCCGGCTGCGCCAGCTGCTCGAGAACCTGTTCCGGAATGCGGTCCAGCACGGCGGCGATTCGGTGACCGTCGGCGATCTGACCGACGGGTTTTACGTGGCCGACGATGGCCCTGGGATCCCACCCGACGAGCGGGAGACGGTCTTCGAGGTGGGGTACACGTCCGCCGCCGAGGGCACCGGGTTCGGCCTGCGCATCGTCAAGGAGATCGCCGAGGCCCATGGCTGGACGATCGCTCTGACGGAGAGCCAAGCAGGCGGGGCGCGGTTCGAGGTCCGCGAGACGGCCGGCTGAGGAGGCGACCGGGTCGCGCGGCGATATCAGGAGACCGCTCGACATCAATGAGAGCGTTCAGTATCGGCGAATGTCGTCGGGGGTCGCATCTGGGGGACCAGCCCATCGGGGCCGACCCGTCCGGTCTCGGCTTCGCCGGAGTCGCCGTGGCAGCGGTCGCCAGCTCGATCGACCCCCTCGGCTCGCCGGTCGGCGGATCGACGCTGGTCTCATTCCCCGGACCTCCGACGCGTAGATGACACGGCCCAACCGATCGGCCTCGGCGCACGAGGCTCATCGCGGTGCCCGGTCCCTCATCGGGAACGGCCGAGCGCCGAGCTGACGATCGAGTCGACCCCGGTTGGGCGAGCCACAATCTTCGATGGACCCGTTCGCATCCCCGTTCCGATCGTCAGGTAGGCATTACTAGTTATCACTCTCATAATCACCGAAACGGCCCCTCCGGCAACGAGAGGCGTTCTCGAATCGTCTAGGCCGTTAGACATGTCTTCATAATCGGCGCTATCCCCCGCTAGGAGGGAGCTGAGGAGCACTGGACAACCGATTATGGGCCGTTCCGCCCGGTGTTGAAACCCGTCGGAACAGAGAGGATAGTTGGTATCTATAGCCAATCCGGCTGCCGGCTATCGGTTTTGCCGCTCGATGGGGTAACCATCGCACCGACCGGAACTATCATTCGCACTGGATTATTTTCATAATCGGTTTCAGTCACGCGGTTTCCGAACGCTGTCGCCTGACAGGTGGGCCACCCGGGCGGTTTCACGCCGATCGTCGGCGAGAAATCGAGAGCCGGCAGGCCGATCCGGTCCGTGACCCCCCGGCCAGGCCGGCCGAGCCACGAGGCTCAAACCCTTTCATAATCGCTTCCGATTCCTGCGCTAAACCCGTCTAGCGGGGAATAGCGCCGATTATGACGACCTCTCTACTGGCCTAGACGACTGTAGAACGGTTGTGCGCGCCGCTCCGTTGGTTTGACCGAGTATGAAGGTTTCATGGTCGACGGGACTGGCGACGCGTTCTCCCGGCCCGGGCACCAGGCTGTACCGGGCACCGCGGCCAAGCCGACGGGGTTCGTCGAGGTCGTCGGGAAACCGCCCATCGAGGGCGTCCTCGACACCCTGGTCGAACGACCCATCGACGCGTTCGTGGTCGTCGTGGGCGCCGTCGAACCCGGGGTTGACCGGCTCGCATGCGATCACGCCGGCGACCTTCCACGGTGGCCACCCCGGTCAGCCGGTAGCTCGCGGCGAGGACGAGCTCCGGGTGGACCAGTTGATCCGTCTGGCCGGCCGATCGCCACCATCGGGGATGGATGGTTGGCTTGGTCGATGTCGGCGCTGCCGCGGACCGCGAGTCGGCCGAACGGCGCTTCGCGGCCAGCAAGGGTCGCCACCGGCCTGAGCGTGTGTGGGTGAGAACTGATTTCCTGGTTGCCACCTGGACGCTTCGCCCGGACTGATCACGGCGTGGGGCCTTCCCTCGGCGGGGGTGTGCGACTTCAGGGACATTACCAACGATGATATCGATCCGCGATATCGGTCGAGCTGATCGATCGTAACCGTGCGCCACTGTCCGGTCGTTGCCCGCTGCCACGTACTTCGTATATATACGTGGTGCCGGTCGGTCGGCCGACCCGCAGCCGGCAAGGAATTTTCTTAGATGATAATTAGCGGGTTAGCTTTTTTTATACCCGTCAGATATCTCGGAACTACCACGCCAGCACCCCGCCCCAGCAGACCGGTGGTCGGACGATGACTCCCGCAGACTGGGCAGGGCGGACGAACCTGTGGGCGGGCGGGCGTGTTGCCAATGGAACACAAACCATGATCGGAA
>CAYOLR010000258.1:0-3138 GCA_964404815.1 uncultured Halobacteriales archaeon
CCGGGGAGAGGACCCCGTGGTAGTCCGCCAGATCGACGCCGGCCGTCAATCGCCGCACGACATCGCTGAAACTCTCCCCCTCACGCTTCTCCGCCTTGAGGCGTTCGTAGGCGTCGTCGGCAAGTGAAATCGTGGTCGTCCCCATGGATGCATGTACGTACGTGTACATAGTTAAACGTTCGGCCCGGGGAGTGTCCCCCGCGGACAATCTGCGGGGTGACGTTCGATTTCATCATCGACGAGTGCCCCTGTTTATGCTGGCGGGTGAGTCCAGACTCGGGAAGTGGCGCTGACCCGATTAGGACAATGAAATCTACTGGGGTCCGAAACGCGTCAGCAGGTAAGACCGGGGAATTTTCACTCCCAATCGGGAGCTGTTGAAGGTCGTCGCAACCAGACTACACCGACGTGAGGTCCGCGTCCACGTCCTCGTCGCCGATCCATTCGATGTCGCGTTCGCGGACGAGTTGGGCGAGCTCCCAGCCGGTCCGGTCCGCGAGCTCGGCCGCCCGCGAGAACGTTACGTCACCGGCCTCGAGCCGGTCGAGGGCGTGCTCGACCTTCAATTCCTCCAGGGCTTCAGCGAGCAGTTTCCGCACGGCACTGTGGTTGATGTGTTGATCCGTGATGTACTCCTCCAACGTTACTTCGAATTCCTCCGGAAGACGGGCGGCGATGGTGGCCATTGGGTATGGGTCAGTGGCAGTGGTATACAGTTGTTGCAGTCGCGACCATCCGATGGATTCGCTCGGGAGGGCGACGACCATCGATGTGGAGTGGGTCGTCGGCGATGGAAAATTCCCCGATCAAATATATAAAATTCAAAGTAACAGACTATCATTCAGAAACAGTTATCACCCCGAATTTCGCTACCTCAACCACGAATGTCACTCGCCACGGCTACTTGTACCACCCAGACACGACGCGATGGACTTCCAGGTGAGCAACGGGACTGGAGCAATCGGCTCACAAGGCCCTAACCAGAATGGCTGACATCCGCGAACCCGAGCCGGACACCGAGCAGCTTCCAGTACCGGTCGGTCCCACCGAGTCGGTCGAGACCCCGTCTATCGAGGCCGTCGACCCTCGCACCTATATCCAAATCCGTCCCTCGGAACGACGACTCGACCACTATGCCCTCCACCAGGCGTTGGAGCACCTTCTCTCGTTCCTCCAGACCCACACCGCGACCGGATGGTTCAAACGGCGTCGCGGCCTCGAGCGCCATCCCGTCGTCGAGTGGACGATCGTCTCCGACGGTCGCCCCGATACGTCTATTCGGTATCTCGTCTCGTCGAACTACGTGGACCTCCTCGAGGACCTCGAGGGCATCCTCCGCACCTGCTTTCCCAACACCTACGAGTTCGACTACGTCCAATGGCATCCGCTCTATGTCGAGGAATTCCTCCCCTTCGACCCAGGGACCCCCCTGGGTCACGACGACCGGCACGGACCAAACCATCCCGCGATTACCCCGGAGTTTCCATACGTCGCCGGCGTCGAATTCCGGGCCATCGGCAAACGCCGACGCGACTGGCAAACACCGTTACGGTCATTCACCGATCTCACCGGCCCGTCGCCGGAGCCGGGTGCAGGACGAGGTGGCTCACCGCGGGTGCCGCTATCGGCGATCACCGAAGCCATGGTCGACGCAGAATGCCCGGTCATCTACCAGACGATCCTTGCGCCCTATATCGACTGGACGACCCGCGCCGATCTGTACATCAGCGCGATGGAGCGGGGCGAGATTGGACTCTTGGAAACGCTGCTTCCAACTTCGGAAAACTATCGCCTGCCAGCTGCCGACCAGCGGCGTATCGAGGCCATCCTCGAACGGGAACCGGCCCGAACATTTTCGGTGTCCACCCGCGCAGCCGTGCTGACACGGGATAACCCACCCCGTGCGAACGCCGTCGCCCAGCGCCTCTCGACCGCCCTCGGTACGTTGAGCGGCCCGTTCCACGAAATCGTTCCTCGGGTCGTCACTGACGATTATCGCTACGACGGCCGGGGCTCACCGCCGGGGAGTAAGATCTTCGACGACATTCGATACTATTCATCATTTCACCCGACGTACGAGTACCCGCTCAATCGGGTCCCAGGACGGGCACGATCGAGTCGTGGAATCGTCGCGAGCGTGGACGAGGTCCCCGGATTTTGCATCATCGATGGGGCTGGCCTCCCGCCAGCGAGCCGCCGAGCGTTGTCGACCAGGGCCGTCGAACGCGCGGGGCTGCCATTGCCCCCGCCGGCCTATCTCGCTCGGTTTACCCCGCCCGGCCAGGCCGTCGGCATGCCACTTACCCACGATCGACTGCCCTACGGACAGGAACTCTATATCCATCCTGACGATCAGGACCGCCACATCATCGTCGTCGGTCCGACGGGCTCGGGCAAGTCGATCCTCACGGAAACGGCCGCAATCACGAACGTGGCGGCCACCACCGGCCCCGAGATCATCCTCGACCTCAAGGGCGGTGGGACCAGCATGGAGTACTTGCAATCGCACCTGTCCCGATATGGCTCCCTCGAGGATGTCCTGTATTTCGACTGTACGCAGTACCTGCCCGCATTGTCGGTGCTCGACATCGGGCCGCTTCTCGACGCAGGCGTTCCACGGGAGGAGGCCCGATCCCGGATTGCGGGCCACTTCGAGGAAATGCTCTCCAGCCTCATGGGTGCCGAACGCTTCTATCAGGCCGTCGAGGCACCGAAGGCGATACGAAACCACCTCAGGGCGCTGTTCGATCCGGTCAATGGCACGGACGCCGTCTCGGTAACGAACCTGTTCCACGCCCTCTCGCGAACGCAGCGGGACGACGCGCCACCACCGGTTTCGGACGATCGGCTCGCCGATTACTTCGCGAGCTTGCTTGACCGCGACCGTGACGTCTTCAACCGCATCATGGGCGGGGCGCTCAATCGCGTCGAAACGGTCATGACCGACGGTCGGCTGGCCCCGATCTTTGACCATCGGGCCCAGGCATCGGGGCCTTCGTTCGATTTCATGGACGTCATCGATGAGCCAAAAGTCGTTATCTTCGATTTCGGCGGGATGGAGGACGGCGCCAAGGGCGCGATTACCCTCGCACTAGTCTCCAACCTCTGGCGGGCGCTTCACGCCCGATCGAGCGCCGT
>CAYOLR010000258.1:3187-4029 GCA_964404815.1 uncultured Halobacteriales archaeon
GAACCTACGAGGAGGCGCTCAACGATACCGCAACGATCATCGCGGGACAGGTCGCCACGCGGGACGACCTCGTCCACGCGCTGGCGACCGAGTCGATGCACCCGGAAGAGGTCGACCGCCGCCTGTCACGCATGCCCCGCGGCGAGTGGCTGATACGGCCCGGCACCGCCTTCGGAGCCGACGCCGTTCCACCCTTCCTGATGGAATCCCTGCCGGCCCCACCCGGTCACCCCGCGAGCGAGGGTCAACTGAACGCAGAAGGTCGAGCGGTGTTTGCCCAGAGCCTCGAGGATATCATGAGGAACACGCGGGAGGCCCATGGGCTTTCCGACAGCGAGGTCGAGCCATCACCGTCGAACGGCACCGATGACGCCGTGCACCCGTCGTCGGATCCGGCCGTCTCGACCGACCGGATAGATGTCGCCTATCCGCACAGCAAGCGCATGCCGCCGACGGTGGCCTACAACCCCGAGGCGCACGCGCTCATCTGCCTGCTCTGTGACAACCTGTATGACCCCGGTATCGAGGGCATGAAGCGTGCGATTTCGTGCCATTCGTCACTGGAGGATGTGGATCGTGACGATGTCCCGATCGGACGGTTGAACGTCAAGCGCTCGGCCGATGACCGGGCGGCCGCACCCCTTACCCAAGTGCAGTTCATGTTCCTCCAAGCGGTCTTCGACGCCATGCAGGGGCGGTGGGATCCGCTCGAGTACGACATTCGGCGCGATAGCATGATTCGGCTCCAGGAGTACGTGGGGATCGATCCCGAGGAGATTCAGGAGCTCATTGACCTCGGGCTGCTCACCCAGGATACCGACCACCCCTTTCGGCTCTTCACC
>CAYOLR010000259.1:0-4020 GCA_964404815.1 uncultured Halobacteriales archaeon
ACGCGATGTATCGGACGCTGACGAGTTTGGTCGTGCCTCGGCCGATCGGCTGGATCAGTACCGTGGGTGAGAGCGATCGGGACAACCTCGCTCCGTTCAGTTACTTCAACGCCGTGAGCAGCCGGCCGCCAGTCGTCCTGTTTTCCGCCGGAGCACACGATGGTCGGCCAAAGGACTCGGCCCGGTTCGCCCTCCAAACGGGCGAGTTCGTCGCCAATCTCGTCACCCAAAGCGTCATCGAAGCGATGGATGCCACCAGTGCCAGCGTCGACGGGTCGGAATTCGACGCCGCCGGGGTCGATCGCGCCCCGGCGGAGACCGTAGCCCCACCACGGGTGGCAGCGGCCCAGGCCTGTCTCGAATGTACGGTCCGGGACTCCCTCGAGATCGGTAATAACACCCTCGTGTTCGGCGACGTGCAACACGTATTCGTGGACGAAGAGCTCCTGACCAACGGAAAGGTCGCAGCCCGCGCTGTCGACGCCGTCGGCCGTCTCGGCGGATCGTACTATACCGGTGTCGAACCGCTCGAGTACACGCGGCAGCACTGACTCTTATCAGCCCTGTTACCCTACGTAGCGATATGGAGTTCAGCGTCACGCAGGGAGACATCGCGGCCCAAAGCGCGGACGCCATCGTGAACGCGGCCGGTACCAGCCTCGAAATGGGCTCCGGCGTGGCCGGGGCACTCCGGCGGGCCGCCGGCGACGAACTCAACGAGGCTGCGGTCGCGAAAGGACCGATCGAGTTGGGGGCGGTGGCCGTTACCGATGCGTTCGACCTGGAGGCTGACTATGTGATCCATGCAGCGGCAATGCCGCACTTCGGAGACGGCAAGGCCACGGAATCGAGTATCAGGGACGCCACCACCAACGCCCTCGAGGCGGCCGACGAGCGCGGGTGTCGATCGCTCGTCCTTCCGGCCCTCGGCTGCGGCGTTGCCGGGTTCCCACTGGCTGACGGCGCCCGGCTGATCGGTGAAGAGATCGAGGCGTACGAACCACGCAATCTCGATACCGTTCGATTCATCGCCTACAGCGAGGACGAGTACGACACCATTCAGCAAGTGGCCGCAGACTTCGGCGCCGACCGGACGTGATGGCGGCGCCCGTCACTGCAATCGAGACCCGTCCCGTGGACAATGCGTGAAGGTCGGCTCGCTGGTGGTGAACCCACAGTGCGGACACCGTTTGCTCGCCCGCGGGTCGGGTTCCTCTTCGGTTCGTCGTCGGAAGAGCAGTGGGACCACGGGGACAAGCAGGAAGAGGAGGAACGTATCGAACAGAGCCCAGGCCCCGACACTGATACCGAGGCTGACGATCAAGCCGACGAGAGCGGTCGCCGTCCGCGACGACACCATATTACTTGCTAGCCCAGCTGCGCGAAAAGGCTTCTCGATACGGCGGACAGACGCCCTGGGAGCCGCGGCGAGCCGGTCGTTGACATCAACCCCGATCGAGCCCGTTCTTGCGAAGCTGCCGTCTCAATCAAAGACGTCCGTGATGGCGTCCTCGAGCGCCTCGACTCCCCGATCGACATCCGCTCGGTCAATCACCAGCGGCGGCGCGATGATGAGTTGGATCGATGGCCGGCCGGCGCCGAGGAGCAGGCCGGCTGACTCGGCCGCCTCGATCACTGACTCGACCGGGTTGTCAGCCTCGGAGGCCCGCGGATCGACGAACGGATCGCCGGTGTCGGGGTCCGTAAACTCGACGGCCCAGAGGTGCCCGCGGCCACGGACGTCGCCGACCGCCCAGTGCTCGTCTTTCAGCGTCTCGAGGCGCTCTTCGAGGTATGGCGCCACGTCGCGAGCGTGCTCGATGAGTCCGCCGCCATCGCCGTATTCCTCGAGCGCCGCGACGCCGGCGGCGCAGGCCACGGGGTGGCCCGCAAACGTCTGGCCCAGGTCCGTCCCTTCCTCCCGGACCCATGCCGCCAACTCGCCGCGCGTCAGGACTCCCGCCAAGGGCGCATAGGCGCTCGTGGCCGCCTTGGCAAACGTCAGCAAATCGGGTTCGACCCCCTCGGTCTGGATGCCGAACCAGTCGCCGCAGCGGCCGAAGCCCGTAATCACCTCGTCCGAGATGAGGAGGACGTCGTACCGGTCGCAGATGTCGCGGACGCGTTCGAAATAGCCCGGCGGGGCCGTGTAGGCGCCACTGGTGCCGGCGATCGGCTCCGTGAGGACGGCAGCGACGGAGTCCGGGCCCTGGTTCCGGATGACGTAGTCGAGGTGGTCGGCCGCCTGTTCGGCCAGGTCCTCCGGTGAATCCGCCGCGAACGGCGAGCGATAGTCCATTGGGGGCAGAAACTTCGTCGCCCCGGTGGCGGCGGCGTGGCGTTCGAGGGGGGCCCGCATCGCCGGGTCGCCAGTGAGGCCACCCGTCGCGAGCGTCCCTCCATGATAGGACCGCCAGCGGGTGAGGATCGTCTTTCCACCGGTATATTCACGCGCGAGCTGAATCGCCGTCTCATTGGCTTCGCTTCCTGACACCCCGAAGAAGACCGATGACAGGTTGTCCGGGGCGACGTCGACGATCTTTCGGGCAAGCTCGGTCCGGGTATCGTTGTGTTTGGCGGATGAGACGTACTGGATCCGTTCCAGCTGCTCGGCCATCGCCGCCGTGATCGCCTCGTTCCCGTGGCCGGCGTTCACGCAGTACAGCTGGGAGACGAAATCCAAGTATTCGGTCCCCTCGTCGTCGAACACCCGACTCCCGTTACCGTCCGTGAGCTCGATCGGATGATCGTCAGGACTCGACCAGTGACGGAGGACTCGTCCGGAGGCCTGCTCGGTCATACGTCGGGTTCCCAGACACCGACAATAAGGGTTCCGAGGCGGTCAGAAGATGGCGAGCGGCGCCATGATCAACAGGCCGACGAGTACCCCGCCGACGAGTTCGCGGCGCCCCCGACCCGGGAGGTCCTCGCCGACCTCGATGGCCTCCGGAATGAACTCGGTGAGGACTAAATAGATCATCGCACCGGCGGCGAACCCGAACCCGAACGGCAGGAACTGCTTGGCCAACCTGACGAAGTAGAAGGCGATGACCGCCCCGATCGGCTGAGGGAGGCTCGAGAAGACGGCCCACCACACCATTCGCCATTTGCCGACCCCCATGGCCTGGAGCGGAATGGATATCGCGACGCCCTCGGGGATGTTGTGGATCGAGATGGCGATCGTCATGAAGACGGCGAGCAGCGGGATCGTGAATCCGAATAACTGCAGGGCGTCAGGGATGTTGAAATTGAGCTCGGCAAAGGAGACGCCGATCGCAACACCCTCCGGGAAACTGTGGATCGTCAGGATGCCCAGGATGAGCAATAGCTTCTTGAAATCCGCCTCGGCGTACTGCCGCGGGTCGACCTCGGCCCCCGTTATGACATTGTGTCCGACGATGACGAGTAGGACCCCGGCGAGGATGCCGACGCCGACGAGGGCGAGTTCGACCTGTGATTGGGCTTCGGCGAGACCCTCCGAGATGAGGCCGAAGATCGACGCGGAAACCATGATCCCCGAGGCCAGTCCCCACAGGATGACGTTCACCCGGTCGTTGACCGCGTCGAAGACGAAGAACGGGAGGGCACCGATCCCCGTGGCAAGGGCCGTGATGAGTCCGGCGATGAACACGAGGGTGAGGTTTTCGAGTGCCCCCATACCCGAAACTGGGCGACAGGCGAGAAAAAGACTTATCATTTATGTTACTAATTTTTGGTTGGCCTAAAGCGTACGTATAAAAAAGAGGCCGAACAGATTCGGTGGCCTTCCACGAAGCTGAGAACCTCCTTGACGGTTCATTTCACCCCTTGTCGTACGACGCGCTGTAGGAAACCTACATGACCGTCCACTGGAACCGGCTCGGACCGCGCGAGAAACAGGTGCTGGCGATCCTCCGACGGGCGGAGTCCACGTTGACGACCCGGGACGTGTTGTCCCGGTTGCGGGATCAGGACGTCGATATCGCCTACACGACAGCCAGCACGCTGCTCGACCGGCTCGTCGACAAGGGCTACGTCCGA
>CAYOLR010000260.1:0-3972 GCA_964404815.1 uncultured Halobacteriales archaeon
TTAATTTGAAATCTGATCTGCAATCCGATGGTGGTTCAGATAAAAGAATGGTGAGGCATCTTGGCCGTCACAGACTTTTTGCCCCTTGGAACTTGAGCACAACTAGTACCTCGTCTGGATACTCGACAGAGGCGATCTCCTGGGCGATCAGCCCTTGATCGCTCGCTGTCGACTTGATCGGGTCGATGCCGGTTAGCGAACTTACCAGTAGATAGGCCCGCCCTTCCGGGATGAGCACCCGGGAAACGTCCGAGAGGAACCGGTCGATCACCGCCCGTCCCGATGCGCCTCCAGTTACCGCGATTTCGAACCAGGGATCCAACTCCACCTCTTCGACAGCTGGGAGATATGGAGGATTGAACAGCACTGTATCGAACGTATTGGCTCTGAACGGGCTTGTCAGGTCGCACCGGACCGTCTCAATTCCGTGTTCCCGTGCCCGGCGACAGGCATCCGGATTTATGTCCGTGCCGACCACCCGGGCCCCGGTCGCCTCGGCGATACGTTGGCCT
This sequence comes from uncultured Halobacteriales archaeon, assembly GCA_964404815.1. Lineage (GTDB taxonomy): Archaea > Halobacteriota > Halobacteria > Halobacteriales > Hikarchaeaceae > CAYOLR01. The sequence goes on from CAYOLR010000260.1 coordinate 513, forward strand.
ACGTACCCCGAGCCGGTTCCGACATCCAATACCCGCTCACTGGTCTCGAGGTCCTGTTCGACGGCTGTTGCAAGCAACGCCGAATCCTCCGCGGGGCCGTAGACGTCAGTGTCGACTCCTCGAAGGTCGGCGAGTTTCATCCCTCGTCGGTCCCGGAATAGCCCTCCGAAAGCGACGGTGCGTCCTCCCCCGGGTCGGCCAGCCGGAAGCCGCCCTCCTCAATGCGGCCCATGAGTTCCCGCTGGGGGAACGGGATCTTGATACCCTCGCGATCGAAGGCGGATTTGACCGCCGAGATCACTGCCGTCTTCGCCCGCCATCGGCGACGGGAACTGGGCTTGTCGATCCAGAACCGTAGTTCGAGGACGATCGCCGACGCGCCGAACTCCTTCATGACGATCTGGGGTTGAGGGACGGACAGGATTTCGTCGACGTCCCGCATGGCGTCGCGGGCGACCTCGCGTGCCCTGTCGAGGTCCGTCGAGTAATCGACGCCGAGTTCGAGTTTGATCCGGAGCCGTCCCTTCCGGGTTCGATTGACGATCTCGCTCGACCCGACGTTGTCGTTCGGCACCATCACGTACTCGCCGTCGAAGGTCTGGATCCGCGTATTGACGATGCTGATCTCGGTGACGATCCCCTCGCGGTCACCGATCTTCACCCAGTCACCGATCTCGAACGGTCTGGCAAACATCAGGACGAACCCGGCGATCAGCGAGCCGAGCGTCTGTCTGGCGGCCAGGCCGACGACGATTCCGAGGAAGCCTGCGCCCACTAGGAGGCCGCTAAGGTTGATGCTCCAGATACCGAACGTGATCATTATCGCCAGGCCGTACAGGCTCACCTGTGTCGCCCGGAAGACCATCTCCGTCTGATGGCGCGTGATCGAGGTTTTATCCTCGGCAAATTCCTGGATGAACCGTTGGACGGCACCAATGAGGAGGTAGGTCCCAAGCAGTAGGACGACCGTCAGGGCGAGACGGGTGACGAAGGTAATGGGGTCGCCAACGATCGGGAGAACTGATACCTCCCAGAGGAGCAGTAGCGTCCCGCCGACACCACCCAAGACCACCAGGGAGACGACTAGGAGTCCGGCATTGACGTACCGAGCATATGACCGGTCGGCGATTCGACGGCTGATGGCCCTCTCGATCCACCCAACAACGGGGAGGAGGAGGATCAGGCCAACGGTTACGGACACACGGCCCGCAAGGGTCGGAACCGTTTCAGGGAGCCATTCGAGCTGTAAGGGGTTCACTGAGCACGTCCCTCCTCATGGGCGAGTGTCGCAAGTTCGGCGAAGTCCGCTGGCGTGAGTCGTTCGGGCCGCGCTCCCATCAGCTCTGGGTCGGCCAGGTCGATCACGGCCTCGGGGTCGGGTATCCTGGAGATGTGTGTGGTGTTCCGGATCGCGTTTCGCATCGTTTTGCGCCGTTGAGTGAAGACGGCCTTTACGAAATCTAGGAAGGCTTCCTCGTCGGGGATATGATACGATGGCTCCCGGGGCGACGTTCGGACGATCGCACTTTCGACGGCGGGTTGTGGAACGAACGCCTCGGGTGGGACGATCTCGAGGAGCTCGATCGTGGCGTAGTGCTGGGCGGTGACCGAGAGTCGGCCGTACGCGTCGGTCGCCGGGGCGGCCGCCATCCGTTCGGCGAACTCCCGTTGGAGCATCAACACGCACGGGTGCTGCAGGGGAACCAATCTGAAGATGATCTCGCTGGATGCCCCGTAGGGGAGGTTCGAGACGCAGGCGGTGAACGGTGGGAAGTCGATCGAGACGGCGTCGCCGGTCATGACATCGAGTCGGCCGTCGTCGATCTCGGCAGCGAACTCGGACCGAATGAACGCCGCCAGGTCTCGATCGCGCTCGATCGCCGTCACGTGATCGGCGATGGCGAGGAGCCGATCGGTCAGCGCGCCGGTTCCCGCGCCGATTTCAAGGACACCGGCGGTGTCGAGGTCCGCCGCGTACCCCTGGAGCCGGTCCAGGACCCGATCGTCGACGAGGAAATGTTGATCCCGGTCAGTATCACCTCGCACGCCGGCACGGGAACGCAGGGCATCTGGGTCGCGTTGTCCGAGGATTGGGGCATCCACCATTGTCACACAAAGCGGCCTACTCGTCCCGTGCGAAGAGCTTGTACTTCACGTCCTCGTCTTGTATCTCTTCGACGATCCGCTCGACGACGATACTCTTCGGATCGTGGAGGCCCGGGATCCGATCCTCGAGGTTCTCGAGGCTGTCGAAAGGGTTGCGGTCGCGGGCGTCGAGGATGTTGTCACGGAGCTTGTCGCCGATTCCCGGGAGAAGGTTGAGTTGATGGAGCCGGAGGGTGATCGGTCCGGCTTCGTTGTAAAACTCGACGTAGCGATCGATATCGGCCTCGACGAGGTCCCTGACGACGTATTCGAGCTCGGATTTTGCCCCGCCAGAGAGATCCGAGAACCCGATGGATCGAACCTCCTCGATCCCCGAGGCCGCCGGCTCGACATCGACTTCGTCACCGATCGAGACGTCGTAATCCTCCGAGAGGACCAGCTCGTAGAGCTGGAAGGTGTCGTCATCGATCGCATGGGCCAGCGGCTCTTTCTGATATTGTGGACGGTCGTCGTCGGCCCGTCCACGGGGAAGGTAATCGAGTATGACCGCGACGCGCTCCGACGCCGCTGACCCTTCTTCTGACATACAGGAGCCTACGTCAACCGGTCACTTAAAAAATCGGACGAGTCGATACAGGCCCGAGACCGGTGCTCAGATGTACTTCGAGACGACGTCGAGGATCTCGTCGAGTTCGTCGCCATCGAGCGAATATCGTTCCTGCGCGTAGATCGCCCGAAGCTCGTCGCGGTCCTTCGGGAGGAGGTTGGTAATCTTGTAGCCAGTCGACTCATCCACTTTGTCGAGATCCCGGAGTTCGTCGACCAGATCCTGGGCCTCCTCTGGGGACAGCACCGAGAATCGGTTGGCGTGTTCGATGGTTCGCGCCAACTCGTAGGGAAGTTCGCGGTCCTCGTCGAGGGAACGCTCCTGCTCGATGTCGGCCAGGAGTTCCTTTACCTCCGGAACCGTCAGGAACTCCTCCTCGACCTTATCCTTGAAGATCGTCATTCCTGCAGGCGGAGGTGGGCCGGTTTCGCGATGATCGTCTTGTCCTTCCCTCGGTCGTTGATGCGGATCTTGTAGGCCGCCCCTTGCTGACCGAGGATTTCGCCGGTGTGGCCGTTGAATCTCGGGTGAAAGCGGCCATCCGGGACGCTGGGATCGAGGGAGAGATGGACTTTATCGCCGGGTTCGAACTGCTGCACCGCACGTTGGGGGGGCGAGGTCCCGCGCTCCCGAGGTGGGTTCGAGAGCTTGTTGCGGGTGCCCTGTCGGGGTCCGTGTGACTTAGGCATGATCGTTGACGCTTATTATCAGGTGGGACTAATAAAGCGTGCGTTCTCGCCGGAGAAA
>CAYOLR010000261.1:0-1286 GCA_964404815.1 uncultured Halobacteriales archaeon
CTCGGCTACGATCCGGTGTTCCTCACGATGCTGAGCTACCGGATCGGGGTCCTCGTCGCCGTCGCGGTCAGCAGTTTCGTCGTCCTGTACGGGAGTTACACGGTCGCGAAACGGCGGCTTCGGAGCGTGACGGACTTCTCACACTCCGCCCTCTATCCTCTCGGGATCGGCGTCGTATCCCTCCTGTTCGGAGCGCTCTATTCCACCGAATGGGATGTGGTCCTCCGGTTCGTCAACGCGACACCCTTCGGAACCGCCGATCCGATCTACGGGCAGGACGTCTCCTTCTACGTCTATCACCTCCCGTTCTACAACCTCGTCATCGGCCTGCTCCTGTTCCTCACGGCCGTCGGCCTCGTCCTCTCGCTGGTGCTCTACGGCCGGTACCTCGCCGTCACCACGGAACAGCTGACGACGGGCGAGACGGTCGTCGAGTACGACATGTTGACCTTCCTGCGAAACATCCGGGGCATCGCCTACGACCACCTTGTCGCCTACCTCGGCGTCGCGTTGATCCTCATCGGTGCCGGGTTCTACCTCGACCGCTTCGAGCTCCTGTACTCACGGCGCGGCGCAGTCTTCGGCCTCGGAGCGACCGAATCGGCGGTGATGCAACCGCTGCTCGTCCTGCTGGCGATAACCGGCGTGGTCGGCGGCCTTATCCTCCTCGCCAACACCCGGCTGCAGGACGATCGGGCGGTCTACATCCCCGTCGCCATCCTCGTCGGCTTCCTCATCGTCGGGCAGGCGGCGGGCTTCGTTTACCAGGATTTCGTCGTCGAGCCCGACGAGTTCAACAAGGAGGAACGGTATCTCGAGCACGAGATCGCGTTCACCAATGAAGCGTTCGCCCTCGACCGGATCGATGAACAGGAGTTCCCGGTTGACGAATCACTCACAAGGGAGGAGATCGAGTCCAACCCGGGGACGATCGACAACGTCCGACTCTGGGACCCCCGACCCCTGCTCACGACCTATAACGAACTCCAGATCTTTCGGACCTACTATACTTTCAACGACGTCGACGTCGACCGCTACGAGATTGACGGCGAGGAGCGGCAGGTGATGATCTCCGCTCGCGAGATCGATTTCGAGGATCTCCCCTCGGAATCACAAACATGGGTCAACCGACACCTCGTCTATACCCACGGCTTCGGCGTCGTTATGTCCCCGGTGAGCCAGACGACCGGAGAGGGCCTCCCCGAGCTTTGGATCAAAGACATCCCCCCGAACTCGTCGGTGGGCGTAACGGTGGATCAACCCCGGATCTATTACGGCGAATCGAC
>CAYOLR010000261.1:1386-3944 GCA_964404815.1 uncultured Halobacteriales archaeon
TCCCGGATCGACCAGGACGCCGACATCTCCCAACAGATCACCCTCTGGTCACAGTCCGGTTCGTCGGTGATCCGTGGGAACTTGCTCGCCATACCCCTCGAGGACACGATCATCTATGTCGAGCCGCTGTTCCTCGAGTCCCAGGAACAGGGAGCGCTTCCGGAGCTCAAGCGGGTGATCCTCGCCCAGGGCGACCGCGTGATCATGCAGCCCACGCTGCAGGACGCGCTCGCCGTGCGTTATGGGGCGGCGGCCCCCGAACAGCCGGGCCCGGGTGGCGGGGTCCCGGCAGCCGAACTCCAGCGCCTCCAGCGAATCTATTCCGAGGCACAGGACGCCCTGCGGGAGGGTGACTTCGAGACCTACGCGGAGAAGATCACCGAGCTCGGAAACGCCCTGGACGAGATCGAGACGCAACAGGCCGGGAACACGACCACCGGGTAACCGCCCCGGGTTCGGTGGCCATCCCATGCGGCATTGTTCGCTCTACTTCACCGCACGCCGGTGATCTCGAACCGTGCACCGCCGTCGGTCCCCTCGCAGATCGCCACCTGCCAGTCGTGGGCTTCGACGATCTGTTTGACGATCGCGAGGCCGAAGCCCGTGCCGTCCGCGAGTGACGATCGGCCGGCGTCGAAGACCTGTTCCCGCTCGTCGGCCGGAATGCCCGGGCCGTCGTCTTCCACGTAGAACCCGTCATCGAGCCCGCCGACCCGGATCGTGACGTCCTCGCCGCCGTGCTCGACGGCGTTGCGGAACAGGTTCTCGAAGACGTGCCGCAGCCGGTCCGGATCGGCCTCGATCCGCGCCGGGTCCTCGACCTGGAGGGTGGCGGATTGTGTCTGGACGATCCGCCAGCATTGGTCGGCCATTCGGGACAGATCCACCGGTTCCGTCTCGCCGACGGCGGCACCCTGGCGGGCGAGCGTGAGCGTCTCCTCGATGATTTGGTCCATCCGTCCGAGGGCTTCCTCGGTCCGTTCCAGGCTCGAGCTGTCACACTCGTCCTGGGCCAGCTCGACGTGGCCGCTCGCGATCGTGAGCGGGTTCCTGAGGTCATGTGACACCACGCTGGCGAACTCGTCCAATCGCTCGTTCTGGCGTCGGAGTGACCGCTCACGTTCCTTCCGGGCCGAGATATCCCGCAGCACGCCGACAGACGCCGCCAGCTTCCCATCGTCGGTCTCGAGCAGGGCGATATGGTTCTCGGTCGGGATCGCCTCGCCGGAGGCGGTATGGATGGTCATCTCGAAGGTCCCGCGCTCCTTCGGGCCCGTCAGCAGCTCCTCGATCAACGATCGTCCGCGTTCGATGTCCGAGGGTTCCATGACGAGCGAAACGTGTTCGCCGACGAGTTCTTCTCTCGCGTAGCCGGACAGCCTCGTGAGGGCCTCGTTCACGAAGGTAAATATTCCGTCGGGGTCCAGCATATAGACGGCATCCCCGGAGGCCTGGATGATGCTCTCGGCGCGCTCGAGTTCGTGTTCCCGGGCCCGTCGCTCGGTGATGTCCCGAAACGATCCCGTTACCAGCCGCTGATTCCCGAGTTCGAAGACCCCGGCGTTGATGGCGACCGGGATTGTCGACCCGTCTTTCCTTTCGATGAGGATGTCCGACCCATCCGGGAGGCGGGACCGGATTCCTTCCGATTCCAGGTGTCGTTCGAACAGATCACGATACCGGTCCCGCTCGCCGGCCGGGTGCAGCTCGGCCTGGCTCATCCCGATGAGTTCCCGTTCCGTATAGCCGGTGAGCTCGACCGCGCGGTCGTTCACCTCGACGATCTCGCCGGTCCCGGCGTCCGCGACGATGACGGCATCCGGTGCCGTCTCCAGCATCGCCCGATATTTGGTTCGGAGGCTCTCTTGCTCCGTGGTGTCCCGAACCGCCGCCATGACCAACCGCTCCTCGCCCACTTCGACCGGGCTCAATCCCACGTCGACCGGGAACACGGACCCGTCCTGTCGTTGACCCGCGAGATCGAGCCCGACTCCCATGGGCCGGGCCTCTGGCGCATTGAGGAACTCGTCCCGCATGTCTACGTGTTCCTCACGGAGCCATTCCGGGACCAGGATCTCGATGGGCTTCCCCCGAAGGGCCTCTGGCTCGTATCCGAAGAGGTCCTCCATCCTGTCGTTCGCCCGGCGAATCTTACCCTCTTGGCCGACGAGAACGATTCCGTCGGGCGAGGAATCGAAGACCGCCTCGAACAGCGAATCCTTACCCGCGTCGATACCACGACCCTGCTCAGTATCCGTCGTTTCCATGATATCTGAAGTCGGTTGCTCGGTGACCTGCTAATCTCCCAAGGACCCGATGAATCTCATGGGTGGCTTGCGGTCGAAATTCCTTACGGAACATTGCTCCCGACGAGCCCGCACCGACCGATTCGGTGCTTCAATCCCGGCGAGGGCGGAGTCAGTCCTGAACGGTGGTCCATAGCGACTGACGGAGAGTGTTCCGTATAAATCGGATGGCTGCTATATCCAGGGGGTCTCGACGATGAAGTTGGAATATCAAGATACGATAGGGGGACAGGGGGAAGTGGACTCGCCGGG
>CAYOLR010000262.1:0-2758 GCA_964404815.1 uncultured Halobacteriales archaeon
AGTACGAGGCCGACCCCGACGTGGCCATCGAGAACGTCCAGCAGGTCCGGGCCGTATACGACCGTGGTGAGTGGCGACTGCATTTCGACTGTCGCCACGAGATTGACCCGGAGCCCCCCGGAGACGGGGTGGCGGGGATCGACCTCGGCATCTCGAACATCGCCGCAGTGTCGTTCGGTGATGACGGGCTGTTATATCCCGGCGGTGCGCTCAAAGCGGACGAATACTGGTTCCAGAAGGAGCGGGCCAAGTGCGACGATTCGGCGTCCACCGAGTCTAATCGTCTTGATTGCAAGCGTACTGAGCGGCGGTCGCACTTCCTGCACACGCTGTCGAAAGACGTGGTGGCCGAGTGCATCGAACGTGGCGTTGGCACGATCGTCGTGGGCGACCTGTCGGGTATCCGCGATGACAAGGACTGGGGCGACCGTGGAAATCTCGGCTTGCACGGTTGGGCGTTCGACCGTTTTACGACGATGCTCGAATACAAGGCTGAAGAACAGGGTATCGACGTGGATCAGGTGGACGAACGCAGTACGTCAACGACCTGCTCGGCTTGCGGCACCGAGGACGGGAGCCAGCGCGTCGATCGCGGGCTGTACGTCTGCGAATCTTGCGGGACGGTTGCCAACGCGGACATCAACGGCGCGGAGAACATCCGCGAGAAGGTACTCCCGAGTCTCGCCCCGGACGGGGGAGATAGGGATAACGGCTGGATGGCACAGCCAGCAGTCCGCCTGTTCGCTCGTAGCGAGGGCCGCTTCGCCCCGCGAGAACAGGTCGTGGATTGCAAACCTTAATATCCCAACTGCGGTCGGGAAATCCCGGCGATTACGCCGGAGAGGATGTCATAGCTTGATCGCGTGTACCCTCAACGCCTTCGAGGTCATGCCGGACGCGGACGCGCCTCGGCTCCCATAACACCGGTTTCCTCGAGGGTCAGGCGAAACCCCGGAGGACGCCCTGCCCGTCGGTCCAGCCCAGGTCGGGGAGCGTCGCGCGTTCCGGGTGGGGCATCAGGACGGCGACGTGGCCCGCCTCGCCCAGGATCCCGGCGACATTGGCCTTCGATCCGTTGGGGTTGGCGGCGTCGGTGATCGACCCGTCCTCGTCGCAGTAGCGGAATAGGATCCGGTCGTCGGCCCGCAGCCGGGCTAAGTCGGCGTCGGGGATCTCGAACCGGCCTTCGGCGTGGGCGATCGGCAGTTCGATCACGTCGCCCTCCGCATACGCCCGGGTCCACGGCGTATCGGCGGTTTCGACCCGCACGTGGACGTGTTCACAACGGAACCGTGCCGAGTCGTTCGTCGTGAACGCTCCGGGGGTGAGCCCGGCCTCGCAGCCGATCTGGGCGCCGTTACAGATCCCGAGCAGCGGGAGGCCGTCGGCCACTCGGTCGCGGATTTCGTCCATGATGGGGGCCCGTGCCGCCATCGCCCCCGCCCGCAGGTAGTCCCCGTAGGAAAACCCGCCGGGGAGCACGACACCGCTCGCGTCGGCGGGGAGACCGTCCTTGTACCAGACGAGCTCGGCGTCGATCCCTAAAAACGTCAGTGCCCGCCGGGTATCACGGTCGCAGTTCGACCCGCCAAACTGGATGATCGCGACCGTCACCGCTGGGCCACCTCGACGGAGTAGTCGTGGATCGTGGGGTTGGCCAGCAGCCGTTCGGCCATCTCCTCGGCACGATCGGCGGCGGCCTCCGCCGATTCGGCCTCGAGGTCGATCTCGTACTCGTCCTTCGACCGGAGTGCCTCCAACTCGAACCCGAGCCGCTCGAGGGCCTGCTGTGTCGTCTGCGCCTCCGGGTCGAGGACCCCCTGCTTGAGCCGGACGGTGACGGTCGCGGTGAAGCCGCCCATGGTGACAGGGGCGATTCCGGGGTCGAAAGGTCTTCCGCCTTCCGCCGCGGGATCAGTCCCCGTCCCACTCGTCGTGACAGGAATCGCTGCAGAAATCTCGGTGCTGGATGAGCCCATCGTCGCCGACCCACGTGACGACCCGGTGGTCCGGCGACTCGACGATCGGCTCCCCGCAAACCGTACATCGGGGTGCGTCTTCTTCGCTTACCTCCCCCACATCGGAGGTAGGATCGACCATAGCTACCGTGAGGGTATGGGGGGTCTTGAAGCCGTGGTCATTCGAGCGTCCGCACACGGTCGACGGCGGCGTCGATCGGCGGGCTGTCGAAGAGGTCGCGATCCAAATAGGCGTTCGCCCCCGCCGTGTACAGGTCGCTCGCCGCCTCGACGACGGTCGCGGGCAGCGGCTTCGGTTCGGTTTCACAGAGGGCCCGCCAATCGGCGACGCCCCGCTCTTTAGCCTCGGCCTTGGCCGTCCCCACCGCGTCAACCCAGTCCGGATGATACCGCTTGTAGTACTGCCGGATGACCTCCTTTGAGACCTGCTGGCCGTCGTACGCGAACCGGTTCTCGTCGAACGTCCCGACCACGTCGGCCACGCGGATCTCGCCATCGAAATAGAGGCATTCGATCTTCCCGTCTTGGTGGTCGAACCCGACAGCCTCTGCGCGTTCGGTCACGATCGTATTGACGCGCCGCGCGACCCGTTCGAGATCCGCCAGATCGGCCTTGCCGGCGATCCGGCCGGCTTCGTCACGATCGAGGTAGCGGTCCTGTTCCTCGTATTTGGTCGAGAACTCGACGATCGGCTCCTCCAACGCGATGGGCTCGTCAGGCCAGGTGTCGTACGCCAGCCCGTGTGCCTCGGGGGTGCTCCGTTTCCGGAGGCTCGACCC
>CAYOLR010000262.1:2768-3941 GCA_964404815.1 uncultured Halobacteriales archaeon
GGACGCGATTGCGGAAGACGATTTCGAGGGGCACGAGGTAGTTGTCGCCACCGGCGGCGTGGAAGGCGTCGTAGTCGTAACCGTCGTCGTGTGGGAGGTCGGGTACCTGTGTGATCTCGATCGCCATTTCGGCCGGTGGCGAGTCTATGTCGTCGAGTGCCACGACGTCACCGTCTCGGACCACTCCGCGGTAGTGCGTCGCGACGCCCGCAGCCTCCAGGCGTTCGAAGTTGTCCGCCCCCATGGCACAGAGGCTCGCCCCCTTCTCGGGGATCCGGTCGGGCATCTTCCCCCAGTCGAAGACTGAGTAGTCGTCGGTGAAGCGGAAAGAGCCCCGGCCGAGCCCGCCGGCGGTCGGTTCTCGTTCGATCCTGAATTCCTTGACCGAGGTCACGTGACCCACCCGGTCGGCCCACCGTTCATGAGCAAACCCACCAACCGCCCCGCCTAAGCGTTTCCCCTCGCTTGCCGATGTACCTGGTATTATAATGATGGGCCGGTTTGTCGCGGTCGATGGCGGCTGCCCTCGACTTCGACCACCGCCCGGTGACCGATCAGCCCTTCGAGAACGCCCTCGCGAAGGCCCGTGCCGGGCAACGGCTCTCCGTCGAGGACGCCGTCGCCCTCCTCACGACGGGACGGGATGATGGGATCGATCCCGATCGCAAGGAACGCGTGCTCGAGGCCGCCGACCGCCGGCGGGCGGCGGTCGTGGGTGACGAGGTCACCTTTGTCGCCAACCTCAACAACAACGTGACGACGGCCTGCGATACGGGCTGTCTCTTCTGCAATTTCAAGGACGCCGCCCAGCGGTTCGAGACCGACTTCGACGGCGACAACCCGGGGTTCACCAAGACCCCGGCCGAGTCCCGTCGAATCGTCGAACGCGCCCTCGACATGGGCATCTACGAAGTGTGCTCGGTCAGCGGGCTCCATCCGGCCTTCGCCCTCGACGCCGAGCACCGGGAAGCCCTGGCGGTGGCGCCGGATCCCGTGCAGGTGAACTACAAACCGCCCGCGTCCTACGATACGGATCCGGGGACCTACTGTGAACAGATCCGGGCGATGAGTGTCGGCGACGTCCACGTCCACTCGATGACGCCGGAGGAGGCCTATCACGCCCGGCGTGCGACCGACTGGGCCTACGAGGAGGTCTACGGACGGCTCGCGGCT
>CAYOLR010000263.1:0-3915 GCA_964404815.1 uncultured Halobacteriales archaeon
CGCCGCGGGCGATTATGCCAGCGGGACAAACCACGTCCTCCCCACAGGGGGTGCCGCGAAGGTTACCGGCGGGCTCTCCGTCGACACCTTCCTCCGGGCCACCACGGTTCAACGGTTGGGAGCCGGTGCCCTTGCGGACCTTCGGGAGACGATCACGACTCTGGCGGACGCCGAAGGGCTCGAGGCTCACGCCGCGAGCGTCGATGCCAGATTCGGGGACCGGCGTCAAGATTAACACCCTTCACGCACAACGGGTTCCTATGAGTGCCGCAACCGAGGGGCAGGCTCAAATTGAGGTCACGGAGGACGCCGCCGAGGAGGCCCTCCGGCTCCTCGAAAACGAGGGGTTGGACACCGGCGAGGCCGGCCTCCGGTTGTTCGTCCAACAGGGGGGCTGTGCAGGGCTATCCTACGGGATGCGGTTCGACGAAGCCCCCGAAGAGGACGATACCATCTACGAGCACCACGACCTCCGTGTCTTCGTGGATCCGGCTTCGATGCGATATATTGAAGGATCGGTACTGGACTTCGAGGACGGCCTCCAGGGCGCCGGTTTCAGCGTCGAAAACCCCAACGTCGTGAGCGAGTGCGGCTGCGGCGAATCCTTCCGGACCTGAGCCGACCGGACCTGTTCCTCCGGAGCCGACCCGCAAAGCCGGTAGACAGGCGGTACAGGTTCAATTCCCCCGTGAATGAACCCGTCATTCACTATTTTCATTTTTCGATTCCGTGAATTAATCAAATACACCTTTGATTTCGAAGCCTCCAGGCTTTCCGTCTGGGTACGGTATGTGTTAGCATGGCCGAAACCGTTACGCACGAAGACGAGGAAAAGGTGCACGGCCGGTTCCCGGTGGAATACAACCTCCGATTTGCGCTAGAGGCAGAGGACCCCGCGGAGAAGAACTACTACATCCGAAATGCCCTCCAGTTCCTTACGATCGATGCCGAATAGCCTCTGGGGACTACGGGCGAGTCCGGACTGAAACGCCAACGCTCTCTGTCGGTTCAGCAGTGAAAAAGCGGTACCGTGTGGGCCGACGGTCGATCCTGAACGTTCGAATCGAGACGACGAGGCGGAATTCCGGTACCGGCAGCCGAAGAATGACGGCCGTCCCGTTGATCGAGACATAGGGCGGTGCGGCGACCAGACGGGCCGCCGGCTCCAGGTCTGTCGCCCGGGCGAGGTCCAACAACACAGCCGGGAACCTCGCCATGAGTCCCCTATCGACGAGTTCCCGGGCAACTGCATCCCGTGGGCTCGATGTGAGGGATCCTGACTTCCCGTTACGAGCCTCGGCGACCGTGGCGGCCGCCTCACGAACGGCGGCGATCAGGGCCGTGTGTTCGCTGAGGATCCATTGGCGAGCCTGCCGCTCGAGCTCCAACGGGGTCACGTCGTTCACGGTGGAGCCCCACTATAGGCCGAGTTCCCGGCCGATGATCAGGTGTTGGATCTCGCTCGTTCCCTCGCCGATCTCCATGAGCTTGGCGTCGCGATAGAACCGTTGGGGCGCGAAATCCTCCGTGTACCCGTAGCCGCCGAGCACCTGGACGGCGTTTTCGGCGACTTCCCGGGCCGCCTCGGACGCATCGAGTTTAGCGAGCGAACTCTCCCGGGTCACGTCCTCTCCCTGATCGTACCGCCAGGCGGCGCGATACGTCAACAGTCGCGCCCGTTCGACCTTCCGGTGCATGTCGACCAGCATGTCCCGGACGGCGTCGAACTTCGAGATCGGCTGGCCGAACTGTTCCCGCTCGACGGCGTACTCCCTGGCCGCATCAAACGCACCCTGGGCCAGCCCGACCGAAAGGGCCGCAATGGAGATCCGCCCGCCATCGAGGGTCGTTTTGGTCTGGGCCCAGCCGTCTCCCGGGTCTCCGAGGAGCCGGTCATCGGGAACCCAACAATCGTCGAGCTGGAGTTCGCAGGTCGGCGAGGCATTGAGGCCCATCTTGTCCCACACGTGCGAGACCTCGAAGCCGTCGTCATCCGGCGAGACGATGAAGGTCGAGATCCCATCGTAGCCGGCGTCGGGATCCGTTACGGCCTTGACGAGGATCGACCCCGCCTCCGTGGCGTTCGTGATGAACTGTTTCGTGCCGTCGAGAATCCAGCCATCGCCGTCACGCGTGGCCGTGGTGTCCATGTCCGAGGCATCGCTCCCGCTCCCGGGTTCGGTCAAGGCCCACGCCCCGAGATGTCGACCCTCGGCGAGCGGGCGCAACCACCGGTCCTTCTGGGCCTCAGTCCCGAAGTTCTCGATCGGTTTCGAGGCCAGCGAGATGTGGGCCGCATAGGAGAGGCCGACACTCCCCGAGACCCGCCCGATCTCCTCGGTGACGAGTGAGTACATGAGCTGATCGCCCCCGAGGCCCCCAAACTCCTCGGCGACGGGAACGCCCATCATCTCGAGGTCGGCGAGTTGGTCGAAGATCTCCGCCGGAAACCGGTGTTCGGCCTCGATGTCCTGGGCGATGGGCTCGATCTCGGCCTCGCAGAACTCCCGGACGGAATTCCGGATCATCCGGTGTTCGTCGGGAAGCGCGAAGTCCATACCCTGGAATCGATACGCCGAGCCATAAAATCGACGGAGGCAGCCGGTTCCCCGGGGAAGCTCCCGTTACCGCTTTACCGCCGCGACCCGAGGTCCCACCCGTATGGCGGTCAGGCGTTTCTTTCGGGGGACCGTCGAATGGGACCGGCTCGAGGCGGTCTTCCAAGAACTCGCCCGGCGGTACGAGGAGCCGGTGGTCCGCGTCGAATTTCTCGAGGCGGACAACTGGCTATCCACTCCGTGCGTCGTCAACGACCGCTGGTTCATCAAGGTGATCAGCCGGAAGAACTCGCTGGTTCATGCCCTCTTCACCGGCGCCAGGAACATCGGGGCGTTCACGTCCGGGACCGAGGGGTTTTTCGAGCACTTCGGGACCCCCCTGGACATGGCCGAACACGAGCTCGAGGCAACCAAACGGATGGCCGAGATCGGCGTCAACGCCCCCGAACCGATCGAGACGTTCGAAGTCGAGGGCCTCGGTGTCGTGGTGATGGAATACCTGCCCGATCTCCGGCCGCTGGACCAACTTGACCCCGAGAGAGTCGAGGAGCTCGCACCCACGCTCTTCGAATCGCTCGCCACGATGCATGACCACGGCCTCGTTCACGGCGACCTCCGGGCGGAAAACGTGCTGGTCCGTGACGACGAGCTCTTCTTCATCGATGCGACGAACGTCAGGGAAGACGGCATCGAGGGGGCACGGGCGTACGACGTTGCCTGTGCGCTCGGCGTCCTCGTCCCCATGATCGGCGCCCGATCGACGGTCGACGCCGCCCTGGAACATTACACCCCGGAGGACCTCCTCGCCGCGCGGGAGTTCCTCGATTTCGTCAACATCCGACCGGATCACGATTTCGACGGCGCGACCGTCAAGGGCGAGATCGAAAAACGGGCGACTTGACAGGGGGTGAGCGGGCTTTAAGGCCGCAGCGCCCCAACGATACTGACATGAGCCGACAGGCCAGCGAGGCCGTCTCGAGGCACTATATCGGCGGGGAGTGGGTCGAGGGCGCCGGCGAAACGTTCGAAAGCATCAACCCCGCGACGGGCGAACCGCTCGGTGAGTTCCCGCGAGGGACACCAGATGACGTCGACGCCGCCATCGACGCCGCCACCGAGGCGTTCGCGGCGTGGCGCGACCTGTCCTACATTGATCGAGCCGAACACCTCTGGGACGTCTATCACGAGCTCAGGGATCGAACCGATGAGCTGGGGGAGATCGTCACCAAGGAATGCGGGAAGGAAATCAGCGAGGGCCGAGCGGACGTCGTCGAAGCCGCCCACATGGTCGAGTGGGCCGCCGGCAACGCCCGCCACCCCCACGGCGACGTCGTCCCCTCGGAGGTTCCCGACAAGG
>CAYOLR010000264.1:0-3889 GCA_964404815.1 uncultured Halobacteriales archaeon
TAGCAGGTCGGCGATATCGATCGGTTGGCGCCACGACGACGTCTCCTCGGCCCGCGAGGCGGACGCCAGGCCCGGCACCAGGCTCGGGAGGACGTCGTCGGCGTGTTCCCAGCCGAGTCGGTCGAGCGTCTCGAAGGCCTTGTTGATGAAATCGATCCGGTGGCCGGAATCCAGGTATCGGTGATCGGTGGCTGCCCTGACCACCATGCCCGCGATCGACGACTCCGATAGATCCGCCCGGATGGCCGTCCGGAGGACCCGCTCTGCCCCATCGGAGTCACGGACCTCGATGTTCTCGCGAAACCATTCGGAGAGCCGATCGGCCGAGAGCTCGCGGGCGTCGAACGGCTGCTGGCCGAAGAACGGCGGATCGCCCGCGGCGTTCGAGGCGACGTCCCGGAGCCCGGTATACATCGCCCGCCGGCGGTCCTCGGTGTCGATGTCGTCCAGGAGGTTGGCCATGACACCCAGCGTCATCACACCCCGGCCCCAGCCCATCTCCCGATAGTTGGTGCCGAACTCGACCCCGGCTTGAATGGGCACGGTTTCGGGGACGCCGGCGTCCTCGAGGCCGATAACCGATTTCGCGATGACGAGCGAGAGGTTCTTCTAGAGGCCGTCCTCGAGCCGACGCTGCCAATGGTCGGCCGGCGTCTCGTCCGTCTCCGGCGTCGGGTCCACGTACAGCTTGCCGTCCCGGACCTCGACCGGGAAGGTCTGGACGTCGTCGGCCCATGGGTCGAACGTGTCCCCACAGGAGAGCTCGAACCGGGCGTGATGCCAGTGACATGTCAGGATACCGTTATCGACGCTCCCCTCGGTCAAGGGGAATCCCATATGCGGGCACCGGTTGTCGGTCGCGAAAAACTCGCCATCGTGGTGGAAGAGGGCTATCGAACGCCCGCCGGCCTGGACCACCGTCGGGTGGCCCTCTCGCACTTCCTCTGCGGTGGCCACCGGTTCCAGGTCGCCGTCATCGCTCGTTGCGGCCATGTAGATCCCCATGGGAACGGAGCGACAAAACGGTTCGCTGAAACGGGTTTATGTAACGTATCGGAAGGGTGTGAGCGGTTGGGTTAATGGCGGCGAGCCCCAATTCACCCTAATGGCTGAAGCCATCGCCCCGGACGTCTACCTCCTGGAGCTGGGCTTCCCGGCGCCGTTGGGGGCGAACGCCTACCTGGTGGACGATGGCGGGGTGACGCTGGTCGATGCCGGCCTCCCACTGCTGGCGGGCCGCGTCCGGCGGGAGTTGGCCGATATCGGCTATTCCTTGGACGATATCGACCGCATACTCGTGACGCACTACGACCTGGATCACGTCGGCGGCCTGCCGCGTCTGTATCCTGCGGTGGACGTCCCGGTGTTCATGGGCGAACGTGATCTCCGGATCGTTACAGGAACCTGGGATCCACCGTTACTTCACCACAAGGGGTTGTTTCACCGAGGCGCCCGGCGACTGTTTCGCCTGCCCGACGGGATGGATTTCAGACCCGTCAAGGACGGCGACACGATCGGCGGGTTCACCGCATATCACACCCCTGGCCACAACCCCGGGCATACGGTCTTTCTCCATCGGGAATTGAGCACCGCGCTGCTCGGCGATCTCGTGTGGGAGGACGCCGGGCGGTTGACGACACCCGAGTGGTACGATTCCTACGACATGGCCCGGCTGCGGGCCTCCATCAGGCGGTTCGCCGACACGACGCCGCCATTCGAGATCGCGTGTGTGGCCCACGGATCGCCCCTGAAAACGGGTGGGTACGACGCGCTTCGAGCGCTCGCAGACAGCCTCACCGTCACCTAATCCCGTGATACCGGAACCGGGCGGTATCGAACGACCTTTTAGGATCGGGTGTGGTCCGAAGACTATGAGCGACGTCGCGTCGGATCTCGACCTCCGGACCGTCGGCTTGGCCCTCCTCGGGGTAGTGGGCGTCGCATTGATGCTGTTGATCCTCCTCTGGCCCGGACCCTTCGCCCCCTCCGATCGTATTCCGTTTGCCCTCCTCTTCGGGATTCCCGGAATCTTGAGTATTCTCAAGGCCAGATACCGGTACCGTCGCGGCTGACCGCGGGGAACCGGCCGAACGGTCGGGAGGACTCCCCGAAATGTTATTAATTTCTCGCCTCGAATTATTAATCAGTGGTTGCACTCGATTTGCGTACGGAGCCGGACACCGCCGCCCGCGTCGTCGGCGGGCTCAGCGTGTTAGGGCTCGTCGTCCTGACGATCGGCGGGTACCGGCTGGGGGTCGCCCCGAAGGTTCTCGGGATCGCGTGGGCCGCCTTCCTCGCGATGGGGGTGGCGATCCCGATCGGTCGGCGTGCGGGTCGGACCGGCCACGCCCGCCGTCTCGTGTGGGGATACGGGCTGGCGAGCGGAGCCATGGTCACCAGCGCGGCCGTCTTCCTCGTTCCTGCGGCGATCGGCCATCACCCCGCTTTCGGCGGGTTCGGGATCGCGGCCGGGATCATTATCGGGTACGCCACCCACACCGTCGGCCACTGGCTGACCCATACTGATCACCCGATCGAACATACGGCCATCCGGCTCACGGCACATGCGCTCGCGGCGGGAAGTGTGATCGGCCTCGTCTATGCAGGAATGCCGAGTCTTGGGCCCCTCCTCGGCCTCGCCATCGTTTCGCACAAGGGCCCGGCAGGCTACGCGGCCGCCCAACGGCTCTCGACCGACGGGAAACCCGTGTCCTCCTTATTGCTCCCGGCGACCGGTGTCGGCCTCACGGCGATCCCGGCGGCACTGATTACCATCCCCGCCTCCCCTGTCGCATTCGGGCTGGTGTTCGGCTTCGCCTCGGGGATTTTCCTTCATCTCTCCATGGATTTCCTCCCCCGCTGTGAGATTGGTGGCGAGATTTACGAGTTGGCGGCCCTTGAGGAGCGATCCGCGCATGCTTTGCTCGATCGGCTCCGGTTTCACGCCGTCGCCAGCACAACGATCGGCGGCATCCTCGTCTTCGTTGCTTGGTTAGGTCTCTGAGGCTCAATCGGATTCGGCCGGGGTCCGGCGGTGTGATGTCTCGTCGAGGAACGATCCGACCGGCGGCATCGGATCCTGGCGATCCGACGACTCCGCGAGGAACGTCCCGGTGGAGGGGATGGCGTCCGGCTCCGTGCCCCCAAGGGTGAACGGTTCGCTTTGCCGGTTTCGATCGTCCTCGGCCGCCGCCTCCCGTCGCTGGGTGAAGAGCTGGAGGAGCCGGTCACCGATCTGCCGATAGGCGAGGCTCGCTGAACTGTTGTTCGCGTGGGCGACGACCGGCTTCCCGACGTCCTGTGAGGACGGAACGGCGGTGTCCTCCGGGACGTGACCGAGGTATTCCACGTTGAGATAGCGAGCGATCCGCTCGGGATCTGGAGCCCGACCCGTCCCCGACATGGTGAAGACGATCCCGTCGACCCGGCTGCCGATCCGTTCGGCGAGTTCGAGGGTCTTCTCGGCATCACGGACGGCCGCGACTCGCGGCGTGGAGACGACCACGATGTCGGTCGCCAATCCCATCGGGATCAGGGTCTCCCGGCTGAGGCCCGCCCCGGTATCGAGCACGATAACGTCGTAGGATTCCCTGACGCATTCGATCACGGTACTCAATCCGCTCGGGTCGGCGGCGATATAGCCCTCCAGGTCGACTCCACACGGAAGGACGTCCAGCTGGCCGGGTGCCCGATAGATCGCTTTCCCGATGCTCGACTCCCCGGCGAGGACGTCATGGAGGGTCGGATCGTTCGTCTCGTCGTAGTCGAGTTTGAGGAAATCAACGGCGTTCGCCATCGCCAGGTCGGTTTCCACTACAAGGACGGAAGCGCCGCGAGCGACGAACGACGCACCCAGATTGATGCTCGTGGTGGTCTTGCCGACACCCCC
>CAYOLR010000265.1:0-3888 GCA_964404815.1 uncultured Halobacteriales archaeon
GACGAACGCGTCGACGCCGGCCGAGACGGCCTCCTCGAACCAATCGACGCCGCTCCCGGTCACGATCGCCACGTCCTCGATGTGGTCCGGCCCGAAGTCGAGCAGTCGGACGGGATGCAGCGGTTCCAGCTCCGTCTCTAACGTGTCCCGAAGCGCGTCTGCGGCAACCCCTTCGGGCAGCCGTCCGGCCTGACCGATGACCTCCTCGCCGAGCGAGCCGAACGGTTCCCGTTCCTCCAAGCCGATCACGTCAGCGACCCCCGCCGCGTTCCCGAGCTGCTGGTGGCCGTCGAGGGGGAGGTGTGAGACGTAGAGGGCGATGTCGTTCCGGACGAGGGGGGCGATCCGGCGGAAGTGGCTGTCCGTGACCCGTTCGAGCCCGTCCCAGATGAGGCCGTGGTGGACCACCAGGACGTCGGCCCCCTCGTCGCGAGCCCGTTCGACCGTCTGGACGGCCGCGTCCACCGCGAAGGCCGCGTGATCCACGGAGCCGCGCTCGGGGCCGATCTGGAGGCCGTTCGCGCTCACGTCGAGCTCGGCGTACGCTCCGGTGTCCAACCGTTCATCCAAACGATCACAGAAGGCGGACAGCTGCATGCCACGCGCTTGGCGGGGTGGGCCCGTAACTGTTCCCGCGTGAGCTCAACCGCGGCGATGTAGGGTTTCGCCGTCCTCGCCCCGTTCGATGAGGCCACGGTCGATCGCCGCCTCGATGACGGCTTCCACGTCCGAAGGCTGGAGTTCGTAGGCACTGGTCGCGATCGCCTCGAACTCGGCCACAGCCACGGGGAACTCACGGTTCTCCAGGAGCCGCATTACCTTGTTATACTGAAAGGGCGAGAGGGTTTCCGGTCGCCGGGGCTCCGACTCGTCGTCTTCAGTCTCATCAGGATCGGGCTCGTCGGCCGGGGACGGCGTCGCACTCGAGGTTGCATCGGTCGTCGGCGGTTCCTCGGCTTCGGCCGCCGACTCGGGGCCGCGCTCGGGCTCCGCGGCCGCCTCGTCGTCGGATCGGTCGGTCCCGGGTCGCGCCGGTTCCGGTTCGGCAGGTTCCTCCGGCGGTTCGACCGTGGGTTCCCCTGGGGCACCGCCGGAGGCCGGAGCGGCGGCCTCGTCCGGGGGTTCCGCGGCCGACGCGATCCGTTTCACGACGGTCGCGAGCTTCTCCCGGCAGTCGGGGCAAAGCGTCACTGCGGCCTGTTCATCGGGGGCAGGATTCAGGGCATCTGGCACCACCGGGTACTCGTCGAGCGAGGCGTTCGTGGTGCCACAGAAATAACAGGATTCGAGCCGGTCCATTCGTCCGTTGCTGGAGGCCGGGGGACTAAAACCCCGCCGAGTGGGCGAACACGAACTCCCGGAGGAGCTTGGCCCCGAGGCTTGCGGCCTGGCCGTCGTCGCGGTCGTTTACCTCGACGACATCGAAGCCCGCCGCCGTCGGGGCGACCGTCCGGACGACATGGCGCATGTCGGTCGCCGAAAGTCCGAAGGGCTCAGGCGTGCCGGTGCCGGGGGCGATCCCTGGGTCGGCCGCGTCGATGTCGACGCTCAGGTACACCGGGCCGTCGAACTCGGGCGTCCACGAGGCGACCTCGTCGGGCGGGATGACGGTGACGTCGCGCCGGTCGGCACGGTCCCACTCTGCCTCGCTCCCGGTCCGCCCGCCGATGACGTAGGCGTCATCGGCCACCTCGAGGGCCCGACGCGTGACGGTGGCGTGGCTCCATTCGTTTCCGTCGAGATCCGTCCGGAGATCGAGGTGGGCGTCCACGCTGACGAACGCCGCAGGGTCGACAGCGTTCACCCCGGCGACCGACACGGTGTGTTCGCCGCCAATGAGCAACGGCACGGCCCCGGCATCGATGACGTCAGTTAGGACGCCCTCCAGGTAACCGAGGTAGTCGGGAGGGTCGTCCCAAGCGCGGACGTCGCCGCGATCGGCGACCCCGAGTTCGGTGAACTGTTGGTCGGTCCGTCGATCGTAGTCATCGAACGGCGTGGCGTAGGTTCTGACCCGATCGGGACCGAACCGAGCACCAGGGAGA
Organism: uncultured Halobacteriales archaeon; assembly: GCA_964404815.1. Classification (GTDB taxonomy): domain Archaea; phylum Halobacteriota; class Halobacteria; order Halobacteriales; family Hikarchaeaceae; genus CAYOLR01. Next base: position 2,046 of record CAYOLR010000265.1, read on the forward strand.
AATGACGTCGAGACGTCCAGCGGGGCGCCGACGATCGTATACGCGGCGGCGTCGGGATCGGCGGTCGCGCCGGGGAAGGCCATCTACGTAACGACTTTTCGCTGGCCTTCGAACTCGAGATATTCGATCTCGTCACCGTTCGACACGTTGACCGCGCCGGGCAGCTCCATGGTGATCGTCTCGTAGGTTTCGAGGTCCATGACCTGGGCGACGTCGTCGCCCTCGACGTTGACGATCTGGCCCTGTTTGCGTTCGATGACGGGGACCCAGACTTTGGCGTCGACCGGCTGGGACATGCTACGCTTCTTGTCGTCGAAGACCCCACGAGCCTCGACCCGTGCTTTGGCGCTTCCGTGTTTGCCCGGTTTGGCGGTACTGTAGGAGGTGATCCGACAGGGGGCGTCCTCCATCATGAGGTAGTTCCCCTCCTGGAGGTCGCGTACCTCCTTCTGCTCGGTAGCCATGGTGGAAAGGTCCGAACCTGAAGGTATAAACGGTTTGGAAACCGTCACGCGTGGCGGTCGAGGAACCGCCCGAGGCGGGTTAATCCCTCGTCCAACCGGTCGGCCGGGAGGCCGAACCCGATGCGGAAAAACCCGTCGTAGCCGAAGGCCGATCCCGGCGCGAGGACGACGGATTCCGCCTCGACGAACTGTCGACAGAACGCCTCCGACCCGTCGAACCCGTCTGGGATCGTCACGAAGCCGTTGACCCCGACCGGATAGAGCCAATCGAGGCCGTGGTCGTCCAGGAAGGTCGCCACGCGCTCCCGGTTCCGGTCGGCAAGCGTCCGGCTCTCGCCGAGCAACTCCACCTCGCGATCGAGGGCCTGTTTGGCCACGTGCTGGCCGACGCGCGAGGGCGAGATGGTCGTGTAATCCTTCCACTCCCAGGCCGCATCGACCACGGTAGCGTCGCCCGCGAGCCACCCGAATCGGAGCCCGGCGAGCCCGAACGCCTTCGTCAGGCTGGTCGTCGAGAGGCCCCGCTCGAGGCTCGCGACGGGCGGATGAGGGTCGTCTGCCAGGAGCCGGTAGACCTCGTCACAGAGGAGGTGAGCCTCCGCGCCGACCACGTGATCGTAGATCGCCTCGATCGTCGACCACGGGTGGTACCGACCCGTCGGGTTGTTCGGGTTGTTGAGGACCACCAGTTCCGTCGCCGGGCGGATGGCGTCCGCCACCGCCTCGGGATCGAGCCGCCAGTCCGGCGGCTCCAACCACACTCGCGAGACCTCCGCAAATGCCTCCGGCACTGCATGGAGTGCCTGGTAGGTCGGGGTGACGACGACGGCGTGATCGCCCCGATCCAGCAGGCTCAGGAAGGCGAGGAGGTTGGCCTCCTGCGTTCCGACGGTACAGACCACCTCGTCGGCCGATCGACCGTACCGTTCGCCGATCGACTCGCGGAGTGCCGGATCGCCGTTCGTCGGGATGACGTACCCGAGCTCGCCGGGATCCAGGTCGAACTCGGCGGCGGGCAGCGATCGGATCCCACTCTCGGCCAACATGAGATCCGCCTCGTGTTCGTATTCGGCGAACCACCGCTCGAGGCCGAACGGCGCGATGTCCATGCGCTCGCCACTCGGGGCCCGGAGAAAAGCCCGTGGATACCGGCCACTACTCCTCGTCTCGCCGTTCGCGGAGCGCCTGCCGGGTGAACTGGGGTTGGGCCCGTAACCCGCGGGGTTCGCGGAAGGATCGGTACAACAGGCCGATCGTGGCGAGGGAGAGCAACCCCGCGACCGCCGCTGCCCGGAGATCGACGGGGAAGAGGTAGGCCGTGGCGAGCGTCGTCGCCGCGAGGAAGAACCCGAGAACGATGCGACGGGCCAACGTCTCGT